>NZ_JACSWC010000302.1 GCF_016888165.1 Halomicronema sp. CCY15110 | reverse complement strand
CTGCCAAGCAATATCGCTGATTGAGCGGAGTCGAAATCAGCCACCAGGCTATCGTTTAATTAGGCCCAGCTACTTACACCCTTAGAAAGGAGCAGCAAGGCAGTGAGCGCGGCTTTCGCTTCCGTCAAGACCCGTGTCCTTAACCTCTGCCGCCGATCGCAGTCAGGTCAGCCTTAACTTTACAGACAGTTGGATACAGAGAGCTGGATCGGGCAAATACCGCTAGGCAGAAACATGGGTTAAGGGCACATAAATCTGAAATTCGGTGCCCTGATTGGCTTCGGAGACGACGATGAGGCGTCCGCCGTGGCGTTCGGTGACAATTTGGTGGCTAATGGAAAGGCCGAGTCCCGTGCCTTTGCCAATTGGTTTGGTGGTGAAAAAGGGATCAAAGAGCCGCGCCCGATGTTTTTCCGCAATGCCCGGCCCATTATCGCGAATGCGAATTAATACCTCGCCCTGGAGTTGTTCGGTGGCGATCGCGATCGTCGGCGGCTCAGATTTCTGTGCCCTGCCGCCGGCAGTGATTTCTTGCTCTAGAGCATCAATGCCATTGCCCAAAATGTTCATAAAGACTTGGTTGAGTTGGCTGGGATAGCACTCCACCAAGGGCAAGTCGGCGTAGTCTTTGACCACCTGAATGACCGGGCGATCGGCTTTTGCCTTAAGGCGATGTTGCAAAATCAACAACGTGCTGTCGATGCCTTCATGCAAATTGACGTCTTTTTTCTCCGCTTCATCGAGGCGTGAAAAGGTCCGCAGCGAGGTCACAATTTGCTGAATGCGCTGACTCCCAATCTGAAACGACTTCAAGATTTTATTGAGGTCTTCTAACACATAATCAAGGTCAATTTCCTCGATGAAATCATCAACCGCTTCCACGGGCTCGGGATAATTTTCTCGGTAGAGGCTTAAGAGGTCGGTGAGGTCGGTGAGGTGTTCCTTAATGTGGGGAATATTGCCGTAGATAAAGTTGACCGGGTTATTAATTTCGTGGGCGATGCCCGCCACCATTTGCCCCAGCCCGGACATTTTTTCCGTCTGGACGAGTTGGGTTTGTGTTTTTTGCAGGGTTTGCAACGCATTTTCGAGTTCAGCAGCTTTTTGCTGGGCCAGATCACCGCTTTGCTTCGTTTGGGCGTACAGTTCGGCTTGCTGAATGGCAATGCTGACCTGGGCCGCGAGCGCCTTCAGCAATTTGATCTCTTCCTCTTGCCAGTCGCGGGGGCCGGAGCACTGATGGGCGATCAATAGGCCCCACAGTTCATCACGGACGAGGATGGGCACGATCGCGTTGGCCTGCACTTGCATGTCGAGCAAAAAGTCACGATGACATTCATCCAGATCGGCAGTGGCGACGTTGGGAATGGTGCGGACTCGCCCCTCCAAGTACATCGCCGCATGTTCTTCGGGAAAACAGGTATCTTGGGTGGCTTCATTGAGCAGCGATCGCCACGGAGCCTCCACCGATTCGGTCACGACCCGACCCAGCCAGTCTTTGTCAAAGCGATAGATCAACATGCGGTCAACATCGAAGAGTTGGCGTACCTCTTGCACCGTGCGCTGTTGAATTTCGGCGACGGAGAGCGACTGGCGGATCTGATTCGAAATTTGATTGAGTAGCTCTTCTTGTTTCGCCAGCTTGCGATAGGTTGCTTCCGACTGCTTCAGCAAATCCTCAGCAATTTTGCGCTCGGTAATGTCTTCAATAGTGCCGAGCAACCCCACGACGTTGCCCTGGGCATCGTGTAGCGGGAGTTTGCTGGTTTCTCGCCAGCTGAGTTTGCCGTCGGCCTGCATCTGCGACTCTTTGATACGCAGCATGGGGGTGTCCGTTGCCATCACCCGGCGATCGCACTTCAAGTACCAGTCAGCTTCTTCGGGCGTCCACGGCAAATCGTCATCGGTAATGCCCACCACCTCACTGGGATTGTTAAAGCCCGCCATCTCGGCCCAGCGCTGGTTACAGCCCAGATAAACCGAATTCAGGTCTTTCCAAAAAATGTATTGCGGAATATTGTCCAGCACAACCTGGAGGAATTCAGCCGTTTGGTGTACCTGTAGTCCGGGCTGCCCGACCCCTGGCGTGGGTAGCCGCGAGGCTACTGGTGACGCGGCTACGGGGGCCAGCGGCCCGGCTAAATTGGCCAATGAGGCCGCCGTCAGATCAGGCATTTCGGCTCCTACGATCGCGTCTGGATAGGCTTCCAACTGGGCGACAGCCAGACTTTTGACTTCCGCTGCCTGCATAGCCGAGGGAATCACGGTGGGATGACTCATACTGACCACCGCTTCGACCTGTCCCTGGGCATCGTAAATCGGGGTATACGTTGCTTCACAGAGTTGCAAGTCACCGTCTTCGTTCGGGAGGGCGTGCACCCGTTTTTCCGCCTGCTGTTCCTGTATCACCGTCAGCAAAGCGTCGTCGACTTGTTGCCAATACTTGCGCCAAACTTTGGGCAGCCCGGCCTGTTGAGTCATCTCTGCCAGAGCGGCATTATGCTGTCCTAGCCATTCCAGTTGGCTAGCGTTCAGCACAGCCGCCAAGGACGGACTAGTCTGACAATACCGGCGATCGCGATCAAACAACGCCAGCCATTCTGGTGAGCCAGTCACCAATTGTTGCAGGGCGTTGGGCAGCGTAGAAGAGGCAACGGCAGCATCCATAAGCAAGGGTAGTGCGCTGAAGGCATTCATCTAGTTGGTTTGCTTGCTAGAGTACCCGTCCCCAGCAGATTCACACGCGCGCCCCCCAAATTTCGACAACTCGCTCGTGCCGCCAGCGACCAACCACAGCAGTCACTGGCTGAACCAGGAAAGCGGCAATTCTCAGTTTGAACTGCTCACCGTTCACCCTGAACCGGGCGCAAGGCGAAGTAGGCTTTCTGACTTCGGAGAACGCTGAGCGAACGACTCCCTCAGCGTGAACGTCATCATTCAATCCCCGAAAGCGATCCTGAGAATTGCTGGCCAGGAAAGCGGCAACTTTGCGAAACGGCCATTTCTTGAGAGAGTGAGAGATGCAAGATCTTAAATTTTGATAGACAAAGAAGGCAGTCATGGTGAACACAGCCTGGGTATTTCCTGGTCAGGGCTCGCAATCGGTGGGGATGGGACTCGACTTGATGACCCATGCCACCAGCCAAGAGCGGTTGGCGATCGCGGATGAAATCCTGGGTTGGTCAGTCGCCGCCATTTGTCAGAGCGAAGACGACAAGGTCTCGAATACCTTGTACACCCAGCCTTGCCTCTACGTGCTGGAAAGCCTGTTGGTGGACTGGTTACGCGAACAAGGCCATGAACCCGCTCTCGTCGCCGGGCATAGCCTGGGCGAATATGGTGCGTTGTATGCGGCCGGGGCGTTTGATTTTGGGCCGGGGTTGCGGCTGGTGAAGCTGCGTGGTGAACTCATGTCCCAAACCTCCGAAGGGGTGATGGCGGCCCTGATGGGCTTTAACCGCGACGAGTTGGATGCCAAAATTGCCGAAACCGAAGGCGTGGTATTGGCCAACGACAACAATCCTGGGCAGGTCGTGATTTCGGGGACGCCCGAAGGCGTGGATGCGGTCATCGCCGCTGTGAAGAGTAAGCGCGCGGTCAAGCTGAATGTCAGCGGGGCGTTCCATTCGCCATTAATGGCTCCAGCGTCTCGCGAATTTCAGCAGGTGCTGGATGCGGTGGAGTTTCGCGATGTCCAGATTCCGGTTCTGTCGAACGTTGACCCCACCCCCGCTACTGATGCCAAGACGCTAAAGCAGCGCCTTTCCCAACAAATGACCGGGTCGGTGCGGTGGCGCGAGATTTCCCTCTCGCTACCCGACCTCGGCATCGAGCAAGTCATCGAGGTCGGGCCGGGCAATGTGCTGACAGGACTGATCAAGCGCACGGTCAAATCGTTGCAGCTCACCAATGTCGGTACCCTTGAGCAGCTCACTGCTCTATAGCCCTGAGGCGTCTTGTTATGGCTAGTCGCGATCGCGAACCCCTGGCGAGTTTGCTGTTGTACTACCTGTTCAAATGGACGGTGGTCAGTCCGACGTTTCGCTTGTACTTTCGGGGGCGGGTCGAAGGGGCGCAGCATGTTCCCAAGCAGGGGCCGCTGATTGTCGTCGCCAACCACGCTAGTGATTTTGACCCGCCCATTTTGTCGAGCTGTGTGCGCCGCCCCGTCTCTTATATGGCCAAGGAGGAACTGTTTAAGGTGCCGGTGCTGGCTCCGGCCATTCGCTTATATGGGGCGTATCCCGTCAAGCGGGGCAGTGCCGATCGCAGTGCCATTCGCGAAGCGTTAAAACAACTCGACCAGGGGTGGGCCGTGGGGGTCTTTTTGCAGGGCACCCGCACCGCCGATGGCCGCATTCCTAACCCTAAGCTGGGGGCCGCGCTGATTGCGGCGAAAGCCCAAGCGCCGCTGCTGCCCGTCAGTCTGTGGGGCACCCATCGCCTTTTGCCCAAAGGGCGCAAAGTGCCGCGATCGCTGCCCCTCACGGTGCGCATCGGCGAGCCCATTCCGCCCCCCGCCCAGACCGATAAGGCGTTGCTGCAACAAACCACCGAACAATGTGCAGCGGCGATTCATCAGCTCCATGATTTAGGTCGATAAGAGTGCGGCTGCACCGCAACGGCCCTGGCATGAATCTTGCTACTGCTCTCACCAAGTCTTGAACTTGCCTACTCCGCAAGAGCCATGGCAAACCGAGATAAACGCCGGTGCACAACCAGAGTCAACCCTTCGCCTCATCGGCTTTGCAGCGAATCCACATTGAGATCAGTGGCCCACTGATCCACCACTTGAGGCGTGCCGTACCAAGCGATTCCCGGTTTGGGAGAATGGTGCACCTCATCCAGCACCAGGTTAGTCGCTCCGTCCAAATGAGCCGCTGGGATGGGCGTAATGCCATCGCCCCAGCAAGCGCCATTGCCGCCCGTAATCTGATAGCTGTTGTAAGTAAACCAGGTGCGCCACCGTTGCCCAAATACGGCCTTGCCCGCAAAGCAGATGTAGCGCACGTCGGGGTGATACGCACCGGGGTAAGTCTGATTGACAAAGTCGAGGTTGCGGCGAGTCCAGCGCTCTTGGCTGGTGTGGGGCGTACCCAGGGTGATCAGGGTCTGCACGTAGCGGTGGCCCGACCAGCAGTTGCGCCGATCGCGGTCAGCGGGATGCACATCATAGGGCTCATCGCCGAGATAAATCCGGGCAATCCATCCCCCGGCAGAGTGGCCCACCAGATTAACGCGATCGCTCCCAGTCGCCGCCATCGCCTGCTCGACCGTCTCTGCCAGGGCCTGCAAGATCGGCTGCACCGAGCGGCCGCCGATGGTGGGAAACCAACTGGCTTGGGTCAGCGGCACCACCGTTGTCCAAAGACCACGCTGGTTTAAGTCCGCTTCCAGAGATTTGTAAGGAGCCGCCCCCGCAAAATAGCCGGGAATGATTACCGTGGGCAAAGTCATGAAACTCTCGCGATCGCTACCCTTCATTATGGGACGGTGGGGGAGGGTTGGGCCGCACCCTTCAGGGATGGCCAGCCGCCAGTACCGGGGTTGGCGGATCGGGCGCAAAGTGAGTGGTGGCGCTGTCCAAATGTTTCAGCAATGTGGCTTTGGGCAGGGGGCCTTGCAAATGCTCCCACGGCAAAGGCTGCTCCCGTTCCCAATGGGCGTGGACGTAAAAATCGAGCGGCGGCAGTTCGCCCTTCAAGGCTTTGAACGCCCGTTTATAACTGCCCAGGGAATCGCCAAATTCCCGAGCTTGCAGCAGCAGCGGGGTGAGGCGGCGATCGCCCCGCGAAATCATCGCCTGAATGATTGACCAGTTATAGCTTTCGGGGCGAAAGTCGATGCCGTTGGGCCGCAGGCGTTTTTGCAACCGCTTCAGCCGTTTATCCGCTTGAGGATTCACCCCGTACCACTGAAACGGCGTGTGGGCCTTGGGCACAAAGGTGCTACAGCCCAACGTGAGCCGCAAACCCGGAGCTGCTTTTTTTAGCTGCAACATCAGGTCAGCAGTGGTGTCCAAATCTTCCGGCAGTTCGCCCGGAATGCCCGCCATGCCGTACAGCTTTAGCGCGCTGAGCCCCCCCGCCTTGGCATTCACTGCCGCCGCCACAATCTCTTCGGTCGCCAGTTTTTTGTTGACGATCTGCCGCACCCGTTCGGCACCGCTTTCGATCGCGATCGTGATGGATTTAGTGCCGTGGCGCGTCAGGGTTTCCGTCAGCTTTTGGTTCACCGTGTTGGTGCGCACCGAGGCGATACTCAGCCGCATGTCGTCAAACCGAGGTTGATTGAGATAGTCCAGCAGCTCATCAAATTCGGGATGCTGGGTGACGGACGCTCCGAGGAGGCCGAGGCGATTCGTGACGGCCAAACCTTTTTCGACCGCAGGCATCAGGGCACCCGCCACCGGGGCCGTGCGAAAGGGCAGGGTGAGATAACTCGCCAAGCAGAACCGACACATTTCGGGGCAGCTCCGCACCACTTCCACCATGTAGATGTTTTCCCACGCGGCCTTCTCCGTCACCACCGACGAGGTCGAGAGGGTGTTGCCGCGATAGGTTTGCTTTTCTACCACGGGGGGAATGTCGGCATCCACGGGCTGAATGGCTGCGATCGGGCCGGTGGGACTGTCGTAGATCGGCTCGTACAACGCCGGCACGTAAACGCCGGGCACCTGGGCCAAGCGGCGCAGTTGGGTGGCGCGATCGCTGCCCCGCACGGTTTGATACGCATCGATAAACGCCTCCAGCACGACCTCACCGTCCCCCAGTAGCACCACATCAAAAAAGGCGGCAAAGGGTTCGGGATTAGCCGTGAGCACCGGGCCACCGCCAAATACCAGGGGATGCTCGTTGCCGCGATCGCTCGACAAGATCGGCACCGTCAACGATTCCAACTGGGTGAGGATGTTGGCGTAGTCCAGCTCCCACGACATGGAAAAGCCCAACAGCTCAATCTGGGTGGGCAAGGGCTCGTGCCCATCGGTGAACAAGCGCGACACCGCCAAATCGGCCCGCTGCGCCAGCATGGCCCAAATGATCTGATACCCCAGGCTAGTAATGCCAATGGTGTATTCATTGGGAAACGCAAACACCACTGGCGTCGCCTGATCTACAGGGGTTGCGGGCGTAAACAGCAGTTTTTCTAAGTGAAATGGCGCAGTCAACAGATTATTCTCTCCTAGATGCTTGTTTAATTTTGGCTGGCGATCGCCAGCAGTATATTGGCCATTTGCCCACCGTTGCCCAGTAATCACCATGTCATGCAGCTAGTGATGCCCAGCGATCAACAACGGCAACGATGAGCTCGGTAAGGGCACGGGGGCGATCGCGCGATCATGATGGCCCCAACCTGTCAACGCACCCTCTACCCGCTCATGAAACCACGAAAATACGCGGATCTAGCGGCCAACGACACACGTCAAGTTCTGGTTATATGCACGGTTACGCTTCATAAACACTTTAACTAAGATGACATCACAGATAAATTTTCTTCATTTTTGCAGCCCCAATTATGAGGTAGAAGAAATTGTCCGCAGGACGCTAACTCATATTTGGTATCCCTAGCGGTGCCCAGGCGAGAAAGCCTACCGAAAGGCCGCCCTCTGATGTTCGGGGAATCTCAACGGGAAAACTTGCTGACTTGGGATCATGGTTATCGCGCTTTTTTCGTTCCCCCCCAAACCCTCTTGGGTTATGCCCCCCAAGAGTCCCTGTTTTTCAAGCACTTTTAATAGAGACTCTGAGTAGATTTTCTGCTTAGAAAGGTACCGTGACCACGATGCAACATATCCCGAGCAAAGCAGCAGTTGAACAGCTCCTCCTAGAGGAAACCCTAGTAGCTTCTCATGAAGCACTCTCTACGCAAGCATTCACCCCTGAGCAACAAACCTGTCTAGTCGCCGAGGCCAAGCAGTCGCTGAAGCAGGGCGCAGCCCACCAACGCCAAGGCAATACGGTAGCCGCCTTGGCCGATTTTCAAAAGGCTTTACAAGCGTTTCAAGTTTTGGCGCAGCCGCGATCAACGGCCCGAGTCGTGCTCGTCATGGCGCATCTATGTTACACACTGGCCGATTACCTGTGGGCTGCTGACTATGCTCGTCAGGGGTTGGCGCTGTCGCAACAGTTAACCGATCAGGCTCTCCAACACCAAGCCCTGAGCTGTTTGGGCAACAGCTATCGCCATCTGGGCGAGTTGAAAAATGCCGAAACCTGCATGGCGCATAGTTTGCGACTGGCCCAAACCGTTTGCGATCGCGAAGCCGAAATGCGTGCCTTGGGCAATTTGGCCCTAATTTATCGGGTGCAAGGCAAGTCCGACCAAGCGGTCGCCCTCTATGAGCAAAGTTTGGAAATTGCTGAAGCCCATCAAGACTTCGTGGCACTAGAGCAGATTTTGCGCAATTTGGGCAATGCTTATCATGCGCTTGGCAACTCGCAAAAAACTATCGAATATTACGATCGCCTGCTCCGACTCAGCCGTGATCGCATGGAACTGCCGGTGGTCAACAAAATTCTGCGCAATTTGCACAGTGCTTGTTATGCGATCGGCGACTACACTCGCGCGGTGGTGTACCTGCAAGAGCGGCTGCAACTCGTGCGCCAACTCCAAGACGATCGCGGCGAAATCCAAACGCTAGAGAGCTTGTCGATTAATTACGACATCTTGGGCGATACCGCCAAGGCGCTGCAAGCTCGCGAAGAACGGCTCAAAGCGGCCATCCGCCTGCAAGATTTGTCGCTGCAGCGACAGGCCTTGTCGAGCCTTAAGATGGCCTGCATTGCTCAGGGCGATTTTGAGCGGGTCAAGCGCTATATCCACTACCTCACAGAATCTGTGTAGAGATCCAAGCACATTTCCCGTTTCCAGGCACCCGGTCCCTGTCGGATCACCAAACATCCTGAGGTCACGACCCAGGGACCGGGTGCCTTTACCTGATCGCGGTGTGGAATGACCTTTCACTTGCACCTCCTGATGCTTCGACCACAAGATTAGGCGACAAATCCTGGTGATTCCGTAGTTCACTATCCAAAGCTGCGCCAATAATTTGAGTGGTTGGCTTGGCAGTGAATCACGTCTATGGAGGATTTATGCCCACCAGCTTGAGCGGTTTATTGTTAGCACTGCTGTCGATGCTGACCTTAGGCATCAGTACCTATCTCTACAAGCAAAGTACAGCGGCCATTGGGCCAACTAATACGACTTTTTTCTACTACTTGTTCAGCCTGATCATCGCGGTGGCCGTCTGGCTTGTCTTTGGCGAAAAGCAACCGTTTGAGAAAACGGCGCTCCTCTGGCCCGCTTTACTCGCGGTGTTTTTGTTCACCAGTGTGTGGGCCTTTAACTATGCCGTGAGCGTGATTGATGTGTCGGTGGCGGCGACGCTGCGCAGCTTGAGCTTTTTGGTCACGATTGGGCTGGCGGTCAGCATTTCCCACGAGAGTTTGGCGACAAAAGATTGGGTCGCGGCGGCTCTGGCCGCGATCTCGATCGTCCTATTTGGCATCAATCCGCAACGCTGAGTTGCTGGCTGAATCCCCTGACCGGACGTGCTGGCTGGCAAGGACCTAAAGCCCACTATTGGCCTCGGCCACGTTGATTATGGCGGCTCGATCTCAGCATCGGCAGCACCCGCATCAGTGCCTGCGGGTTCATCGAGTACCCCGGGCAAAATCGTGTCAATTTGGCTATCCGCTTCCAGGTCACGGATGACAGGGGCAGCGGTTTCGCGTTCGCCCTGAAAGATGGCGTCTAGGGCATCGGGCAAGGTTTCGGCCATGGCGATGCGATTGCCGTATACCAAAATGACGCGGGCCAAAATGGGCAGGCTGTTTTGCTCGGCTTCCAGGTACAAGGGTTCCACATAGAGCAGCGATCGCTCGATGGGAATGACCAGCAAGTTGCCCTGAATGGCCCGTGACCCCTGGGTATTCCACAGGGAGATGCGTTGGGAAATGGCCGGGTCTTGGTTAATGCGGGCTTCAATTTGCTCCGGCCCAAACACGAGTACCTGCTTGGGGAAGCGATAGAGCAGCATGTCGCCATAGCGATCGCCGGTCGAACTCGCCGCTAGCCAGGCCACTAGGTTATTCCGCTGCGCCGGGGTAAAGGGTCGCAGTTGAATGAAATCTTCCTGTTGCTGATTCGGCAGCCGCATGATCAGGTAATAGGGCTGCACCTCTTGGGCTTCGTTGGCGTAAATTTCATTGGGGGCGCGCCACTGGTCTTCCCGGTTATAAAACACTTGCGGGTCGGTCATGTGGTACGTCATCAACTGGTTGGACTGTACCTGAAAGTAATCCTGGGGATAGCGCACGTGGGCGAAGAGGGCAGGGGGCATATCGGCAATGGGGGCAAACATGCCGGGCAGCAATCGACTCCAAGTTTGAATAATGGGGTCATCAACGTCGGTCATGTAGAACCGAATCGCGCCGCTGTAGGCATCGATCACCACTTTGACCGAGTTGCGAATGTAATTGAAATCGTTTTCTAACGGGTCGGAATAGGGATAGCGATCGCTCGTGGTGTAAGCATCGATTACCCAATACAAATAGTTGGGTTCCTCGGGAGGGGTCGTGTTGGCAGCAGAGGCGTTGGTGCCCCACGTTTCACTGTCATCGCCAATATCCGCCACGACGAGGTATGGATCGGCGTCGAAGCGCAGGAAGGGCGCGATGGTCTGTACGCGATCGGTGATGGGACGGCGATACAACAACCGGGTCGCGTCGTTAAAGTCTTCGGTAAATAGCATTTGCCAGTCTTTGAGGTGCCAGGCAAATAGCAGCCGGGTCAGGGGATTGGCCAGGGAGATGCCACGATTGCCGGCGTAGGTCGTATAGGCATTATCGTCACCACTGGGAAAGTCCAGTTCTTGGACCTCGGTATCGACCATGACGTAGGTGTTGGTCAATTCGCCGAAGTAAATGCGGGGCGTACCGACGGGAATGCTGCGGCGCACGGCTTCGTCGCTGGGGGTATGGTCGATGTCGCGAATGAAGTAGGTGGGTAGGCCGTCATCATCGGCGGTATTGACCGGGCTCATGGTGAAGCCGTAGCCGTGGGTATAAACCAGGTGCTCGTTTACCCAAGTTTGGGCCACTTCGGGCACGCGCTCAAAGTTCAGTTCGCGGGCGGAAATCAAGACCTGCCGCAGCGTGGTGGAATCATCGTCTTGAATCAGGGAGTAGCGATCAACGTCGGCATCGGCAAATTCGTAGTAAAGGCGAATCTGTTGGAGCTGGCGGTTACTTTGCAGCAGGGGCCGCGTATCCCACAGCCGAATGTTGTCGAGGGTGAGGCGATTTTCTTCCAGATCGTCAAAGGTGAGATCACCTTGCGGCACAAAGGGCTGCACATTGATATCGGCTAAGTCAAAGGCGGCGCGAGTTTGCGCGATCGCTCGTTCAATGAAGGGGCGCTCGCGTTGTAACTCATTCGGCTGCACAATGATTTGCTGAACCAGCCGGGGGGCGAGCAGTCCTCCCACTATGGCCAAGATGAGATAGAGGGCCAAGCCCCAAATCAGGGGACGGGTCGTCAGGGGCCGTTGGTTGAGGGGTGGCAAAGTGGCGTGTTGGCGATGGGCAATTTCGCCAGCCCAGGCAATGACATCGCGCAGGCCGATCGCCCAAAAGAGCGATCGCCACAGCATTCCAATCCCCAAAAGGAGCGAAATAATGCTCAACGCGGTGTAAACCGGCAAGCCGACTCTGACATCGGTATAGCTCGCGCCATACACTACCCCTTGCGGCGAATAGAGAATTTCAAACCGCCCGAGCCAATGGTTCAGACTGGTAGCAAGTAATAGTAAGCCCCCCAAACCGTACAAATGGCGCTGCTGAGGTGAGGTAAAGCCGGGGAAGCGGCCATTGCTGAGGCTATTGCCTGACAGCAGATAGATCAGTGTGACGCTAACCAGGGTAAAGAAGATTAGGCTGATGAACCAAAATTCCAGCACTTCTAAAAAGGGCAGCCGAAAGACGTAATACCCGATGTCGTTGCCAAAGAGGGGATCCGCTGTCTCAAAGGGGACGGGATTGATCGCGGTCAAGACTTTAGTCCACTGCTCCGAGAGGGCGAGGCCCAGCGCGAGGCTGGCAAAGATGGCCGCGATCGCAGTACAGATCTGCGGCAAAAAGATGAAGGCCATGATGACCACCAGTAGGGCAGCCAATTGCCAGGGATAGGTGACCAACTGCACCAGCACTGCGCGGATCGCCTCGGGTTTGGCCCACAGCGGCAGCGGCGGCGCGGGATTGTAAACCGAGGAACTAAGATCCCAGTAGCTGGTGACCACGCGGCCCAAGTACAACATTTGGATGCCGAGTATCAGGGTGAGGCCACTGGTCAACAGCAATAGCAGCAACAACCCGATGCCGGTTTGGCGCGATCGCTCCCGCTCGACCGAAGAGTGACCACTCGTGGCCGGAGTCGGCAACCGTTTCGCCAGGGTCAAATTACCCCAGAGCACCAGCCCACTCAGCGCCGTTGCCAGCCCCCCTAATAAGACTTGACTCCGCACTCGCAGCACAAAGACATCGCTGTAGCCCGCATCTTGGAACCACAGCCCCTCAGCCCAAAAGTAGGCCATGACTTGCGCTAATAGCAGTCCGCTGCCGATGACGATGAGCCACGGCCAGCCAGACCAATACCGGAGTCGTTTTTCTAACATGCCTGCATTTTAAGGGGCGATCGCGGGAGTGGTCGCGGGGTGTTACAGAAGCATGAGGAAGCGCGTGAGGGTAGGATGCAAGTGAATTTTGGGCGGGGCATCTTGCCCGCGATCAAGACCGGCCCACTCATCCGCTACTCACCCATCCGCCCACCACTCATCTCCCCGTCCACAGACCTCAACCGGGATATGAGTTGCTCGCCGACCCTCAACTACTACTCGCAGGTTTTGTTAGCAAAGTCGCATTGATAGACGGCGGGTTCTTGCCAAGAGAGGGGAATCTCTAACAGGTCGCGGGGGCCGGTGATGCCGATGCCAACGAAGAGCAGTAGCGCGATCGCGTTGAGCGCAATGTGACTGCGTCGCCAAGCTTTGGAACGGTAAATTTCCGGCAAGATAGCGACCGAAATAATCATCAACAGGGCCGCCACGATGCCGTAATAGTAGTGGGAGATAAACCACTCGTTCGTGCGGCGATAAACCCCCTCCTGTGCGCCCAGAATGATCAGTCCCATGCTGGGAAGAGCGGCAAAAACAGCCCGCCAGATCGGTTTCTTGGCGCGATATAGCAACACCAACGTCGCCACGGTGAAGGCATACATCGCAATGATGAAAATAACCGTAAATGTTTCCTCAGCCAGCGCATTTTTATTGATCAGGGTTTTGATGATGGGGTGAGCCAGACCTAAGAGGGCGATGCTCACCACAGCGGCGGCCAACCAGCGGCCAATTTTGACGTGTTCTTGGCCGACCTGTGGCGGAATTTTAGATTTCTGCTTGGTTGACGCGGCTATGCGCCGTTGCCGGGTTTGTAAGGCAAAGTAGCTGACAATCCCGATGAGGGGAAAAACGTAGAAAACCGCGATCGCTGGGTGGACGAGCCGCAAAATGTCGGTGGTATTCATAGATGAGGAGACCGCAACAATACGATAGTGAATGCTGTGCTTACTGACTTTCAGGACTAGCTAATGCCTGTACAAGCGCTAGACCTGCTGCGACAATCGTAAACAGTATTTGTGAGATGAGGCTGAGCGCGACCAAATACCTTTCCCTGGACACGTCCCGATCATTGTCAAGGTTTGTTGCTGAATGATTTTGATCTGTAACTGATAGCGAGTTTCCATCCAGGCTGGGCAACATAAACCTGTGCAAAACATGAAATGTGTTGTTCTCACTACATAGTTCTCATGAGTCGCTGAACAACAGATTTCGCATTTCCTGAACCAAACAGATTTTGAGGTTTATTACCATGGCTGTTGAAAAAGTAAACTCTTCGTCCAGCTTGGCTGAAGTTGTGGATCGGATTCTTGACAAAGGTATCGTAATTGATGCTTGGGTTCGTGTATCTCTCGTTGGTATTGAACTATTAGCGATTGAAGCCCGAGTTGTGATCGCATCCGTCGATACCTATTTGAAGTATGCCGAAGCCGTTGGCTTGACGGCTCAAGCGGCTGTTCCCGCCGCCTAGCCCGGTTTGCGGTTTTAATTAACCCGGTTTGGGAAGAAGCAAGCAACACTGCAACTTCTTCCCAAACATTCAATTTTTCTGAGTTTGTCTACTGGTTTTCCCATCTTTGAAGCGGGGCGGTTGGATTAACCCATACAGGATCTCTGGCCTGGTGCAGTTCTGTCTCTTGGGACTTCATATTTATCGGCTACAGAATCGGTATGGTTACCCCCACTCTTACCAGAAGAGTGAAGTCTTGGTAGAAATCGGTAGAGACCTTTCACCACACTTTGCAGAGTTTTAGTAGGGAGATGACGGCTGTGGCGGCACTCCGAGATGAATGGGAAGCAGCGCGTACGACGCGCCGAGAAGAAATAATCCAACGCCGGGTAGCGGTGTTGGACGAGTTGGCACATTGTCAGCAGGTTCGTGAGGTAGACGCCGCCAAAACGCGAGCGGAACTGGCAGAACATTATGCGGCAGTGCAAGACGAAACCAGTTTGTACTTAGCCCAGGTCGAGCAACAGCGCCGGGCCATGGCGAAGCAAACGGTTCAGAAGTTAATGGCATTTGACGCTGAACTGCGCAGTGCAGTGGCTGAGCAACGGGCGGCTAATCAAGCAGACTTGTTTGAGCTGCAGCAAGCCACTCAAGAAAAGTTGGCGGATCACCGGCATGATCGCGATGTGATGCGGAGTCGTCAACAGCAAGACTTGTCTGAATATGTGGCCGAACTGGAAGACGTGGTAGCCGACTATTTAACTGAAATCCAGGAAAATCGGCAGGCGGCCGCCGTGGTTGATCAGGCTCAGCGCCATCGCGATCGCGAAACTTTGACCGCCGATGTCGGAGTCCTGCGAGAAGAGTTTGCGATGTATCGCCAGCACTTGAGACAGTCCGTTTGGGGGGATGCGGTGCCGCAAGCGGCTCCCGCTGCCGCTCCCAAAACAGCCACCACGGGTCGTCAGACGGCGGCGCGTAAACCCCGAGCCAAAGCGAAGCCCGTCGCCACGAAACTCGCCGCCCAATCCGCTGGGGCAAAAGCGCCTGCACCTGCGGCTCCAAAAGCGACCACCGCCCAATCGGCGGTGCCGACGGAAGAAGCGGTCTTCGAATATTTGCAAGACCACAACGATGGGGCGCGCTTGACTGAAATTGAATCCACCCTCGGAATTAATCGGTTTCAAGCGGTGGATGCCCTGCGATCGCTAATCCAAAAAGAGCTCATCGTTCAAAAAGATCGAACCTACCGTATCCAAGAGGAAGCCGTTCTGTGAGCACTGTTTTACAAGCCCGTCCCCGCAACTTTGTCAGTACCCCCGCCGTCGAACGCATTGCCCGCCGAGCCCTGCGGTATCTCCAATCGGGGTATTCGGTTCACCTGCGCGGCCCCGCCGGTACTGGCAAAACCACCCTCGCCCTGCATTTAGCCGATCTATTGAGTCGGCCCATCATGCTGGTGTTTGGTGACGATGAGTTTAAGACCTCAGATCTGATTGGTAATCAGTCTGGCTATACCCGCAAAAAGGTCGTCGATAACTATATCCACAGTGTCGTGAAAGTTGAAGATGAACTGCGACACAACTGGGTAGATTCGCGCTTAACCTTAGCCTGCCGAGAAGGGTTCACCCTGGTGTATGACGAGTTCAATCGCTCGCGTCCCGAAGTCAACAACGTTTTACTATCGGCCCTAGAAGAAAAATTGCTGGTGCTGCCCCCGAGCGGGCATCGACCTGAATATTTGCGGGTCAATCCGCATTTTCGGGCAATTTTCACTTCTAACCCCGAAGAGTATGCGGGGGTGCACGGCACTCAAGATGCGCTGCTGGATCGTTTAATCACGATCCACATGCCCGAACCGGACGAGCTCACTCAGCAGCAAATTCTGATCCAAAAAGTCGGGATTGAACCGGCTGATGCGCTGATGATTGTACGCTTGGTCAAAGCATTTAAATCCCAAATGGGGAACCACAGCGCCACGAGCCTAAGACCTAGCTTGATGATCGCCAATATTTGCCATGAGCATGGCGTCGCGATGATGACGGAAGATGCTGATTTTCGAGACGTCTGTAGTGATGTTTTGTTGTCTCGCGTCACCAATGAACTCTCCCCGGCAACCCATACTTTATGGGATTTGTTTAACGAGTTGACCGCCAGCGCAGAAGTCTTGGGCCCAGAGGGTATAGGCACTGATGTCAGCCCTCAACCCCAAGCAGATCGGCCAGTCGAGGCGAAGGGCTCAAAGGGCAAATCGACGACAAAAAGTAAGGCTAAAGAATCTGCTAAGGTTTCAGATGAGGCTAATGATGATAGTGCCTCAGCGCCAGAACTCGACGAAATCGAGTCCAGCATTTTGACCTTTTTGACCGCAAGGGAATCGGCTTCTCTATCAGAAATTGAGTCGGAACTTTCGCTCACTCGGTTTAAGGCGGTAGATGCCTTGCGATCGCTCGTCGAAGCGGACTATTTGCAAAAGCAAAATGGCGCTGGTAAACCCACAATTTATCGCGTATTGTCCAGTGAGTCATAGCCGACTCAGTAGGGTGATGGCGATATCTGGCTGGGCAAGTCACTTGGAGCCGCACCGGAGGCCCGATTCTGGCAAGTTTTCTTAAGGCACGTAAATGATTCCCCTCCGTTGTCGGTCATTGCCGCACAATTGAAGCGATCGCACCTAATTAGCCGACGGTGTTCATCCATTTCCTTCTACGATAAACGTCTGCAACGGCGTTGCAGACTTCGACACCCACGCTGCACACAAGGGCAATCATGACTGGCCAATCTTTATCTCGCTCTGCTAGTACCAATCGTCAAATGGCCACCGCGACCCAAGGCTCGACGTTGGTCGATGTTTTGGAACGGGTATTAGACAAGGGCATCGTCATCGCGGGCGATATCTCAGTCTCGGTCGGCTCCACCGAACTGCTCACCATTCGCATTCGCTTGCTGGTGGCATCAGTCGATAAGGCTCGCGAGATGGGCATCAACTGGTGGGAAAATGATCCCTATCTGAGTGCGCGATCGCAGGAACTATTGACCGCTAACGAACAATTGCAAGCCCGCATTGAAAGTATGGAAGAAGAGCTAAAACTGCTGCGATCGCAAGACTCATGAACGTTGCTTAGCCTGAAATACTGATCAGTAAACGCTTTCAGCAACAGAAGGCACCCTAAACAGCGGCAAAGGGCAAAACAGTTGTTTAATGATGCTCAGATTGCAAGCCAAACATCAGCCATCCCGACGGCTAATTGCCTAGATGCCTGGTAGGACGAGACTTACATAGGAACTGCTGGTGGTAGCTTCCATCACAGCATGAGGCAACAGCCGTCATGCGACAGACGATACAAGTCAGCCATGCTCATATTGAAAAGTGACCGCTGCTCAGTGCCTGCCCTTGGCTATCCCAGCAGCTTTGGACTAATGATGCCGCAGCAGGGATCCTACCCACTGCGGCATTGCTGTATCCGTTGACCTGAATGCAGCGTCCTACTTGCGACGAATAGCAGCGCCGTGAATGTCACTGCGCTCTGCCCCCATATAGTCATAGCCCCCAGGCGCACTCACAGGGGCATTGTCGATCGTATTGGTCGTTCGCAACACACCGGCCAACCGACCAGTGGACCCATCATTCATGAGTTCAATAATGCCAACCCCAGGGCAGCTACCTTGGGCCGCATGGGTCACCGAAACGGGCACCGGGCCTCGGAGAGCCACGACCAAATATTTGCCGTCAGGGGTTGCTTCGAGTAAATCGGGAGCGGGATCATTGTTGGGTAGCGCCTCGTCATCGGTCACTGAAGCGGCGGCGCAGGCTCCTAATCCGTCACCTTGCCCATCAGCAGAAGTGAGGTCATAGGTGGTGTGGGCTAGGGTGGCGATATCGAACACTTCAACATTGTTTTGGATGCGATCGACGGTGTGAATGAAATCGCCCGATCGCGCCATGCCGTGAGAATCCCGCCGGGTGGTGAGACCCGGCAGTTGCCCTGTGATGTTGGTCGCTTCGCCACTTAGGTTTCCAATCGTTGCTGTATTCGTTAAGTCCTTAAAGACCATGGCAGGAGCCGGAATATTCGGCTCATTGGAGGTTGTCTCAAACTGCGCGTCATCCAGCGTAAACAGGGTAAAGGTGGATTGTTCCGCCCCGGCCTCCGACGCAGAAACCCCAGCATTTAGCCACATCTCATCGCCCGCTTGCACGCCACCACAGCCGGCACCATTGACTACCTGATTGTCATATTCACCGACGATCGCCATGGGGGTGACAGTCGTATCCACGACAAGCAGCCCGCCGCCACCAAAGGTGACATAGGCATGATTGCTGTTCGACACGATCGGACAAATGATGACATTGTTGGCCCGCCCGCCCAGGGCGCTATCGGGGCCATCTTCACACCCATTTTCCTTACAAAAACCTTGGGGAGTCAGGTCACCGAAAGCCATCTCCAGGTCATAGCTGCCCACAACGCTGCCAAGCATCGGATTGCCGTGACTGTTTTCGCCGAGATAGACTTTGGCCTGGTCACCAATGGTCATGTCCTTGCCCACCCCCAGCGCCGCCGACTGATTAAAAGTGGCATCAATGATTTCGCCATCGGCATTGCGGGCGATATCGATGCGTTCCAGCACCTTACCGTTAAGGTTCGCAACCAGCAGGGCACTGCCATCGCTATTCCAGAATGACATGTGGACGGAGCGACCCGCGCTAGTTCCCGTGACGCGAAATAGGGCAACCGCTTCTTTCGTTTCACCGTCGATGATGCCGACATACCCGCCGCCGGGGGAAAACAAATTGACATTCATATAGCGGTTTTGCGGATCTGGCAGCATGCCATGCAGGCGACCAAACTCTGTCCCGAGTTGATTCCCCGTGGCCCCATTCTCCCCATATTCAGCCAGCGCCGCTGGGAACACATCATAAACGTTGCACGGCCCGTCACCAGGTCGATTTTGGCCGTCACAGCCGAGGGGTTCAGCGACCTCACCCGTCGCGAGTTGGTTTTCTACGTCCTCACTGTCCCAGACCCAAATCCAACTACCATTGATGCCGCGAGATTCGACATCGGCGATCGAGTTCGACTGGTCAGATCCCCAGATTTCATACCCGTGATGTTCGGCTGATGCCATATTGATGGCGAGAGTTCCGGCCACTAGGGCAGAGGCCGCAATAGAGACTTTGAAACGAAAATGTTGCATTGTGATTCCTTCATGGGAGCTGAACAGCGGGCCGAAACAAGGCACCAGTGCTGTATGAGCAGAAAACAAGAAAACCGGTCTAAGTAGAGTAGGTTCACTATTTTTTTTAACTTTGGTTTAAGAAGCGCAACAAAACCCGACGTTGCCCGACCTCAAAGATCTCCCTCGGGATGATCAATATTTTGAATTGAGATGGTCATAGAGTTCAAGACTCGGCCCCAAAATGACGGTTGTCCTCCAATTCTCCGAATCTTTAGCTTTTAGCCGTTCCCGCTCCGTCGACACCATGCCTGATGCAGAATTGCAAGGAACGTCTATGTGCCGATCGTTCAAAGATTGGCCGTAAACAAAACACTTCAGGGGATGGTTACTGCCATCTGAGTATTGCTGGGGGAGTGGAGAGGCCGATACATAAAATGACGACTGTTGTTGCGATCGCCAGGCCAACCATCCGCAAATCTAAAACCTCGCCAAGCACAGCTAAAATCCAGCTTTGTCAAGTGCGGGAAGTGAATATTAGCTGACTACGGTAAATTTTTTCAGATCTTTGCTGTGGGCCTCAACAAACTTCTGTATAGATAGGAGTAGACGACAGTCTTGCCGTTGACGTCCGAGGGCAAAGTTACTGCCTACAGAAAGGAACGGCGAACGAGCGAGCGGCTGAGTAATCCCCCCTTGGAAATGTCCTCGGGCTCGTTGATGTCAATACTGGTGCCTCCTTTGGGTACCTTAAAGACCGCCGATTACTTTTTGCTCCGATGCCAATGTGCCCCCTTAGCCTCTAGTTGGTAATGTCACAACAGCTTCCTTCCATCACGCTTAAAACCTCAACGGCCCAGATGGCGTTGTCGCTGCTTGAGTCCGGCAATTATCACCAGGCCTTGCAAGTCTTTCGACAGGTGCCCGATGGCGATCGCACCCTTGATGATTGGGTTAACCAAGCCGTTTGTCTATTGCACCTCGACCAACCCGAAGCCGCGCTACAAATCTGCAACCAGACCCTCGATCTGAGTGCAACGCACCCCCAAGCCTGGCTCTTCAAGGGAGTGGCCCTGTATCGCTTGGGGCAGTATGACGAAGCCTATGCCTGTTATGCTCAGGCCGCCACCGCTGACCAGCAGCCAGCTCAGCCCCTTCAGCGTCCTTGGACGCGCGGCTGGCAAGTACTGAAAACGGCAACCAAGCGTTTTTCTTAAGCGACTGGCACCCAGCGATCGCGACACAATGCAGTTGTTGAACGGCTCCGTGGGGCTGCCGTCACCGCCGCTGTCGCTGCTGGGGTGATCGTCTTTTTCGCCTATCGGTACACTAGGGTCTGAGCAACTGCTAGCGATGTGACATGTCTGCCCCTGCCTCTACCTCTACCCAATTTCCCTCCTTAGAGTCGGCGCTCAAGCACTTTTTTGGCTACGACGAATTTCGGCTTGATCAACGCGCCGTGATTGAAACGTTTTTGAGTCGTCAAGATTGCCTCGTCGTGATGCCGACGGGCGGCGGCAAATCGTTGTGTTATCAACTACCTTCCCTGTTGCGTTTGGGCGTCATGGTGGTGGTCTCGCCCCTCATCGCGCTGATGCAAGATCAGGTGGATGCGCTCCGCAACAATGGCATTGCGGCCACCTTTTTGAACAGTAGCCTCAACCTAGCCGACGTCAGAACCCGCGAACAGCAGTTGTTAGCTGGGGAGGTCAAGCTACTCTATGTGGCCCCTGAGCGGCTGCTCAGCGAGAGTTTTTGGCCCTTTTTATCGCGGTTGCAACAGCAGGTCGGTATTTCCGGATTTGCGATCGACGAGGCTCACTGCGTCTCCGAATGGGGGCATGATTTTCGACCGGAATATCGGCAACTGCATCAGTTGCGGACGAGTTTTCCCGATGTGCCAATGATGGCCCTCACGGCCACTGCTACCACCCGCGTCCGGGAAGATATCTGCCGACAATTGGCGCTGCAAACGCCAGCGACCTTTGTCGCTAGCTTTAATCGGCACAATCTGTATTACGAGGTTTTACCGAAGGATCGTCAAGCCTATGCCCACCTACTGCGGCAAATTAAAGCTGTAACGGGGGCGGCGATCGTTTACTGCATTAGTCGTAAGCACGTAGACGAATTGGCCGGACGCTTACAGCAAGATGGGGTGGCGGCGCTGCCCTACCATGCAGGATTATCGGACGATACCCGCAGCGAGCACCAGAACCGCTTCATTCGTGACGACGTTCAGGTGATGGTGGCGACGATCGCCTTTGGCATGGGCATCAACAAACCCGACGTGCGGCTAGTGGCCCACTACGACTTGCCCCGCACCCTCGAAAGCTATTACCAAGAATCGGGCCGGGCCGGGCGGGATGGCGAACCCGCTCACTGCACGGTGTATTTCGGCTATAGCGATGTCTCGCTGATCAACTACATCATTGAGCAAAAGTCGGATGAGCAAGAGCAACAGATTGCTCGGCAGCAGCTACGGCAGGTGCTCGACTATGCCGAAAGCACGGTTTGTCGCCGCCAAATTCAGCTCAGCTATTTTGGCGAAACGTTTCCGGGGCAGTGCGATCGCTGCGATAACTGCCGCTATCCCAAACCGCTGGAAGATTGGACGGTCGAGGCCCAAAAGTTTCTCTCTTGTGTGGCCCGCTGTCGTGAGCGCTTTGGCATGGTGCATATTATCGATGTGCTGCGGGGCTCCCAAAAGAAACGGATTTTGGAACTGCAGCACGATCAGCTCTCGACCTACGGCATTGGCAAAGACCGCTCCACTGAGGAATGGAAACTGCTGGGGCGATCGCTGTTGCATCAGGGCCTAGTGGAAGAAACCACCGATGGTTTTCCTGTCTTAAAGCTCAATGCGGCGAGTTGGCAGGTGCTGCGCCAGCAACTCTCCGTGCAGATCGCCATTCCCGAAACACTCAAGGGCGACAGCGAAGACAGCCCCGAAACCTCAGCCGAAGCCGCCGGACTCCTGGCACAGCTGCGATCGCTGCGCAAACGCCTCGCCGACACCCAGGGCATTCCCCCCTACATCGTGTTTACGGAAAGTACCCTGCGGCAAATGGCTCAACGGATGCCGCGATCGCTGACTCAATTCAGCCGTATTTCCGGGGTCGGCAGTCGCAAACTCGAACAATACGGCCAAGACTTTGTCGAGACCATTAATGCCTATTGCGAAGAGCATGGCGTTCAACCCCCGGCGGCTGCGCCAAAGCGGGCCTCTAGCCCCAACTCAACCCAAGCCCAAACCCTTGAACTTTACCAGGCAGGCCATGGGCTAGATGACATTGCCCGTTTGCGCAACTTGCGCCACAGCACCATTGTGGGACACCTAACGGCCCTGCTCGCTGCCGGAGCCCCGATCAACCTGGATGATCTCGTCCCCGCTGACCGTCAAGCCGCGATTCGTCAAGCCTTAGCCGCAGTGGACAGTCCCTACCTCAATGACGTACGCGATCGCTTGGGGGCCACCTATTCCTATGACGAGATTCGGCTCGTCCAGGGAACCCTGCGGCATCGGGGCAACACCGCCTGAGACGCCGACCAACGATCCGCTAGCTAGCGGCCCAAAATGTCGTGTAGCCGCCAGGTTTTAAGCTATTCTTTATGAGTGCTGATGCACTGCTGTGAACAAACTTCTTTGATTGTTAGGTTATGATAACTCCGACCCGATACCCCATCATGGCAATTGGAGGGGCAGAAGATAAGGTCGGTAAGCTTGCCATCTTGACAGCCTTTTTTGCCAGTGCAGGCGGTCAGCAAGCCACGATTGGCATCGTGCCCTGCGCGTCTCAAGAGCCGAGTGTGGTCGGCGCTCGTTACGACAAAATCTTCACCGCACTGGGAGCCCAGAACGTTCAAGTTTTAGACATTCGCAGTCCCCACGAATGTGATGAAAATCGTTGGCTGGAGCTGTTAGACAGCTGTACTGGAGTCTTTCTCTCCGGCGGGGATCAGGTGCGGTTATACGACTTCCTTAACAACAGCACCTTCATGGCAGCCATCATGCGGCGCTTGCACCTAGGGACGTTGGTGGTTGCGGGCACCAGCGCGGGCGCAGCGGTCATGGGCGAAAAGATGATTTCCGGCGGTAGCAGCGGTGAATCGCCGAATCGTTCCCTCGTTGACCTGATGGATGGGTTGGGCATCATTCCTGAATTACTAGTCGATCAGCATTTTCATAACCGCAATCGCATGGCTCGACTATTGAGCGCGATCGCGGCCTATCCCGACAAGCTCGGTATCGGCATTGACGAAGATACCTGCGCCGCGTTTCGTGGCGACGGCACGTTTGAGGTCATTGGCAAAGGGGCCGTCACGATTATTGATCCCGGTGACCTGACCCATACCAACTATCGACTGTCGGATGTCTCGTCGCCCCTCAGTCTGCACGATCTGCAAGTTCATGTGTTGAGTGCGGGCGATCGCTACAACTACAAAAACCGCTCAATTTGCACCCCGGTGATTGAAATGACCCCCTCTCTGTAGGAGCGGCAACGGCAGCCAGCAACTCTGGTCTGACGCTGCCGCTTTCAATCACTTGCGTCAGTCAGAATCAATGATTTCATCGCCATGCCGCTGGTCTGCTTTAAAGACATGTCATCACCTGATAACAATGGCTGCGAGCTTTTGTGGTTCTCAGATGAATGTTGTATTATCGACTACAGTTATCGAATTCCCTTCACACTCTATTTTTCGGCACCACAGCATTGTTTTTATCCCGCAGAGTCACTTTAGGCATTATTTTTTGACTGCTGAAATTCCATCTCCAGGGCATTTCTTTTCTTCTGCGAATCGTTTACAAAATGGACTAGGTAAGTCTGTGAACCAGTCAGCATATTTAGGCTAATTTTTTCTAAATCTCTCTGCTTTGCACTTGCAACTTAGGAAGCCAGCCAGCTCTGCATATCTCCGGTGTCTCCCCTGTGCTAAAAGCTTTTATCCTGTCAAAATCTGCCCAAACACCCTTCTGCCGCCTATGAAAATTCTGCAAACTCAAACCCTCCGTGGTCCCAACTACTGGAGCCTCCGCCGCCCTCAATTAATTGTGGCCCAGTTAGATTTAGAGGACTTAGCGGATCGTCCGTCTGACACTTTGCCCGGCTTCTACGAAGGGTTAGTGCAAGCGTTGCCCAGCCTCGAAGAGCATTATTGTTCGCCGGGGTGTCGCGGGGGCTTTTTGACTCGGGTGCGTGAAGGCACCATGATGGGCCACATCGTGGAGCATGTGGCGCTAGAGCTGCAAGTGCTGTCAGATATGGAAGTGGGGTTTGGGCGCACCCGTGAGACCGCCACCCCCGGCGTCTATCAAGTCGTAGTTGAGTATAAGAATGAAGCCGCCGGACGCTATGCGACTCGGGCAGCGGTGCGGCTTTGCCAAAGCATTGTGGAAACGGGCACCTACCCAGAGCGGGAGCTGAGAACGGACCTGGCTGATTTGAAGGAACTCCGGGCCGAGGCGTCTCTGGGGGCAACCACAGAAGCTCTAGTGGCAGAAGCCGAAGCGCGGGGCATTCCCTGGATGGAATTGGCAGATTGTGACTTGTTCCAACTGGGGTATGGCAAGTATCAGAAGCGGGTGCAAGCGGCTTTGACCTCCTTCAGCAATGTGCTCGGGGTGGAACTGGCCTGTGACAAAGAACGGACGAAATCCGTTCTAGAGGAGATGGGGGCTCCGGTACCCGCCGGTAGAGTGATTTTTGCCTTCGACGAGTTGGAAACAACCATCGATCGCCTCGGGGGCTATCCCATCGTCATCAAGCCCTTAGACGGCAATCACGGACGAGGAATCACCACCGATATTCGCGCTTGGCGCGATGCGGAAGCCGCCTACGATCGCGCCAAAGAGATCTCCAACGGCGTGATTGTTGAGCACTTTTATGCCGGCCGCGACCATCGCATTTTGGTGGTCAACCATCAAGTGGTGGCGGTGGCAGAGCGCATTCCAGCGCGAGTGATCGGCGACGGTCAGCAAACCATTGCGGCGTTGGTCGATACCGAAAACCGCAACCCCCGGCGAGGAGACGGGCACGACAACGTGCTGACGCAAATCAAGCTAGATGCCGCGACCGATGGCATGTTGAGTCGTCAGGGGTTTGACTTGGATACGGTGTTAGCCGCTGGCCAAGTGGCTTATCTGCGCGAAACGGCGAACCTGAGTACCGGCGGCACTGCCATTGACCGCACCGACGATATTCACCCTGACAACGTTTGGTTGGCCGAACGAGTTTCGCGCATCATTGACCTGGATATTGCGGGCATTGATGTCATCACCACTGATATCACCAAGCCTCTACGCGAGGCTGATGGCGTCATCGTCGAAGTCAACGCCGCTCCCGGATTGCGCATGCACCTGGCTCCCTGCGAAGGGATTGCCCGGAATGTCGCGGCCCCAATTTTACAGATGCTGTTCCCGCCGGGAACGCCCAACCGCATCCCCGTTGTTTCGATCACGGGCACCAATGGCAAAACGACCACTACGCGCTTGATCGCTCACATTGCCCGCCAGGTCTATGATGCGGTCGGATTTACGACCACCGATGGCATTTACATTGGCGATCGCCTGATCGAAAAAGGTGACACCACTGGCCCTCAGAGTGCGCAAGTCATTTTGCGGGATCCGACCGTGGAGATGGCCGTGTTAGAAACGGCGCGCGGCGGGATCTTGCGATCGGGACTCGCGTTTAACCACTGTGATGTGGGCGTGGTGTTGAACGTGGCAGCTGACCATCTGGGTCTAGGCAACATTGACACCATCGACCAAATGGCTCGCGTTAAGTCTGTGATTGCGGAAGCGGTTCATCCCGACGGCTATGCAATTTTGAATGCGGATGACGAGCGGGTGGCTGCGATGGCCGATCGCGTGGCGGGCAAAGTCGCGTACTTCTCAATGGATGCGCAAAACCCCATCGTGCAACAGCATGTCAAAGCAGGCGGGATCGCCGCTGTTTATAGCGACGGTCAGCTCGTGATTTTGCAGCAGGAGTGGGTGCTGCGCCTTGAAGATGCTAAACAAGTGCCAGTCACCCTGGGGGGCCGCGCTGACTTCATGATTGCCAACGCCTTAGCAGCCAGTTTGGCGGCCTATGTGCAAGGCATTCAGATTGATCAGATTCGCGCCGCGTTGCGCAGTTTTGAGGCTTCGGCCAAGCAAGCGCCAGGGCGCATGAACCTGTTTAATCTGGGCGATTATCACGTACTGGTGGATTATGCCCACAATAATGCTGGCTATGAGGCCGTGGGCAGCTTTGTGAAAAATTGGGCTGGCCCCACCGTCGGTGTGATTGGTGGCCCCGGCGATCGCCGCGATGAAGATCTGATCGGCTTAGGGCAGCTCGCTGCCACCTTCTTTGATCAAGTCATCGTCAAAGAAGATGACGATGGTCGCGGGCGTCCCGCTGGGGAAGCCGCCAACTTCATTGTTCAAGGCATCACCGCAAGCACCCCATCAGCGCTGCCCTATACGGTCGAATTGGATGAGGTGACTGCGATCGAATCAGCCCTGGATCATGCGCCTAAAGATGCCTTGGTTGTGATTTTTCCCGAGCAGGTGAGCCGGGCGATCGAGCTGATCATGGCGCGCAATCCGGTCGCTGACCCAGCTCCAGACCCCACGACTGACTTGTCCTTCGACACTTCCCCGCTGGAGCCCATGCCAGTCGGCGGTCAGTAAGCTTCCCGGTGACCTGTCCCGGACTAACGTCGTAGCGACTCTGCGGTGGCTCCCTCTTCCTAGACTCCCATGCTTGACTCGACACGTTGAAGACGTTGAGCGAGGGCATGGGGGCGCTCGGCAATTACCGGCAAACCGTGGTCAATCCAGACAACGGCTCAATTCGTATCGATCCAGTGGAACGTCAGTTCGACAGCTTGGTCGAACTCTCTCTTCAGACCTCTCTACCAGAGGGAGAAAGGTTTGAAGCCCTGATGAACTGGTGACGAATTCTCCCGCGCTGGGGTGTCAGTCAGGAGCTTAAAAGTTGCATCGAACTCACGTAGCGGAGTCGCGCGATCGCGCGACTGATGTTGAACGGATGAAATGGATAGGCGTTAGGAGCGCGATCGCTCAGTCGCCCCAGGTGGGCTGCAGGGGGGCGGGCAGGGTCAAATACGGCGGCGTGTAACCGCCATACATGGCCTGGGTGGTCAGCAATACCTGATTGAGCGCTTTGACGGTGGCGGCATCGGCCGGGCGCGGCACGGCAATCCGGGTCATGTAGGCGGGGGCGTAGATAGAGTCAAAATGATGGTTGAACTGGGGCAACACCTGTTGTCGTCCCCCTTCGGCAAAAAGTAAGTCAATCGCGCCATCGGCCTGTAGGACAAAGAGCGGGTCTTGCAGCATGACTAGAGGCAATGACACCGAGACTTCACCACTGTGATTAGAGAATCGCCAGGTCAGATTGGCCGCCGCCTCGGGAGTCAGCTGGGGAAAAATTTGTTGCATATTCCCGTCGGTCAGGCGACGAGTGCGCGGGGGGGTAGGGGTACGAGTCTCGGGCCAACCCGTGAGGCGAAAGTCGAGATTGTTGAGCCCGTGCAACACGGCGGGGGCCGCATTGCCGTCGGCCCCGGCAACCCGCTTGAGTTCGGGCCGATACTTTTCGACCAGGTGTAAAAGTGCTAACTGACTTGGGGGCAGTTGGGACGGGGTCTGGTTGGAGGAGAGATTGCAGGCGGTGCTCACCAACTGCATGAAGGTATCGCGATCCCAGCGTTCGAGATCGCCATTAGACACCATTTTGAACCACAGGTCGCCCATCGCATCGAGGGTGGGGGCCTCGTCGGGGGTGAGGGCCATGAGATTCGGGACGACATAATTGTCGAGACCGTAGCGCTTGATATTTTGGCCGTTGCCCCATTGCTTATTTAGGTCGGGCATATCGCGCAAAAACGGGTAAATAGCGCGGGTGAATTCCAGATACTCGACGCTTTTGCGATCGCTGGGCTGAAATTCGGCATACACCAAATCACTCAACCGCTTGGCCATCGCCACCGACAGCAGCGAAAACGCCTCCGTCGAAATATCGAGCTGATGGCGCTGCAGCAGGCGAAACACCTCGGCTTCCTGGTTGGCTGCGTCGGTGTAGCCCGTTTCCAACTGTTGAATGGCTGCCTGTACCGCGTTGATGTCGGCCACCAAATCAGGCTGCCATCGTTTCAGCGCGCGCCAAAACTGCGGATTGAAGGCCTGATCACAAAACAGCAGCGTCAGCAATTCCGACGCAGGTAAGCCCGGCGCATTTTTCTGAAAAAAGGTAACGAAGTGCTGCCGCGCGATGGGATAACTCTCAGCCGCGGGCCAACTGGTAATGGCTTCAGTACGGGTGGCAAACAGGCCCAAAATCCGCGACGTATCCATCTGGTTGACCGATCGCCGCCCCAACTCATCGGTCAGGCCAATATCCGCCCAAAAGTCGCGATCGTAGTAGTCGTTGATCGCCGTCAAAATCTCATCACCGTGGGTGGCAGCCAGGGTCGTAAGCTGCTCTCTGAGAGCCGTTTCAAGACTGCGTCGATGGGCATAGCGGTGATGGTAAGCTAGCGCGGCCTGCTCCAGCTCGGCGGGAAACAGAGAAACGCCCTGCTGGTTCAGGTAGGCGATATTCAGCGCGTGCACAGCGGGGGTATCTTCTGCTGCGGTGGGGGTCGGTAGGGGCAGGCGACCGAGGGAAATGGTGGTACTGGTGGATTCGGCATCGGTGTAGTCCTGCTTGGTGGAAGCGGCCTCGACCTGGGCGATCGCCTCCAAGCGCACCCACGGTTCCACCGGCGTGGTGAGGAGTGATCGCATCAAATACTGTTTGTTGGTCAGCTCCTGCTCGTATTTGTAAAACGAATGCACTGAGCCCGCCCCCGCGTAAAGGTCTTGCTCGCGCAGGTAGGGAAATTCCAGCGTGGTGAGGTGAGTTTCCACTAAGGGAATTAGTTCTTGCAAGGGCACATCGGCCTTTTGCGCCGCCCAAAAAAGGTGGCCTAAAAAGGGGCGGAGATAATAAGCGTTGGTGTCGAAGACTTTATTACTGATCAGTTCTTCATGTTCGCCCCGCCCGAGATCCGCCGCAATGAGGGGAATGGCCGGATTGCGCTGCAAATGCCAAAAAAACTTGTCGTCTAAGACGTGCTGCTGCCCTAGGGGCACCGTACTGCGAATAATTTCATAGGTTTCACGCGATAGCGGCGGCACCACGACCCCGTTCGACAGCACAAACGTGATGCTGTTATCGGCATTCACCCGGTAGGTGGCCCCTTCCAGCAGGCGAATGGAGTGCCGGGGTTGCACGCCGGTCAGGGCCACAAATCCCCCGACCTGCACCTCGGCGAGAAAGGCATCCTTGCCCCGCAACAGCCCCTGCCATAAATCCGCGAAGCGACTTTTGGGAATGGGCAAAATGTAGCCCGTTGTCGCGCGGGACGCAGGGGGAGCCGCGATCGCGCTGGGCGTCATTGGGCCGGTAAAATTTGCTCCGCCCCAGCAACTGGTGAACACGGCCAAAATCAGCCAGCAGTGACGCCTTCGACGCAGGCGCACAGGCAGTAAATTTTTGAGAAAACAGCGCGATCGCACGACACAAGAGCCCTATGACTGCCGCCAGTATATCGACGATTACAGCGAGAGCATCATTTCCGTAAAGATGTCGAAACCGCTGTGGTTCGCCAGGCACAGCGCATCGCCGATCTGTAGAGCGATCGCCATGGCGATCAACCCCTAACCGCTCCTGCGGTCAAGCCGCTCGAAAGCGGTGGCAATGACCCCCGATCCTAACGTAACGCTCAGCCTGAAATTGCGGCGGCTCCTAAGCTGCCGCTGCGCCGAGTCTCGGGACTCGGGATTCGTGGTTTACTCACTGGTCATAGCTGCCGCCGACGCTGATCGGTGTTCCGACAATTTCGGCTCGAGTAATATCCAGGTTATCCAGCGTGGCTCCCGCCACGTCTACAAAGTAAAGTTTGGCCTCGGTCAAATCAACGTTGGTCAAATCCGCATTCCGCAAGCTGGCGTTGGTCAAAAACGCATCGGCGAGAACGGCACCTTGCAAATTTGCGCCCTCCAGATCCGCACCTTCTAAATTCGCTTCAGTGAGGTTGGCATTGGTCAAGTCGGCCCGCCGCAAGTCAGCCCCAATAAGATGAGCCTGCGACAAGTTGGCACCGGATAAATCGCAGGCGTAACAGCTGTTGGTGGTCAATAGCTGCTCAACCTGAGCCAGATCTTCTGCCCGCGCGGGAATCGCGATCGCGATCGGCAGTGCGATAGACAACATAGCAGTGGTGAACAATTTCATGAGTTCCCCCTTTTGCAACAAAAATTATGGCAAGGGAGCGACCGCAGCTTGCCTGCGTACCTTCGGCGCGCTGAGAACTCACATAGATTACTAGTAGTGATTACTAACAATTGATTGAGGCAATCAGTTCGCTGTTAGCAATGCAGACAGTCCGGGTTCAAAGCTTAAAACTAGCTACGATATGGGGTGACCCGGCTTAGTAAATCCATTAGAAAACGTGGCCTAGATTACAAACTCTGCACAATATTTGAAACCTTTAGCTTAAGCTTACATTTCAAACTTATACAGGGTTTCAGCGCCTTCGAACTTTTCTAGTAAGGCAACTTGCCATACTCCTATAATCTCACATTTCTTCAGTCGTGCAAGGCCGGAAAGCCGGTCTGTCAAGAATCTTAGGGATTGCGGTGTCTGACTATTGATAGAGACTCTTCTCGAAGTCTTCACAAAAGTGATGGATATTTTCCGGGTCAATTGGTCAGTATAGAGTAGCTAAACCACAGTCCTGATTTAGCTCGTTTCCATCTAACGATGGAATTTTGAATTCATGGAGTTTTGTGACTAACCTTGACGTTTGGAAATGTAGACCAAGGGAACGATTGACTCGTTCCACAGCAACCTAATTTCTTTCGTGAATATGTTAGGTTGTGGCAGTCAAGAACTTGCTTCACACTCCACATTGCTAACTCAGCTTTACTCCCTGCAGAAATATGCTTTGTCAAACTTGTCAACGGAAGTCTGATTGCCTGCCAGCGGCGTTGGCGGCTAACGATACTCGACTTTACACACTATTGAAGCGGCTGGAATGCTGCGATCGCTACCTAGCGGCTAAGGCCACTATCCCCAAAGCACCCGTCGCTCGCCGCCAACTCCTCCAACTCATCACGCGCCACTCCACTTAGAGAGCGGTAAGGCAATCAGAGCTCAGCTCAGAACGGTGGCTGGGGCGTTGGGTAGTCCGGTCGATGGGGATCGTTGCTACTGGGTCGTGAGCCTGTGGCAAGCTAGCTTGTGTTGTATTTTCCTTCAGCGCTGCTATGACGACTGCCACCATACCTATTTGGACTCTCCGCGATCGCGATTTCCACTGGGGCGATCGCACCTATGTGATGGGCGTGCTCAACGTCACCCCGGATAGCTTTAGCGATGGGGGTCGGTTCAACACACGGCAAAGCGCGATCGCCCAAGCCACCGCCCTCGTCAATGCCGGAGTCGATATTTTGGATATCGGCGGCCAGTCCACCCGCCCCGGCGCGGCACAAATTTCCCTTGCAGCAGAACAGCGGCGCGTCGTGCCCGTGATCGAGGCGATTCGGGCCAGCGATGAGCCGCGACTATCCCAGGCAGTGATCTCGGTGGATACGACCCAAGCGGCGGTGGCGCGGGCGGCGGTACGGGCTGGTGCTGACTTGGTGAATGACATTTCTGGTGGCACGTTCGATGCGGCCATGTTCTCCACGGTGGCCGACCTGGGGGTGCCCATTATTCTGATGCACATTCGCGGTACCCCCGAAACGATGCAGCAGCACACCGATTATGCTGATTTGATCGGTGAAATCTATGACTTTCTGGAGCGCCAGATCAAAACGGCCCAGGCCGCTGGGGTGGGACATCACCAAATCGCGATCGACCCTGGCCTGGGGTTCGCCAAAACCTACCCGCAAAATCTGGAAATTCTCCGACGGCTCCCAGACTTTCGGCAGCTGCACTGCCCGATTTTGATTGGCCCCTCGCGCAAAAGCTTCATTGGCTGGCTGTTAAACCAACCCGACCCGCAACAACGAGTGTGGGGTACAGCGGCGGCCTGTTGTGCCGCGATCGCGGGTGGAGCTGATATCATTCGCGTCCACGACGGCGACGAAATGGGGCAAGTCGCCAAAGTCGCCGATGCCATTTGGCGGCAACGACTCCCCGATGACTGTGCCCCTGCCACCTGAAATCTCCGCAGCAAATGCCCCGCTCCCGACTGCCAGCAATGGGAGCAGCGATCGCCGCGCAGCAGAGGTCACCCGAGCGCTACCGTCAACCGTTAGCGGAAACGCACATCCCGGAATATGACCCGCGTATTAAAGCCTTCACGTCGCAGTTCCAGCATCCGAATGATGGCGTCTTCTTCACTGCTAAACGCCCCGACATTAATGAAATCGCCCTGGCGCGATGAGCTATCTAAAAAGGCATCCGGGAAAAAGCGCTGCACCTCTCTCAGGGTGCTTTCTCCCCCAAAGACCGCCGTAATATAGGCGTCATTGACTCTCGTATCTGGACCAGCACCACTGCCACCGTTACCGTTTTCACCGCACGGTTGGCCCGGGGGGAAATCAGCGGGAGGAATCCGATTCTGACCACTCCCGACACTGTTCTCACGGAGAATTCGAGCCCCGTTAGTGTTGTAAACCTCCAAAAAGGTGGTTTCTGAGCAGTAGTCATAACGAGCGTAATATCGCACTGGCTGATTTGTGAGCCCGCCCGTGGCAACATAGCTCACCGACTGCTCAAACTGGTCTACAGGATTGACCAGGCTAGCCAGTGCACCATTCACCTCTTGACTATTCGTGCGACGGTTAAAGACATTCATTAACCGCTGACCGCCACGATTAAAGACTCGCACCGCATAGGTTTGCGTTTCAAAAAAGAGAAGCGTGTCCGGCTGGGTAGTACCGCCGCCGCCGCTCGGCAACCCGACGCCTGGTGGCACGTTAAATACTGAAACGAGTTCGGCGTCTTCTACTCGAATGACGCTGACTTCGCCGCCAGGGCCAAAGTTTTGGTCGAGAATGAAGAAACGGGCAAAGCCCCCCGCCGGATCCTGGGGTTTGGCAAAGACTTGAGAGGCGTATTCCACCTGTCGCCCATTAAAGCTGCCAAAACTGACGTAAGCATCTTGTCCTTGAACTGCACTGAGGGAAGCGGGAGCCCCGTTCAAACGGGTGATGCCTTGAATATTGTCAAAGACGTTCATAAAGGTGCCGCCACCTCTTTCAAACACTCGCACACTAAAATCACCTGTGTCGTAAGCCAAAATATCGCGAGTAAATTGGGCGATTTCTAATGACTGCTCATCTTCGACCAGGGTTTCTGGTAGAGCTGTCTCAGGCATTTCTCTAGCCGCTTTGGCCATGCCTGAGTGGATAACGGCACTGATCACCAACGTTGATGCCAGCGCTAGCGAGGCAACTTTACTAATAACAATAAGGGGGGACTGCATTACGTTGCTCCTCATCTTCAACCACCCGTTGAGCCCGCAGAATTCTGGTCAAAGGAACTGAAAATACTGCCGTTATGACTCAGAGAATGCGTTCATACGCCCGTAATTCTATGTCAACTTTCTGAAATGGTGCGATTTTTCTGATTTTCCAATGCCTGCTCCAGCTCAGTTTAAATCAGCGTTTCCGTAGAGGCCCAAATTAGGCGACGAGTATAGGGGGCTCCGTCAAGTTTTATGACGACTCGGTTTTGACTCAGCCTTAAGTGAACCTGAGTGTTGGATGTTGGGATGATTGCCCGATCGCCCCTAGCCACGCTGTGATGCTAGTCGGTGCGATTAGCCTGATGAAACCTGATGAGAGGAGTTGACCTGTATGTTTAAAGATTACTGGCGTCGCTGGGCTTGGGGCATTGGCTCCACGGGGATGATGCTGGGGGCGATCGCGATCGCGCTCCCCGTCCAAGCCGAAACCATGGAAGCCTATTGCGACACCCCCAGCTTTGCGATCAAAATCTACAACCTGGATGATGAGCTTGATCCAGAATCACCGAGTCGGGGCGATCTGTACGTTCGCATTTACGATCGCGACGACAACCTCAGCTTTATGAATGGCGTCCCTGTGACGGCAGAGGAAAGCGACTATAACAACATCGCAGGCACCTATTACACCAACCTCATGGGTGAAAATGAGTGGCAGCTCTTTGTGCCAGCCAATCCCGGTGGCGGCCTAGACCCCGAAGCACCTGGAGCGAGCGACTACCGCTGTGCCCTCTTTCGCGATGGCGAGCTTTTAGAACTGGGCCAAGCACAACGGCCCTAGAGCCCGCCAGGATGGAGCCGTAAGGGATCTGCAACTAAATAAAGTACCCGTTCAATCCGGTTTCGACTTCGCTCAACCTACCAGTATCGAGAGTTG
>NZ_JACSWC010000301.1 GCF_016888165.1 Halomicronema sp. CCY15110 | reverse complement strand
GCCGATCGCGCTTTGCCGACGACTCATCCGCCTATGTAGTTGTCGCGACACGCCTATGTACTTGACATTTAATACCCGTGCTTCCTGGAAAATTCGGACTGCTTGGCTGGCGCACTTGAGGTCTACTTTTCAACCTCACTTTCACCGCATGGACGATTGAACCAGCGCTCCAGTTACGACGGCAATTGCGGCTGGCTGCCCCCCTCGCTTCCAATGGTCAAAGACCAGCAAAAAGCCTTGGTTGCCCGCCTACTGGCTCAATTTCCCGATGGCTGCTGTTCTTAGCAGTTTCTCAGACTTCCCTTAGATACCCCTCAGAACTTGCTCAGGTCACCTTCAGTTCACCCACGTTTAGTAAAGAAGCCCTCGGTTGAGCGCGCCTGTCGCTCACTAGATTGAGCCTCGATCCTGTGATCGATTGGCCGGTTTGCTCATCGGCAGCTGTACTCGCCCCCTGACGATCAACGCTCGCGTAATTGCTACTTGTTGTTTTCCATTGAGTTCCATGCAAATTAAGTATTTGACTGCTCTTGTTGCTTCTGCCGTTTTGTCCGTTGGTGCAGCTTTTCTGCCAACAGTATTGAATTCGGCTCAAGCTAATCCCTGTGCCGCAAAGGTTGAGGATCCTTGTGCTGCCGCCGATCCCTGCGCTGCCGCTGACCCTTGCGCCGCCGCTGACCCTTGTGCTGCCGCCGACCCTTGCGCCGCTGCCGATCCTTGCGCCGCTGCCGATCCTTGCGCCGCTGACCCTTGCGCCGCTGACCCTTGCGCCGCTGACCCTTGCGCCGCTGACCCTTGCGCCGCTGACCCTTGTGCCGCTGACCCTTGCGCCGCTGACCCTTGTGCCGCTGCCGACCCTTGTGCCGCCGCTCCGGTTGTGACCTCTTATGCTCCTCCCCACACTGAGGTGTATGTGGAAAATGGCAGCGACCTCGCAATTCGTGGGGCTGATCCAGTGGCTTACTTTACTGAGGGGGAAGCCGTGGCGGGAGTCGCTGAGTACGAATATGAGTGGAATGGGGCAACTTGGCGCTTTAGCAGTGCTGAAAATAAAACTGCTTTCATGGCTGATCCTGTCGCATTTGCGCCGCAGTACGGCGGTTATTGTGCCAAAGCCATGAGCGAAGGCAACCTGGCTTCCGTTGATCCACGTGCCTGGAAGATTGTTGACGGCAAGCTGTACTTGAACTGGAGCAAAGAAGTGCAGGCGCAATGGCTGGAAGATGTTCCTGGCAACATCGAGAAAGCAGACGAGGTTTGGCCGACTGTGCTTTCGGCGCAGACCTTCTATGAAAATCAGATTTCCTGGGCGCAGTAAACGCCACATGGACGGGCCTTGGGCATGAGGACAGACATCATCTCAAAAACCCTAAGGTGCTGCTGAAACTAGGGCCCGATGTCAGTCAAGTTAGGTTTCTCCGGCGACTCCCAGTGAGATCAGGAAACCGGCTTGTCGGCAACTTCTGCCTAGGAATTCGAGAATGTGTCTGGATTTAATTCACGTTCCCGGCGATCGCTAGCTGATAGCGATCGCCGGAATTTTCTATGCGCAATCACTAAACCTGGATTATGAACATAAAGGTGGAATTTGGCGAAATCAGCGGTCATTCACGGAATTCTCAAGTACCTTCAGAGGCAAATGGGTGCGATCGCGCCTTACCCTGGCTCAATCTAATCTACAGATGTCAGGTCACTTAATCGGCCAAGCTATATAGTACGTAGGCACTGACTCAGTGTGCTGGCAGATGTGATGAGTTCATTTCCTGTCTCATAATGCGCGGTGAAATCTTTTGGGGGGGCAATTGTGGATCTTGTTCAACGCCCAGCTTTCGACTGCTGATATTCGCGGCTAATTTTTTGTGCGCTATGACTACTCGGATTTCGTCAACTCAGCGATCGACCTCACCCCCGCAGAAATCGACCTCATGTGGCAGACCGCCCCACCGAGAAAGCCCTTCCCACGCCCTTAGAATAGAACTACATGCATGGAGGCGAGGCGATGACCATCGATACCCAAATTGTCCAAGCGCTAGAGCACATGCCAGACAACTTAAAGCATGAGCTATTGCACTATGCCCAGTACTTAGTTGCCAACTACACCAAAGATCATTCCATTCAGGAGTCACAGACTTCCAAGCGGCGTTCCGGCATCTTACAAGGCACCTTCGTCTTGCCTCTACCCGATGATTTTGACGAGCCTTTAGAAGACTTTCAGGAATACATGTCGTGACCGCTTTTCTGCTGGATACGCACACATTCATCTGGTTGAGTGAAAACCACTCCAGCCTGCCCCAACTTCTGAAAGATCGAATTGATAAAGCAGATACCGTCTATCTCAGCATCGCCAGCCTTTGGGAAATTGCCATCAAAGTTAAGTTGGGCAAACTTGCCCTCAATTAACCCTATGAAGCGATCGGGATTGAACTTGCAGCTTCCGATATTCTTCTACTCCCGATTGCCTTTGAAGATACGGTGCAAGTGCGTCAACTGCCTCTGCGCCACCGCGATCCGTTTGATCGCATGTTGATTGCACAAGCCCTTAATAATGCTCTCGTCATCGTCAGCAAAGATTCGCACTACTTTTGATCTCTATGCAGTAGAAAGGCTGTGGATGTGAAGTGTTCTTACATTCCGGGGCCACCCAAATTTCTCGATCTTGAAACGGGGGCATAAACACCATGTCAGAAAAACGATGTAACACCTGCGGCAGCACTCACTACGAAGAACGACGGATCACCGATCTCTACAGTCACCAGGGCAAATACTTGATTGTGCCGAATACCCCAGTCGAAATTTGCACCGACTGCGGCACTACCTACTACAGTGCTCCAGTCTTAAAAGCGATCGAACAGCAGTTTTTTGCCATTTAGAACAACCAAGCCACCCCCGACGAGTATCTTCAAGTCCCGCTCAAAAGTCTTTGAATATGAAACCCATCCGCTCCCCTATAGAACTTAACCGTGCTGGCAAGCAGGCTTTGATAGAAGCATTGGGCTTTGATGGCATGATCCGATTCATTCGCCAGTTTGAACCTAGCTCGGGAAACTATACCGAAGAACGTCATCAATGGCTCGATCGGCTCACGGCAGACGAAGTTTTTGCACAAATTAAACAAGCTAGTACTCGACGGCATAAATAACCATAGCCATTATGAGGTCAAAGGCTTGCCCGAATAGTTCCATTTAAAGGGC
>NZ_JACSWC010000300.1 GCF_016888165.1 Halomicronema sp. CCY15110 | reverse complement strand
TTCTCGAAAGTGACGACTTTCTCACGATGAGACTACCGATACTTTGCTCCCAAAACTTTTCTGCACCAGTGAGGTTGAGCGGAGTCGAAACTCGGGTTTATGGGGATTGCTTGTGCGTGCAAGTCTTCAAGGGCTCCAGCAGTAACGGCAGCCGCTGATAAGTCTGCTCTGTCATGACCGGCTAACTCTGTCATGAATGCCTGATATCGGCGTCCACTAAATCAGCCTTGAATCTTGGCAGGAAAAATCTTAAAAGTCTTTTCCTGCGGCAGTTCTTAGGACTTGTTGTCGTCATTGATATGGCCAAAATTGCTTTGGGTAACGGCTTGACGACCTCAATCAAAAGAGTAGTATTAGCTACATAAAGCAAATAACGTTCATCCTTTTCTAGCGCTTAGAAGCTAGTTGTATAAGGACGGAAGTAGGGTTGAGATCCCGAAGGAACGCGCCTCTGGTTCGATGCAAACTTCTTAGAGGCGATTCTCATGTCATCTAGTGTTTTTACAACAGTTGAATTGATTGCAGTTATTTCACTTTACTGCGTCGTATTTTGTCCGATTTTGTGTTGGGCGCTGACCCAAAAAGCAGCTTCAGTGAAGTTGGTTCCGTCACCTTTAGGCAAGACGTTTAACTCATCTGTGAAATAGCGTCATCGCGATCGCTTTTCATCGTCATGATGTCATCCATGCGAGGACTGGGTGTTTTGTGCTGCTTGGGGTTGACGGCGTTTTTTGTAGTATATGCTCGTCCCTATGGCAGTCCCGAACAGACCCAACAACAAGAGCGGGAATACTGCCTTCAGTATTTCATTCATTAAATGATTTTGGAGAGAAAGAGAACAAAAAGGCACGATTGCAGAGAACGCGATCGCGCCTTTTTCATGTGTGGAGAATCCATTTTTGCGATTAGCCAAAAGCTAAAAGCATCCTCCAAAAATTACCTTAAATTACCTTCACTTAGATTTGCTGCACCGTGATTTCTACATCTTCAGTCGGGCTATCTTGCGTGATAACTGGATAGGCGGTGGTACTGGTCCAGCTCAGGTCTTCGCCGTAGAAAATCTTCGCTCTTACCACGTAACGATGTTGGGGAATGATTTCGGCGGGGTCATAAGTGATCGAAAAAGGAATCGGCACTTGCAGACCAGCCGTACGAATCATGTCTCCCCCAACCACCGTTGAGGGGGCATCCGCTAGACTCACATCTTCCAGGGTGACGACAACGGTGGCATCGGGTGGGAGCGCGATTCGTTGGCGATAGGTCACAGTCCCTGTGACCACCGCTGCCGGTTGAGGTTCACAGACCATTCTTAACGCTCCCAGTAGCCAAGCTCCCGGCTGCGGTGCCAGACCATCGGGGCTATCGATAATGTTCTGCCAGCCATATCCTTCAGCGTCGTATTGCATCATGTTCGAGCGCATCGCTTCGAGGTCAGCGACGACGATGTATCCAACAGCGCCAAAAATTCGTCAGTAGCTTCGGCACTGGGCATTGAGGTGACAATTGCACAGACTTCCGCGTTACTGGCGGACATCTCTTCATGGGCATCGGCCAGGAGTTGGGGCGTCTCGGCGATAGCAGCATGTGGCGAGAGCGTACCCACGGATAGGGTGACTAAGGCAGCCACTCCAACAACAATCATCCAGAATTTTTTCATCATGTTTGCTTGAAACGAATGCGAGACTTTAGACGCTGTTCGCGAGAATTTTATCCCTCCATGACCACGATTCACCGCTGAGGGGCTGAAATGTAGGATTTGTTTTTGTTGTTGAATATCTTTAAGTCGCGATCGCTCCTAGAGGTTGAGCGCGAGTTGATGAACTGGCGACGGCGACGGTCGTTTGCGACTTTTAGGCGGCGTAATGTTGACATGGGCCACAAACCAGGTGCGTAGGGCGATCGCTTGTGGGTCATCCAGCGCCGTTAAATCTAAAGCCTGGGGAAACAAGCTGTCCGGCGGTGACTGTGCCCATTCGATTGCTCCTGCGTAGCGATCGCTGCCAAAGGGCGTCAGGTCAGTCGGCAGATGCGCCAGATAGGGCACGACATTGCCGCGCTGCAAAAACCGACTGCGCTGTTTTTCCAATTGCTCAACCCGTTTTTGTCGCGCTTGTTTGTAATCCAAAATTGGGGTGGGATAGGTCTTCATCGGTGGGGGATTGCCGAGCTGGGCGGGATCGAGGTGGGCGAGCTCGGGTACCCAGTGCTTAATAAAAGCGCCGTCGGGGTCACAGCGATCGACCGCCACTTGTCCGGGGTTGTAAATGCGCGTCCAGGTTTTGTCGAGGCAGTGGGTCACCCCCGACTGCATGGCCCATTGATAATGGTCGATAGGGCAGTCGCCGTCGATCAGGTGACGCATGAAATGCAGCGCTCCAAAGCGCCAATCCATGCCCAGTAAATTGCTCAAAAAGCTGGCGTAGATGGCCCGTGAGCGAAAGTTCAAGGCTTGCCATCCCCCGGTCGCTTGGAGACAACGGGCGGCGGCATCCACAATGGGAAAGCCCGTTTGTCCCGCTTGCCAGGCTTGGTACAGGTCTTCGTCAAAGGCCCAGCCATCTTCGTCAAATACGGTGTAGAGCGATCGCAATTCTAATTGCGGTAAATAGCGAAATCGCTGGGTAAAGCCGTTGCCCCAGCGCAGGCGAGCAATGAGTTGCTGTTGGCTGCGCCGAATGCGAAAGTCTCCCTGGTCAGGGGTTTGCTGAATTGTCTGCACACATTCACGCACGGAAATCGCCCCGAACTTGATGTGGGGACTCAGTCCGGTGGTGGCCTCCGCACTGGGATAGGACAGTTGCCAATAGTAGCGATCGCTCTTATCGCTCAAAAAGTCGGCTAGCAACTGGCGCGCCGCAGCGGTGCCGCCAGGGGGAATGGATTTGCCGTCTGCCATATGCTCCAGGGTTTCTAAACTAGGGAGCGGATCGCTGGGAAGATCCTGGGGAACGTCTATCTGTGGGGGCAGCGGTACCAGCGGTGCGGCCATATCGCGATACCAGCGCGATCGATAACGCGGATAGGGAATCAATTCGTTTAGGCTGGCAGGCGGCTCGAACCAGCGAATTTTCATCCCTTGTTCTGTCAACGCCCGATTCAACCGAGCATCCCGCACGCGGCCATAAATCCGCTCGCAGTCGGTGTAGGCATAAATGCCCTCGGCCTCAGTTTCACGAATCAAATCCGGCAGTACCCGCACCGGATCACCAGTTCGTAAAATCAGTCGGCCGCCTTGGGCTTGTAAGTCCGCATCGAGCGCGGCGAGACAATCTAGCATGAAGGCGATCCGAGCGCTGCCCGTTTCGGGATGCTGAAGCAACGCGCGATCGAACACAAAGACCGGAATGACCACCCCCCGCCGCGCCGCCCGGAACAGCGGCTCATGATCACTGATGCGTAAATCTCGGCGAAACCAAACCAGGGTGCAATTCATGAAATGGCGATTAGGGGCAATAGGACGGATAGCTGGCTCAAATCCTGGTGATCACCTTAGCAAATCTTCAAATTCAGCGATCGCCTTGTTATTTAGGACAAATGTACTATATTTGTATCAGGCTTCATCGGTAGGCGTCACTCTGATGGTTTCAATTCCTGCCAAGAGCCCCACAGAACCCTTTTGCCGTTGTCGAGGAGGGCAAAAATGACCCACTCCACCTATCAGTCCAGAGCTCGCGATCAGTACAGTTCCCATTACAGTGGCGGGCACCACTCCCGTATTCAGTTCGGCGATTTCACGGCGCGCCAGCCAGCTAGTTCTCCTCCTCAAGCGTCATACCCCAGGCAATATCGTTCCGTGTCGTCGCCGTCTGTGCCTGCGGTCGCCCCACCTCATCCTCAAGCTGCTGGATATCCTCAGCCGGTGGTCGTACGTCGTCAACCTCGAATCCGTCGCCGCTCCCCCCAGCGATCGCCCCGTAGCTATTTGCTGGCGGGAGGCAGCATGTTGGCCTTGGCCGCGTTGGTGGTGGGGCCAAAACCCATGATGGAAGAAAAGTCTGAGCCAGCCGTCGCTAAGGCCGTTTGCCAAGAAACGATTCAGGCCGAATCGGTGCTGTCCCGAGCCGAGTTGTCAGAGTTGTTAGCGATCGCCGAGCGGGCTCCCAAGGCAGACGTGCAAGCGGTTATTGCCGAACCCTACTGCACGTTGCCGTCAGTAGAAGTGCGTGAAGGCGTCACCGCTGAGCGCGTCGCCTATCCGCTGGAGTTTAATCCTGAAACCTGGTTTATCGTGCTGTACGAGGGCGAAGAATATGCCGGTTTTGACTTCAGTTTTTCGCGCGATTAACCGTTCCTGACACAACTCTGTGAAGTTTGCCTGAGGTGACACGATGCCAACTCATTTACCATTAGTTTTGCGCGCTTCTTGGCAAGCGCTGCCGCTGCTGGGCCTACTGGGCCTAGGAGCCTGTGGGCTAACATCAGCGCCAGTGCCCCCGCGTCACATCCCCGTGCAGCAAAACTGGACTTTGCAACCCGGCAGTGAGGTGGGCGGATTTCCGGTAATGGGAGGACTGGGCGACGTTTCCATTGAGTTGGGGGGCAGTCAGGTCAGGGCTCCGTTTGATGGTCAATTACAGCCCACGGCAAGCAATACCTGTGTGGCTTTTACCACACCCGAAATCCCGGCCTACTTGTTTCGGTTATGCGGGGTGACGAAGCCGCGATTGGGCGAAGTGGAGGCGGGGCAAGTGATGGCCCGCAGTCAGATATTGCAGTTTGCCGCCATGCGCCGCCAACCGGACGGTACTTGGGCGATCGTCGAGCCCGCGACTGACATCTTGGAGAAGACCCTGGGTAATGCCGTGGCCCAAAAAGCCGTGGCCCAAAAATAAAGCGCGGCAGTGTTAGCGAAGTTGGGAGTCTACTTAGGGACTTGCGCGAAAAAAAGATCCCCATGAACCGAGTTTCGACTGCGCTCAACTCTCGATACTGGAAGGTTGAGCGCAGTCGAAACCGGATTGAACGGGTACTTTATTTAGTTGCAGTTCCCTTAGATTGTTTGTTGACTGAACTCACGCGGCGATCATCACCTTCATGGGATGGCTGGACTCAATATCACCTGAGCGGATTGCTTGGGTTTACTGGGTCAATAGCTGCTCAAGATACTGATAAATTGATTCATCCGCCTGTCCCGACAAACGCTTGGATTTTAAGTCGATCAGCCCTTCAGACAATATATCGGCCCGTTTTTTATAATCGCGATGGGCTGTCAGGAGATCCTTGAAGGTGCTCCGTTCGATCAGCTCACGACTAGCTTCGTGGGCGATCGGCTCGACCACCTCTTTTTCCTCAACGTCATACTTCAACAGAAAAATTAAAGCCTGACTCAGAGCTTGTAAGTCTTTTTGGAGTTGTTTGGTATCCAGTTCCAAACGTTCAAAACCGACTTGTCCGGCAATGCGCAGCTCAACGATTGGCTGTTGCCCTGGTACCAGTTGCCCCGATGAGATCGCTGCTTCTACCGTCTGGGTCGCCTTGGTGACCACATCGGTCTCGCTGTCGCTATCCTGAGTTTTAGCCACTAGTCGGACGATGGGCCGCTGCCGGTAGTCTTGCTTCAGTTCAGCGTGAATCCCATTAGCATCCACATCGACTAAATATGCCCCCCGAGCAAAGCCTCCCTCTTCGACATTATTGGCTTCCAATGAACCGGGATTAAAGACCCAGCCCCCCTCGCTATAATTCTTATGAATATGGCCCAGGGCAAGATAGTCAATCCCGGCATCTTTGAGAGGCATGAGTTCCGAATATCGCAGCGCCCCACTATACCGAGCAATCTGCCCTTCGAGCCCGTGATGAAATAAGAGCACCGTGGTGTCTGGCCCCGGCGGCAACGTGGGAATCGTAGCGGCAATCTGTTCGATCGCCCGAGTCGCCGCTGCTCCATACCAGGCCGAGCCAATCACTCTGACGCCGCAGGGTAAATCAATATAGCCACCCTTTTTATTGGCTTCATCCCACGGCGAATAAAGGGGCTCGCCAGCCATCAAATTACCTGGTTCTAATAGTTTCAGCATGCCCCATTGCGACAGATATTTTAGCCAGCTTGTCGCTGTTCCATAGGGCGTATTGTCATGGTTGCCTTCAATCGCTAAAACCGGGATGTTAGCGGCTTGAAGTTGTTGAAAACAAAGTTGAGCTTGATTCAGCACCGCCGGCTGAATGACGCGATGCTCAAATAAGTCACCTGCAATAATGACAAAATCCACCTTGGCGTCAACGGCATATTTCTGAATTGCATCCGATAACGCGAAGAAAAAGTCTTTGGTACGCTCGGGACTGTTGTAGCGATCGAAGCCCAAGTGGATATCAGCAAGGTGGAGAAAACGTGCCATATTGAACCGAGAACCCGGCAGCTTCTAGTCTAATCAACGCGGGCAGTCATGGCATAAGCGGGGCAGTCTTTTAATCCCGAGAATCGGCAAATCAATGCTAAGCGGCAGGTTCCGACGTTGCCAGCGCTTCCAGCTGCCTTTGCTGATCTTGCGTGATGCAGGACTGGATCATATCTTCAATATTGCCTTCCAATGCGGGTGAAAGCGAGAAGTTCTGATTGAGACGATGATCGGTAATGCGATTATCTTTGTAATTGTAGGTGCGAATTTTCTCGGAGCGAGACCCCGTACCGACCTGAGAGCGTCGCATTGAGGTGACTTCTGCTTGTTGCTCTTGTAGCTTAATTTCGTAAAGCTTGGCCCGCAAAATTTGCATAGCTCGCTCACGGTTTTGTAGCTGCGATCTCTCCTCGGTACAAAAGATGCGAATGCCAGTCGGTTTGTGAAACAGATCGACAGCCGTTTCCACCTTGTTAACGTTTTGACCACCAGCACCACCAGAGCGAGCAGTCGATACTTCCACCTCAGTGGGATCAATATGAATTTCCACATCGTCCACTTCCGGCATAATGGCTACCGTCGCGGTTGAAGTATGCACGCGCCCCCCCGCTTCGGTAACGGGTACCCGCTGAACTCGATGCACGCCAGACTCATACTTGAGCTTGCTATAAACGCTGTCTCCCTGAATTTCTAGAATGGCTTCTTTAAAGCCACCCATATCAGCCGTAGACTCACTCAATAGCTTGATGCGCCAGCTCTGCGACTCAGCATAGCGAGAATACATTCTCACGAGGTCGCCAGCCCAGATGCTAGCTTCATCGCCGCCAGCTCCGGCCCTGACCTCCAACATAATGTTTTTCTCATCGTTGGGGTCTTTGGGCAGGAGCAAGACTTTCAAGCGCTCTTCTAGCTGCTCTAACTGCGCCTGCAAGTCAGCAACTTCTTGAGCTGCCATCTCCCTCAGATCGGGGTCACCGCTCGCTTCTCGCAGAATTTCTTGGGCTCCAACAAGCTCTTCCTGCAAGCCTTTCCAGGTTTCGTAAGTCGTGGCCGTCTCTTCCAAAGAAGAACGAGCTTTGGCAATCCGCTGAAATTCATCCGGATCACACGCAACATCTGGATCAGCTAAACGTCGGGTCAGCTCATGAAAGGTTTGGTGAACTGAATTGAGTTTGTCAATAAGGTAAGCTTCGGCCATGGCAGGGCGAGAGGGACTCCGATCGCAACAACTAAAGGCGCTAGACAGCGCTGCTACTGCAATCACTAAGCCTCTGACTTAGCATCACCTTCGGCGCTATCCGTCGTATCTGACATCCCGTACTTCCGCATAAAGCGCTCAACGCGACCCTCAGTATCAATAATTTTTTGGGTGCCGGTATAAAAGGGATGATTACCCGACCACACGTCAACGTGCAGTTCTGGCTTGGTAGACCCCACAGTCATCACCATTTGACCATCGCAATAGACTTTAGCTTCGGGATACCATTCTGGATGAATTTCAGACTTTGGCATGATGTTTTCCTCGGTATGCTTCAAATCAGATAACTGAACTTTAAACACTCGTCATTCGAAATAAAAAGGCGAGTAATTAACGCTTGGAGAATTGAGGTGCTTTACGAGCTTTCTTCAAACCATACTTCTTCCGTTCTTTACAACGGGGATCACGAGTTAGGTAACCTTCTACCTTCAATGGCTTGCGATTTTCGGGATCTAACTCACACAACGCCCGCGCTACGCCCATTTTGATCGCGTCCGCATGTCCGGTCAGACCGCCGCCATGCACATTCACCAAAACGTCATACTCGCTTTCCAAGCCCAAGGTTTCCAAGGGTGCCTTCACTGTAGCTAAATATGCTGGATTACCTTGCAGATGCTCTGTCCCAGGACGATTATTGATCTTAATGTCACCGTTGCCGGGAACTAGACGAACTCGGGCAACCGCCGATTTCCGTCGACCCGTACCCCAGTAAACAACGCGGTCAGTATTATCGGTAGCTTGCATTAGACTTTTCCTCCAGGAATTGTATTGATAACGAGCGTCTCGGGTTGTTGTGCCGTATGGGGATGCTCCGGCCCAGCATAGACTTTCAGCTTAGTAAACAGTTTGCGACCCAAAGCATTCTTGGGCAGCATTCCTTTCACAGCTTTTTCAATAATGCGCTCTGGGATGCGATCTTGTAGCTGGTTGAATGTCTCAACCTTCATCCCGCCGGGACGACCAGAATGACGGCGATAGAGTTTTTGACTCGCCTTATTGCCAGTCACCGCCACCTTCTCGGCGTTGATTACAACGACGAAATCGCCAGTATCCATGTTAGGGGTGAAGGTTGGCTTGTTTTTACCGCGCAGAACGCTTGCAATTTCGGTGGCGAGTCGCCCTAGTCGCTGATCTGCTGCATCAACGACGTACCATTTGCGCTCAATCGTATCGACGGGTGGAGTATAGGTCTTAGTCATGGTTTTGTAGAACGAATTCAATGAAGGTAATCAAGATTGCGATGAGAAGCAGCACCGCTAAACCGCGATCGCGTTGGAAACTAAGGGCAAAGCAAAGTGTGGTTGGGTGTCGTACCAGACATCAGGCGCAAAGGGGAAATGTTCATAACCAACCCGCAACAGACATAGCCCACTGGCCGGAGCCGCGTATTTTACACGCTCGCGCTGCTTACAGCGCCACAGCTGAGTAAACTCTTCGACACTTAAGAGCCCTCGCCCCACCTGTACTAAAATCCCCATCAATAGCCGCACCATGCCGTATAGAAATCCATTGGCTTGCAGCTCTACCGTGATAAACGGATCGCGCCGCCGACACTTTGCACTTTGTAATTCAACCCAAGCATGAGATCGCTTTGAACCAGTCCGCTGAAATGCAGTCAGATCGTGATAGCCCACTAGGGGATCAAGAGCAGCCTGCATCTGAGACGTGCTCAAAGACTCGTAATAATAGTGCCAAGAAAATGGACGAATAAATAGGTTGGGAATTGGCTGGGTATACAGGGTATACCGATAGCGTCGCCACTGGGCCGAAAATTGAGCGTGCCAATTGCCAGGAACCGCTGCGGAGCCTCGAATGACAATGTCTTCCGGTAATCGGCTATTAAGAATACTCGCCCAGCGATGCGCGGGAATCAGGGTTGGGGCTGAAAAATGAGCCACCTGAGCTGCGGCGTGCACGCCTGTATCGGTTCGCCCAGCACCGCACAGCGTTACGGGCGTGCCCAAAACAGTCGCAATTGCCGCTTCAATGTCTCCCTGTACCGTGCGCTCACGGGGTTGCCGCTGCCATCCATGAAAGTGAGTCCCCACGTACTGCACAACCAGGGCCACCCGATGATACTCAGTATCCTGGGCGGCTGGTACAACAGCTGATGTTTCTAATAGAGGACGCTTGGAAGACATAGCTTGGTCGGTACGGATATTAGGTCAACTCAATGATGGCCATTTCAGCGTTGTCGCCTCGTCGCCGCACAGTGCGCAGCACACGAGTATAGCCCCCCTGGCGATCGCTATAACGCTCAGGAGCCTGCTCAAACAAAACATGCACCAACTTAGAGTCGTACATGTAGCCCAGTGCTTGACGTCGCGCAGACAAAGAACCGTCCTTAGCCAGCGTAATCATGCGATCCGCTTCCGACCGTACCGCCTTAGCTCGGGCTTTGGTGGTGGTGATTTGACCATGACGAATCAACTCAGTCGTCAGCGATCGTAGCAAGGCCCGACGTTGATCCGCTGGTTTGCCCAATTGTGGAACACGACACCCATGTCGCATATCGATTTCCCCCTTTGCGTTCATACAACTCAAAAACAAAAAACCGAAGCATAGAGCCCCGGATAAATCAGCTCAGTTTCCCTGAGCTAGCACACTTCCCTAAGAAGTTTTCGCTGACTTTTCAGCTGGCAGTGTAATCCCTAAACGTTGCTGCAACGCCTCAATGACTTCGTCAGCCGACTTCTGACCAAAGTTCTTGATTTCCAATAGATCTTCTTGAGTGAAATCCAGAAGATCAGCAACAGAATTCACCTGAGCCCGCTTCAAGCAGTTATAAGCTCTAACAGAAAGCTGTAGCTCTTCAATGGGAATATGATTGGCTGGATCTTCCTCTTTGGGCTCTTCTTCAGATTTTGGCTCCAGGGTGACATCCTTAAGAGGATTGAACAAGGAAACCAAAATAGCCGCCGCTTCACTCATTGCCTGCTGAGGGGTCAGACTGCCATTCGTCGTGACTTCCATCAGTAGACGATCTTTTTCCAGCGCGCCCCCTTCCATTACATCTTCAACGGTGTAATTTACCTTTCTAACAGGCATGAAAATGGCATCAATCTGCATGAAGTCCAGCGCCGCCGCTTCGTCATGACTCCGATCGATAGCCCGATAACCAGTCCCCCGCTCAATGCGAAACTCCATCTCCAGAGTATGGCCATCAGCCACGGTGGCAACATACTGATCGGGATCAATTACTTCCACTTCTGACGGCAAGTCAAAGTGGCTAGCCGTGACCTTAGTGGGCCCTTGAACCAGTAAGCGCCCGATTTGCGGCTGCGCGGAATAGCTCTTGAGCACGACTTCCTTCATGTTTAAGAGCACATCCAACACGTCTTCGCGTACACCTGGCACAGTCGAAAATTCGTGAGTTGCCCCAGCGACGCGCACTGCAGTGATGGCGGTGCCTTCTAAATTAGATAATAAAACTCGTCGCAGAGCATTGCCTACAGTAATGCCCTGACTCCGCTCTAACGGTTCAATAACGAAACGACTGAAATGACTCTGGTCATCGCCAATCGATGATTCTACGCATTCGACCTGAAATTGTGCCACTGATGTGCCCTCGCTCTACTTTGCCAATACTCGTGAAGACGCCTCCTCCAATCTAGACGCGACGGCGCTTAGGTGGACGGCAGCCATTGTGGGGAATCGGAGTGACATCGCGGATCAACGTAATTTCCAGTCCTGCAGCTTGCAGTGCTCGAATCGCAGTTTCGCGGCCAGCTCCAGGGCCACTCACCATGACCTCAATCTGTCGCATGCCTTGATCCATGGCTCGACGAGCCGCGCTATCAGCCGCTGTTTGAGCTGCAAAAGGAGTCCCTTTCTTCGCACCCTTAAAACCGCTTGCACCTGCCGAAGACCAAGAAACAGCACCACCATTGGTGTCAGTTATCGTCACAATGGTGTTATTGAACGTGGACTGAATATGGGCAACCCCATTGGGAATATTCTTCTTGGTTTTACGCCCGCCTGTTTTTTTTGTCGGTTTAGCCATCTACTGCCTGCTACTACTTCTTATCAGCAAAACAGGCGCATCCTGAGGGCTCGTCTACAAGAGTAGACGCCACTCAAGATGCACCAAGTAATTACGTTATTTCTTAGGCGCTTTTTTCTTGCCTGCAACAGTGCGCTTACCACTGCGTCGGGTACGAGAGTTGGTACGGGTACGCTGCCCTCGCACAGGTAAACCTGCGCGATGCCGTCGCCCGCGGTAGCAACCAATATCCATCAGTCGCTTGATGTTCAGCCCTTCCAGACGACGCAAGTCACCTTCGACTTGATAGTCATTCTCGACAGAATCACGCAAGCTAGCAACGTCAGAGTCTGTCAGGTCGCGCACTCGAGTATCAGGGTTAACCCCTGTCTTCTCGATGATTGCTTTCGACCGACTCAAGCCAATGCCGTATATATATGTCAGACCAATCTCAACCCGCTTGTCTCTTGGCAGGTCTACGCCAGCAATCCGTGCCACTGACTATCTTCTCCCCATGAATCTCATCTAATCCTGTTGCAGCTTAGCCGTGAGATTCTAAACTGCCAGGTGAATAAACCACCTTAGTTTATGTCAAAAACCCTTCTAGTAATACAATGACAAGAATTCTATCCTTGACGTTGCTTGTGCTTTGGGTTTGTACAAATCACCATCACTCGACCTTTTCGGCGAATGACGCGACACTTATCACACATTCTTCGGACGGACGCGCGGACTTTCATGTCCCAGTTCTCAGCACTCCACTACAGAATTGCGATTCTAGCAAAGCTGAGTCACCTTAGTCAAATATTATTTTCAGTGCACCAGTAATTCGCGTTTTGGAGATTTAACTCTTGTTGGCTGGGGGTATCTGCTCAATTCCCTGGAGTATGAACTTGAGCAGTTGCCCCAACTGTCAAAGCCCCGGTGGAAGGTTCAGAGCTGCAAATTATCGGAAAAGGTTTTTCGGGTCGGCAGATGCGCTGGTGGCCGTTTATGTTGCAGGTTGAGTCGTCTCTAGCAGCCGATGAAACAAGGTTGAAGAAATATATAGTTGCCAGGGCAGGTGCAGTTTGCCATGTCCAAAATTTTGCTCCAGATGATAACCCTTGCTCCTGAGGGCGTTGGTATACCTAATGTTTGAACTTTTTCGTTTCTGTCTGACTCAAGCAGTCTGACTCAAACAGGTAGATGAAAATTGTCGCAGTATGCTTGTCTGATGCTGGCTAAGCCCAGCAGTGCTGTCACCCAGTCTTCTACTTTGGTGTGGGAACGATTGGTGGGGAAGGGTAGGCTAGGAAGCCTACCTAACAGGTTATCTCTGATATTCAGGGAATCCTTCCTGTTAGGGATGCGCGGGCAATTAAAGTACCGACTCCAGACCCGCAACTGACCCAGCCACCCAGCCACCCAAGCACTGCCGTTACCGGGATGTTATTTTCCCGCCGATCCCTTAGAGGATTTTAAAGAGTTGGTTTTGTTTACTTCGGATGCTGATACCGCTCTGGTTGCTCAAAACTTCAGGTCTCAAGTTGAACGGGGTTGATAAGTGAGTCTCTTGCCTTAAGATTTTTCAACTTTTTCCTGGGATCGTTGATGTCGGCCTCACGGTGGGCACATTACACCTAACAGTTCATAAAACGAGCTTCTCGGGCAGGAAACTATGTCAACCAGTTTATTAACCAGCACTCACCAGCTTCATGATCGCCACCCTAAGAAGCATAACCACTACAGCTTTAAGGACTTTTTCCAATTCAACCCAGATGCTGGCAGTGTTGTTGATTGGAATGGCAGCCGCAACTTTTTCTCCAGTGAAGACTTTATTATTGGCCTCCTCGAAGGCTTAGAAGAAGAAGTCGGCGAAGCCTCTGCGGCCATCATGTACTCTATCGGTCTGGAATGGGGCAAACAAGATTCTCTATTTTTTGAAAGTTGGTTTGAGAAAGAATTTGGCATGAGCGCCCGTAAGGCTAATCTCATGTTTTTGCTAGAGACTTGGTGGTGGCCCTTCACGTCCCAAGGCTGGGGTCGATGGGAAGTGGATATGAGCGATCGCAAACAGGGCTTCATGTTCATCAACGTGTTTGACTCAGCGGTTGCGCGTACCCTCGGTGACGTCGGCAAACCGGTTTGCCATATTTACGCCGGCTTGTTTGCGGGTTTCTTCACTGAAATGGTGCGCAAACAACTGAGCTGTATCGAAATTCAGTGCTACTCCATGGGCGAGACTTACTGCAAATTCCTACTGGGCGGCAAGGAACGCATCGATGCGGCGGCCTTCTGGATGAATGAAGGGGCGACCGCTCGGGATATTGAGAAACGTCTACGCGCCGGGGAGGTTCAAGGATGAGTACCGCACTTATGAACGGTCACCGCACTGGGCACCAGGCCACAACCAACAGCTGGTCAACATTGTCAGTACGCGAATTCTTTGAGCAGATGCCCTGGACGGGGATGCCGGTCAATCGACCCAACCCGACTGCTGGCAGCTCTCCAACAGACGCTGCTGAGGTGAATAGCCTGAGCCCCACCCTTACCGTGGGTGAATATTTCAACCTCTTTCCTTGGGATGGTAAACCGAACATTGCCGCGCCGGTGGCCCCCCTCGATATCCAACCTGATTTACCAGTTGAAGAAGATATTACCCTCGATGGTTTTGCCGATCTGTTCTGAGATCGCTGATCCTTCCTTCCCCTCACAGCTTTATGCCGCTGCTTGCACTCGTTAATTTGGAGCACCTCTTATGAATCCTAAACTCGAAGCTTTGTTCGACGAACCCGAAAAGGGGTATCTACAAGCTGACGAATTAAACGCCCTCAGCCAATTTGTGAGTTCTCTGCCAGAGCGCATTAGCTTTTATCAACGCTTGCGCAATGAAGAAGTCACCCTGATGCAATCGGTGGCTGACGCGCTGCAACAGCAGTTTCCGCAAGAGTCGGAGGCAAAGCTCAAGCGCAGCATACAAAACGGCATTCTCATGGTGCGTTATGCCGCGATGGCCATGCTAACTGATGACATCGACATGGTGACCAAGCGCCTAGAAAGTTGGCTACCCGAAATTGTCGAAGCCTATGACACTAAAGCGATTGATATCGCCCTGTATCAGCTCATCAAAACTCAGTTTGCGGGACGATTTTCGTCGACTCAAATGGCTCTATTGATCCCTGGCTTAGATGCTGCGGAGCGTTTGATTGCGGGGGGGCAGTTAACCTCTGAGTCCGCAGAAGCGATCACCAGTGAATCTTTGGTTGGCTTGTTTTAATCTCATTTGCAGAAAGAGGACGTTATGATTTCGGTTGCTGATTTACTTGTTGACGATCGCTTGCCCAGTAACTATTTTGCGAGCGATGTCTATATCCGAGGCACCCTAGAGCTGGGACTGCTGGAAAACCGGCGGGGCGATCGCCTCCTGGCTCTGCCCGATGCTTTGATGAAATCGATTGTGGCTGGCCTGAACCAGGAAACCGGACAGGCGACGCGTTATGTGTTGCGTAACTGCGGCCTTTGGTGGGGCAAAAACTTTTATGCTCGTTTTTGCGAGGAGCTCAGCGAGTATTACCAAAAAGGGGTCGCTGATTTGTCAATGGTCGAATTTGTCAAAGCCTTGCAGGAATGCTGGCGCACCCACGGCTGGGGAGCACTTATCGTCAACACCGACTACCAAATGAAAGGGTTTTTGGTGATTGAAGTGCAAAATTCACCTTTTACCGCCCATGCAATTCAGCCCAATCAGCCTTCGGGAGCGTTGGAATGTGGAGTTTTGCAAGCGTTTTTTAGTCAGCTGACAGGCCGCGACTTAACCTGTGTACAAATCAGTTGTGAATCGCTCGGGGCTGATCGCAATCGGTTTGTCCTGGGCTTAGAAAACCGACTCGAAGCGGCAGAAGCCTTAGTGCAGGAAGGGCAACCCCACGCTGCGATTATGCAAATGTTGACTCAATAGTCCGTCCGCTTACTCTCACTCGCGTCTACGATCGCTGTGCTGAAAACCTATCGAAGTACTAAATATCGGTCTCTTGGGTTAGTGGGGCAAGGGCAATTTGGGCAAGTTTACTGCGCCATCCATCGCAAAAGTGGGCGATTGGTGGCGCTTAAAAATTTAAACCGCGATCGCTTTCCCACGCATCAATTTCTGCGAGAGTTCCGGTTCCTGCTGAGTCTTGACCACCCATATATCGCCAATTGCCTGGCTTTAGACCAATCTGGCAACGGTCGCCAACTGGTGCTGGACTACTGCGAGGGCGGCACCCTGCGTGACCTGATGGAACAGGGGACGCAACTCACCCTAGCGGAGATCTTGACCCTCACGACCGAAATTTTGTCGGCTCTGGAACATGCCCATGCCAAAGGGCTGATTCACTGTGACATCAAGCCTGAGAATATCTTGCTCACGCTCTCCCCCCACGGTTGGCGGGCGAAAGTTTCTGATTTTGGCATTGCTCGTCTCAGCCAAGAGTTTCAAGGTCAGGATAGAGGGGCGACCGGATCGCCAGCTTACATGGCCCCGGAACGGTTTTATTTTCAGTTTTCTGCGGCCTCAGATTTATATGCTGTTGGCATCATGCTGTATGAGTTGCTGTTAGGCGATCGCCCCTTTTCCGGTAACTATAACCAGCTCATGGTGTGTCACCTCAATCACACAGTGAAGCTGCCAGACAGTCTGCCAGTGAACATTCAAGCAATTTTGAAAAAAGCGACAGAAAAACTGACCCCCCGCCGCTATCGCAGTGCTACGGATATGAAAGCGGCCATTCTGAAGGCCCGTAAAACCCTGACCGCCGGAGACTTACGCGAACGATTTCCCACGACTGCGGCCCTGCAAGCGAGTGGCTCCTTCGTGCCCCATGAGCCGTTCGCATTACCTGACCACTGCTCAGCGATCGCGCGACTCACCGCTGCCGACTCTACGACAAAACTGTTGACTGCTCATGGTCACAAGTTGTATGGCTGGTCATTAACCGACACTCAAACTCTTAATCCCAGCACCCCACCCACCACCTGGGAATTTGAGGCCCCGATTACGCAACTCTGCCAAGTACCGTTGGGGGTATTGGTTGTCACTCAACAACGGTTGCATTTGCTGACCACAACCCGCCTTGTGAGGCTGGCGACCTTTGACGCGGCGATCGCGGTGCTGCCGGGCGGCCAACAATGGGCCATTGTGCGATCGCTGGCAGGCCCCCAGCGCCTGTGGGCCGTGAATACCCATCAGCCGCATCCAGTGCCTCGGGAGTTACCTGCTGCTGATCATCAAGTTCCCATGAGTGCCGTTATGTTGGATGATCGCCACTATGCGATCGCCAGTCAGCACGACCAACAATCCCACCTCCACGTCTTGAGCCGCAAGGGCAAGTTGCTTGGTAAAGTCAGCGCACAAGCCAGCATTCATCGCCTGTTTGCCAGCCAAAAATCAGGTAGCTGTATCGCCCTAGCAGGAGCAAGCCAACAAGATTTCTTAATTATCCGATTTACTCCCTATCGCATCATGCGTTGTCGTCTGGACATCGTGCCCCATTGGTTTGGCGAATTGGTGACTGGTTATGTGGCGATCAGCCAGCAAGGCGAAATGCGCCTCGTCAACTATTACGGGCAACTCATCGGCCAAGTCAATAATTTGCCATCCCCAGTGGCGGTGTGTTTTCACCCTCCCCATGAGCTTTGGCTGGTCAGCCAACAACAGGAGGGGACTTGCTTACACCATATTGACCTGCAATCCCTTGACCTCGATCTCATCTTTTAGAGCACCCAGTTGAGTGATTTTGAGCGATACAGGATGCTGGCAGGCTGGCTCCCCTCAAAACTCAACGCTTATGGCCGACTCCAGTAGTCAGACCATGTCGAAGGGCATCCTTACCCCCTGATTGCCTGATATCCTGCCACCCATACAGCAGACAAACGTGCCCTCGACAATGCGACGGCATAACTGAATTTGTGTCTCATCAGATGGACATGGCACTAAATATGTCCTCACGATCCTTCCTTAAAACTGGGTTCCTAAAACTGCTGCCTCAGCCATGACGGACTTGCCTGTGCCTCAATTTTTGGTTGCAGCACGATCGCTGCTTGGCTGCGTAGTTGGTCAGACCTAACAGATTTCTAAAGTCTGGGCCGGAGATGAAATATAGCCGACACAATGGAGATAGCAACCTTACCCGCACACGATATCTCGATACCCGCTATGGCTTATACCTGTGAACTCGGCTCTGGACAAAGACTCTACTTGGAGAACGTTGGCGAACAAACCGCCGTCACTCTGGCTTCTGGCAGTGCTGGACAGCAGCAACAGTCTGGCAGCCAATTTCCTACTGGTACTTGGACAGCCCCGCCAGAACTATTTCGCACTCAGCAGGGAGTCGTCATCCAGCTCACCACCGCCCAAGGCACTCACCATTTGCAGTTGCAGGGCAATCAGCTCGGTGTGATGTCGCAAAGTCCGGCGCTGGGCAATGCGCAGCAAATGCAGATGAGTTCGGGCGTTGCGATGCCGGGGAATGCGATGCCGCCGATGCAACCGATGGGCGCTACTCAACCGATGCCGCCGATGTCGCCCATGCAGCCCATGGAGCCGATGCAACCGATGCAGCCGATGCAGCCGATGAAAATGGGGAACATGGAAATGAATGCCAATCCGATGCAAATGCGGATGGGCAATATGGCAATGCAAATGGGGAATGCGGCTTCCAGCAGTGCGGCTTCTAGCAATACGGCTTCTAGTGGTGCCGCGAGTCCCGGTAAAGCCAAGTTTTGCAGCCAGTGTGGCACGGCGGTGCAGCCCAGCGATCGCTTTTGTGCCAACTGCGGTCATCAGCTAAACGGTTAAGCTTTAGCGCGATCGCTTTTCATCTCGGCCTTGATGGGGTCAAATCCGGCGGGGAAGTGCGTCTCCGTCGGATCATAATCGGCATCGTGAAAGTTGGCGTCCGTCACCGTGGCCTGGCGCAAGTCGGTACCAATCAGCATAGACCCGCGCAAATCAGCTTGAGTCAGATTCGCCTCGCGCAAAGAAGCGTAGCTCAAGTCGCAGCCGCGCAGGTTGGCCTGGGTCAGATTCGCCTCATTGAGTTCGGCATAACTTAAATCAGCGCCCTTAAGATCAATCCCGCTGATGTCAGTCCCAGATAGCGACAAGCCCGAAAAGGCGCGCTGTCCTGACTGATAAGCGGCCAGCAAGGTCTCCCGAGAAGTAATTTCAGCAATTGCCTTGTGATCAGACATATCAATTGGTTCACTGCGTCGAACGATTAAATAGTACATTGAGCGCCTCAACCCTGGGGCAGAGTTAGGCCAGCGATGTCATACGACTTAAAGTTTCCAGCATTACAGACACCGCAAAGCAACTTCTGCTCTGCAAAATACGTTGAGGCGGGTCAGGGGGCAGGGGGGCAAGAGGAGTACGGTTCGGTCTTAGAGAACCGGCAGTTAATCATTCAGCGTTGCCGCCATCACCAGATCTCGTTGCGGGTCGTTACCAAACTGAAAGACATGTTCACCGACCACTTGGAAGCCGTATTTGCGATAAAACGCGATCGCCCTCGGATTGTGTTCCCACACCCCCAGCCAGATCGTCTCTGTCCCCGTCTGCATGGCTGTGGCTAGAACTTGGAGCATCAGTTTGTGGGCAACGCCGCGGCCATGCCAGGCTTTCTCGACATATAATCGCTGGAGTTCCGCTGGCTGCGGGGCCGCAATACCGGCTTTTGGGGCATGCAAGCGCACTTGGGCAAAGGCGGCGAGTTGAGTATCGACTTCGGCCAGGAGAATGACATGGTTCGGCGCGAGAATTTCTTGCCGTTGAATCGCCACCCCAAAGTGCTCGGCGCAGTGCAGTGCCATATCGGCGGGATTATTTTCCGTGGCAAACGTATCGCGAAAGGTGCGTTCGGCTAGGTCGGCTAAGTCTGCGGCATCCTGTTCATTGGCGGGTCTGATCGTGACTACTGACATGGTTTCCTGAAGCAGTATGCGGCTATGACGAAGCATTTACGAACTAAAAATATCGAGTTGTTCAGCCGGATCCTCTTGCACACTGCGGCGTTTGCGGCGACGACCGTTGCCACTAAATTCAGCCCCTTTTCGCAGACCGACGGCAATTTTACTGTGTTTTTCGATTTGGGTCATCACTTCCCGCGCCCGCTGAATCACCGTGGGGGGCAATCCCGCCAGCCGCCCCGCTTCGATGCCGTAGGAGCGATCGGCTCCCCCCGGTCGCACCTGGTGGAGAAATACGATTTGGTCGGGCATTTCCTTGACCGTGACCTGATAGTTGGCAACGTTGTCGAGAATGCCTGCCAACTCGTTTAATTCGTGATAGTGGGTGGCGAAGATGGTGCGGGCGCGGATTTCGCTGGCGAGATATTCTGCCACCGACCAGGCAATGGAGAGGCCATCGAAGGTGGCGGTGCCCCGCCCGATTTCATCCAGCAGGACGAGAGAGCGATCGCTGGCGTGGTTCAAAATGTTGGCCGTCTCATTCATCTCGACCATGAAGGTGGATTGGCCGGTGGCCAGGTCATCGACCGCACCGACACGGGTGAAGACGCGATCGCAAATCCCCAGCCTTGCCGCACTCGCGGGCACGAAACTACCCACCTGCGCCATCAGCTGAATCAGGCCGACTTGTCGGAGATAGCAGCTTTTGCCGCTGGCGTTGGGGCCGGTGAGGATGATGAGGTCGGGGTAGAGAGGGTGAGGGGGTGAGGGGGTGAGGGGGGTGGGGTGGCTGGGTGGCTGGGTGGCTGGGTTAGGACGGGCATCTTGCCCGTGATTGGGTTCAGCATTGGTATCTTGATTGGCATCTTGCCCGTGAGCCTGACCAATTTCTCCCTGGCCAAAACTTTTTTCTCCGCCCAGTTCGGTGGAGTTGGGGACGAAGAACCCGGCGGGGAGGAGCTGTTCGACGACGGGGTGGCGGCCATCGGCGATCGCAATCTCCCGGTGATCCCCCATGTCGGGGCGGCAGTAGCCCTGGTAGATGGCGACTTCGGCGAGGCCAGCGAGCACGTCAGCGGCGGCGACCCCTTGGGCCACCTGGCGGATCAGGTCGGCGTGTTGCCCCACGAGTTCGCGGAGCTGCTGGAAGATTTCGTACTCCAGCTTGTGGATTTCGTCTTGGGTGTTGAAGACGCGGGCTTCCCGTTCTTTGAGTTCGGGGGTGATATAGCGTTCTTCGTTGGTCAGGGTTTGCTTGCGGATGTAGTCGTCGGGGGCCTGGTCAGATTTGCTGCGCGAGATGCTGATGTAGTAGCCAAAGGCTTTGTTGAAGCCGACTTTGAGCGTGGAAATGCCGGTGCGATCGCGTTCGGCGGGCTCCAGTTTGGCGATCCAGCCCTGGTCGCCTTTGACCTGATCCCGCAGGGTATCGAGATCCGCATTGACGCCGGGGCGGATGAGGTTGCCTTCGGTCAGGTAGAGGGGGGGGGATTCGACGAGGTGCGATCGCAGGGTATCCCCCAGTTTTTCCAACTCGGGGGGAACGTGCTGAAGGGCTTTCAGGTAGGGCGACTCGACCGCTTCAACTAGCGCCGCCAGAACGGGCAAGCGGGCAAAGGAATCCGCTAGGGCGACCAAATCGCGCCCGTTAGCCGTGCCGGAACCCGCGCGTCCGGCCAGGCGCTCCAGGTCGTAGATTTGCTTGAGCTGCTGTTGGAGAGCCGTGCGGAAGGAGCCGTCATCGACTAGTTCTTGCAGGGTGGATTGGCGATCTCGAATCTTGTCCACCGACAGCAGTGGTTGCAGCAGCCAGCGGCGCAGGGCCCGCCCCCCCATGGCCGTGACGGTGCGATCGAGCGACCAGAGCAGGGAGCCGTTGTAGGTGCCATCGCGGGACGTTTGGGTGATTTCCAAATTGCGGCGGGTCTGGTGGTCGAGCACCAAAAAGTCGCTGAGGACGTAGGTGCTGAGCAGTTGCAGCGGCACCTGGGTGTCTTTTTGGGTGTCTTCCAAATATTCCAGCAGGCCACCCGCCGCGCGAACGGCCAGGGGCAGGTGGTCGCAGCCGATGCCTTCGAGCGATCGCAGCCGAAAGGTCTGTAACAGTCGCTGGCGGGCTTCGGTGTGGGAAAAGGAGCCCTGCGATCGCAGCGTGTAGCAAAACTGGCGGGGCAGACACTCCGGTAAGTGATCCGAGGCTTCCCCTGGCCGCAGCATCGCCCTCAGGTCGGGCGCATCGGTGGGGAACAGCGTCTCGGAGGGCTGCAATCGCATCAGTTCTTGCCCCACCTGCTCTGGATCAGTGTGCTGGGTGGTGAAGAATTCTCCGGTGGAAACGTCGGCGTAGGCCAGCCCCCAACTCTGCCCCGCCAGCACCACGGCGGCGAGAAAGTTGTTGCGCCGGGCGCTGAGCATCCCCTCTTCGATCACGGTGCCGGGGGTGATGACGCGGGTCACCTCGCGCTTCACCAGTCCCTGAGCCTGGGCCGGATCTTCCACCTGATCGCAAATGGCGATCGCGTACCCCTTTTCCACCAGTTGAATGCAGTAGCGATCCAACGCATGGTGGGGAATGCCCGCCATCGGCACGCGCCCCACTACCTTGCCGCACTCTTTGCTGGTCAACACCAGCTCCAGTTCGCGGGCGATGGTGATGCCGTCTTCAAAAAAGGTCTCAAAAAAGTCGCCGACCCGATACAGCAAGAGCGCGTGGGGATATTCCTGCTTCACCTGCACGTAGTGGCGCATCATCGGCGTCAGGTCGGCGGCGTTCACATCCTTACAGTTGGCATAGCGGACGGTGTGTTTCGCCAGGCGTTCGGGAATGCCGTGATTGGCTTCATGGTCGGCAGGCGCAGTCATAACCCTCTCAAGGATGCACAAACGTTCCTAACGATTGTAGGACTCACCTTTGAATGCCAACAGGAAATTTTGTGGACTGATGGGCGGCGGCGAAGCGTCCGGCTCCTTCACTGAGGTCAGCGAGGCGATCGCACCCCTTGCACCAACTTCACCGCGACGTAGCTCAGGGCAATCGTCAGCAGACCGGCCCCAATCCAAACTCGACCCACGTCGGTGAGCCACAGCCCAACTAAGGCGAGGGCCAATCCGTCCGCCAGGAGCACCCCCGATCGCTCTCGCCAGCCCACTGACCGCAGGGGCGGATCAGCCGCTGGTTGCAGTTGCAGTCCGGCGGCGAGGTTGAAGCCAATAATGCTCATCATGATGACGCCCGTGCCGTAACCGAGCCCGCCCCATGCCGCCAAGTAGAAGCCGACGAGTTGACCGGCGATCGCCAGCCGCAATACGGAGTAGAACCGCAGCAATCGGCGATCGCTAACTTGTTGCCCAACAGCGGCGACTTGGCGCAGATCGACCATCGCCATGCGCCCCTGTTCCATGCCCGTGAGCAGCAACCCCAACGCCAGTAGACGATGACTTAGCGCCGGCTGCGCCAACACTTGCCAGCCCAAGCCGAGGATCGCTGGGATGAAGAGGGCACCGCTGACCCAGATCAGAGTTGCAGTGGGTTGGGGCGATCGCGGAGTCGTAGCAGCAGGAGGGAGAGCGTCGGCCAAGGGAGTATAGAAAGTGTGAAAATCGGCAGAACTTAAGTTAACCTATTGTACTGATGACGTGACTCGGCAATCGGGTGTTTTCTGCTCATCGCCGTCTAGGTTGAAAACTGGAGTTGTGCTGGCCCTCCCAACCTCACCTCGCCCCAGGGGACGCACCCCTCCGAGGGGTGCGTCCCCTGACTCCTCGCTAAATCTATGTAAGTATTACGGGATCTCGGCTGGTCCCTGGGCAATATTAACTAGCCGCCCCCTTGCCTGGAATCCGAGCGATTCCCCGTTTGCCCTATGCAATCTGCCGACAC
>NZ_JACSWC010000030.1 GCF_016888165.1 Halomicronema sp. CCY15110 | reverse complement strand
CCCCATGGGAAATTAGCTCGGTGCCAGGTCTCTCTTCTTCCCCCTTGAGTGAATCACACTCAAGGGGGATTATTATTTAGAGTTGTTGTAAATTAGTGAAGTCTCTGAAGCAAGCCGCTACCCTTCTGCCATTTGCCCCCTTTAGGCCGCCATCAGATAGATAAAAGTTCTAGAGCCCAGCAGCGGTCAACATGGAGCGGTCATCGAAATTCTCCTTGCGATTGCGATAGACCTGCGCCGAAATCTCATAGTGCTTGAGGCCGCCAAAGGCATGCTCTACTATCACCCGTTCCTGAGCCAGGGTGCAATTTTCGGCTTTTTGTTCAGCGGTGAGCTCTCCCTCTTTCGGTTTCTTGTGCGGAATCTCCACGTTCACATACTCATTTTGTAATCCTTGCAAGCCCGAATCGTCTTGGATTTTGACCTCATCGGGAATCCATTCCGCCCATCCTTCGGTATTCAGAATACCTTTGTCATAAGCTTTGCCCGGATAGGATTGGCTCAAGACCAAAATGCGACGGTCGGGGGCTACCGCGCCCAGGTGACTGCGGGTATGCTGTTTCTTCTTGCCCGAATAATCGGTTTTCTGTTGTTCATAGTCTTGGGCTCGTCGAACCGGGCGTTCAGTCCCGTCGAGCATCAACCGCTCAACGGTGGGAAAGGCCTCGAAAAACTCTTCAAGACACGTAAGTTGGCGTTTCTGCAGGGCCAGTTTCTTCCCCAAGGCTTGTTCCACCACTAGTTGAAGTCGATGTATCTGACCTTACCTCGAAAAAGTGGACATTCCCGCAGAGTCGACAAGGAAGGAGAATGTTCAGATGACTCAGAAACCGCG
>NZ_JACSWC010000003.1 GCF_016888165.1 Halomicronema sp. CCY15110 | reverse complement strand
GGCGCGATTGACTTCGATGCGCTGCGCGAGGAGAACTTAGATAAAGGTGCCGTCTACGAAGTCGTCGCCATTGACTTTGACGAACTCCGCCGCGAGAACCTCGATAAAGACGCGGCCATCAGCATCCTGGCCGCCATCGACTTCGATCAGCTCCGGGAAGAAAACCTCGACAAAGGCGCGATTGACTTCGATGCGCTGCGCGAGGAGAACTTAGATAAAGGTGCCGTCTACGAAGTCGTCGC
>NZ_JACSWC010000299.1 GCF_016888165.1 Halomicronema sp. CCY15110 | reverse complement strand
TAGGATTCTCCATCTCGATGACCCCATGTTTTCTGGCAGCATCCTACTACAACATGACTTGTGTGTACTTAGTAGCTTCTCTAAGGAGAGGCACCGGAACCTCATCCCTCACACCATCTGCTCCGGCTGCACCTGCTGGTCAAACTCCTCCCCCGTGAGAAAGCCCAGTTGCACGCACGCTTCCCGCAGGGTCGTGTTCTCCGTGTACGCCTTTTTCGCCACCTGGGCCGCCCGGTCATAGCCGATCGCCGGGTTCAGCGCCGTCACCAACATCAGCGAGTTCTCCAAAAACTGCTGAATCTGCTCGCGATTGGGCTCCAACCCCACCACCAAAAAGTCCGTAAAGGTGCGGCAGGCATCCGTCAGCAGCCGAATGGAATGCAGCAAATTGTGAATCATCACCGGCTTAAACACATTCAGCTCAAAGTTGCCCTGGCTGGCGGCGATGCTGATGGCGGCGTCATTGCCCATCACCTGCACACACACCATCGTCATGGCCTCGCACTGGGTCGGGTTCACCTTCCCCGGCATGATCGAGGAGCCGGGTTCGTTGGCGGGCAGCTTCAGTTCCCCCAGGCCGCAGCGGGGGCCGGAACCCAGCCACCGCAGGTCGTTGGCGATTTTCATCAGAGCGGCGGCGAGGGTTTTGAGGGTGCCGCTGGTGGCGGCAATGCCGTCGTGGGCCGCCAGCGCCGCAAATTTGTTGGGCGCAGAGACAAAGGGCAGTTGCGTATAGCGGGCAATTTCCGCCGCAACCTGCTCGGCAAAGTCGGGATGGGTGTTGAGCCCAGTGCCCACGGCGGTGCCCCCCAGGGCCAGTTCATACAGCTCTGGCAGGCTCGCCTCGACGCGGTGAATGGCCTTGTCCAACTGCGCCACATAGCCGGAAAATTCCTGGCCCAGGGTCAGGGGCACCGCATCCATCAGGTGGGTGCGGCCAATTTTGATGATGTCGGCAAAAGCGTCCGATTTTTCCGCCAGGGCCGATTGCAGGCGGCGCACCGACGGCAGCAAGTGATGGACGAGTTGCTCCACCGCCGCAATGTGCATCCCCGTGGGAAACGTGTCGTTAGATGACTGCCCACAGTTCACCTGGTCGTTGGGATGAATCGGGTCTTTGCTGCCCAATTCGCCTCCGGCCAGCTCAATGGCCCGATTGGCAATCACCTCATTGGCATTCATATTCGTTTGGGTGCCACTGCCCGTCTGCCATACCCGCAGGGGAAAATGATCGTCCAGCGTGCCCGCAATCACCTCGTCTGCTGCCTGCACAATCAGCTCGGCTTTGGCCGCGTCCAGCTTGCCTAAGTTGCGATTCGTCACCGCCGCCGATCGCTTCAAAATGCCAAACGCCCGAATCAGCTCGCGGGGCATCACGTCATCGCCAATGTCGAAATGGTGGAGCGATCGCTGGGTTTGGGCTCCCCAATAGCGATCGCTGGGCACCGCGATCGGCCCCATGCTGTCCGTTTCCGTGCGAGTAGTCATTGGCTGGCAGTTGGCAAAATCACAATTTCTGACAGTAGCAGATGATTTTGACGGGCGATCGGAAAAATTGGGAATCAGCCGCCATCGACTTGCCCCGCTCTCCCCAAAGTCCGGTGCGTGATGTCAGTTCTGCAAATGTTGGCGACAGCGGTGAATTCATGATCTGTGGTCCTACTCAAAGCATCGAGATTAATCACCAGAGCCCATTCCTGTCGAGGAGCGATCGCTATAATTGCACTTACCATCACTATTTCTACTTGAACTGTGGTCGCAGCATCGCCTTCCCCCTCCCAGCTTCGCCTCCTTTCGGTGGCTGACTATTACCGCATGGCCGAAGTCGGGATTCTCAGCGCCGATGAACAGGTGGAGTTGTTAGCGGGTCAAATCATTCAAAAAATGCCCAAAGGTCCCGCCCATAGTGCCCTCTGCAAACGCCTCGAAAAGTTGCTGGAGCAGCGTTTGGGCGACCAAGTGCTCGTCCGCTTACAGGATCCGATTCACTTAGATGACTATTCCGAACCGGAACCCGATATTGCGGTTGTGCATCCACAAGCTGACTTTTATGCGACGGCTCACCCCACCCCCGCCGCCGTTTACCTGATTGTTGAAGTTGCCGATACGACGCTGGAGCGAGATCTCGGTAGCAAGGCTGCACTTTATGCCGCCGCCGGCATTGCGGACTATTGGGTGTTGAACGTGGCAGCCCAACAGTTACATATTTTTCGAGAACCCAGTCCCGACGGGTATCAACGTCAACTGATTTTGAGGGCGCCACAGGCGATCGCCCCCAAAATCTTTCCCACTTGCGAAATTACCGTCCAAGCCTGCTTTGGCCTGGCCTGACTGCCGTCCCACCCGGTGTTGCCGTCAAAACGGTAGATGGACAGATTCCAGCAGGTCGGAGAGGACACGAATGGCGCGTTGACCGAAGCTGGCGGACAGAAGACCCACCACTAAAGGGAGGGCGATCGCCCCCACCAGTCGCCCGGTGTCCACCGCCGCCCAACTGCCGTAGGTCATATCCACCGACAGCCACAGATACGCCAGCACGGGAATGCCACTGAGCACCGTGCCCAGCAGAAAATATCGGAGGGCGATCGCCACTCGCTGGGTTGTTGTAACTTCAGATCCTGGGTGATTAGACATTTGGGTAGCCATAGTTACTCCTTAGAGCAAAATTACAATGGCGGCAAAGCTAATTCCAGAGAATGCAATGGGAAAAAATTGTGGGTAGCTTGCTCTTCGTCCCCGCCGCCTATTGCAGGGCATGATCAACCGCTGACGCTCCCCGCCGCGTTGCTTCAGCGGTTTGCGGCGATCGCTGCAAGCAATAGGACACCAACACGCAGAAGATCACCGTCCCTGTCGCGTACTTCACCATATTGGGAATCAAGGGGCTGGGAGAATAAAAGCCCTCGATAATGCCCGCAATAATCAGCATCGGCACAATGCCGTAAACCAGTTCCGCCGCCTGCCGTCCGTAAACCTGTAGGGCATCAAGGCGGCGATACTTGCCCGGCAGCAAAATCGCCCGCGCTAGTAGCAACCCCGCCCCCCCGGCAAAAAAGATCGCCGGGAGTTCCAGTGCCCCGTGGGGAAAAACAAACGCCCACAGGTCATAGGCCAAATCGGTCTGCGCCACCAGCGTCGCTACCGAACCAATCATCAACCCGTTGAACACCAGGATGTAGACCGTGAACACCCCCGGCGGCGTGATGATCGGCACCTGGGGCAAAAAGAACGCCACGCCGCCAAAAATGGCGTTAAAGCAGACCGCAATGTTGTTCACCATAATGGCGCTAGAGGCGACGGGCTCCTGCCCCAGAATCGAGACCGTCCAGAGTTCTTCGCTCTCTTGAACTTCGGCCACAAAGCCGGGGCCGAGCACCAGCGACATAAACGCCGGGTCTTGCCAGGCATACCACCAGGCAATGAAGCCGCTGATGACGAACAGCGCCGTCGCGATCGCAATGTAGCCCCACGATCGCCGCACCGCTGCCGGGAATCCGTGTTGATAAAACTTAACGACGGCCTGCCAGTCTTGCCGTCGGGAACCTTGATAAATCTGACTGTAGCTCCGGGACGTTAACCCTTGGAGGTCGCGAATCAGCGCTTCGCCCACATCCTGGGTGCGCGCCCGCGCTAAATCGGCGGAGACCGAGCGATAGAGACTCGCCAGGGTTTTGATTTCAGCGGTCGTCAGGGTGTCGAGTCCCTGTTTCTCCGCCCGGTTGAGCAGGTCATCGAGCTGCCGCCAACTGGTCTCGCGTCTGGCTATCCAACGTTGAATGTTCATAACAATCAGGGGCGATCGCGAAGGGCTCACCTACGATGTGGGCAGATTAAGCAAATCCATCATCTCTGCCCACGTTATACCCTCTCGACGCCTTCAGGAGGTTTCACACCAGAAAATATCCACACCATTTGGGGCAATTGTTGCCCATGGTGTCGCCCCCCTCCCGACCACCATTGCAAAGTTGACGCGGCCTGAGGTCACCGGGCCAAACCGTCCCCACTGACCTTGATGGCCTCACCGCGCCCCCTGCTGTCCCTTCCTCATCCCCAAACTGCCCATGGCTTCCCAACCCGCTTCCCCCATCCGCCCGCTGAATGTTGGCGATGTCGTCAGTGCCGCCATTAGCTTATTTCGCACTAACTTTGGCACCTTCCTTGGCCTCAATCTCAAATCGGTTTTGTGGTTTATGGTGCCGGTTTACGGCTGGGCCAGAGGGCTGATGATTCAGTCGCAGATTGCCCGCCTCGGCTTTCGCGAACTGAGCCGCCAACCGGAGACGGTGAATCAATCTTTGCAGGCGATCGAACCGCGACTCTGGACGTTTTTGGGCATTGGCCTACTGGTCTGGCTGATTCAAGCGGCGGTCGGTTACGCCGTCTCCTTTGCGGTGACGATTATAACCATCCCGATTTCCATCCTTGGCAGTGCTGGGGGCGAGGCCGCCGCTGCTCTGTCTGGGCTGTTGGTGGTGGTGGTGGTGCAGTTGGTGGTGTTCGCGGCGCAGCTGTGGATACAAGCACGACTTTATCTCTGGAATTTAATTTTGGCGATGGAGCCGGAGATTGAGTCCACCACGGCGATTAATCGCAGTTGGGAACTGACCAAAGGCAATGGGGTGCGGGTCTTGTTTTCACTGCTCATTGCCTATCTGGTGATGTTGCCGCTATATGCGCTGACGATGGTCATTCCCGTCCTCATTGCCCTCCCGTTTTTAGGCGGGCTGCTAGAAAGTGATGCCCCCAGTGCGGCAGCATTGCTGGGGCTGCTGCTGGCGGCGCTGGTCTTTATCGTGTTGGCGATCGTGGTCAGTATCTTTACGGCTCCCTTCTTTCAGACGATTAAGTCGGTGTTGTATTACGACCTCCGCAGCCGCCGCGAAGGGATTGATATTCAGTTTCGCGATCGCCCCCGTGATCAGCGTGAGCCCAGAGATTCATGAGCCTATTCAAGACCATCTCGATCCAAACCCCCGAGAGTGTAGAACTCGAATTTACCCTGGCGGGCATTGGCAACCGCGCCCTTGCCCTGCTGGTGGACTATCTGCTGGTGTTTTTGCTGCTGTCGTTGGTAGCGATTTTCAGCGCGTTCCTCAGTGAGCAGCTGACCAGTGTCTTTTTGGCGCTGGGGGGCGATGCTGACGGGCTCAATCTATGGCTGACCGCGATCGCCTTGCTAGCCACGGCGGCCATTTATGGGGGCTACTTTGTCGGGTTCGAAACCTACTGGCAGGGCCAAACCCCCGGCAAACGCTGGACTAAAATTCGCGTCATCAACGACAACGGCAAGCCTGAGGGCGTCTTTCAGGCGACGTTAAGAGCCCTCTTACGCCCCGTCGATGACATTCTCTTCCTCGGCTTTTTCTGCATCATCTTTAGCCATCAAGAAAAACGCCTCGGCGATTGGCTGGCCGGCACTCTGGTGGTGCAGTCAGAAACAGTAGTCGGTGAGGCCCAGGTCAAGATTTCACCGGCCGCCCAAACCTTGGCCGCTGATTTGATGGAGCAGGCCCAGATTGGCAACCTCTTGCCCGATGACTTTGCCACCCTGCGCGCCTATCTATTACGCCGCCAGGTCATGACCACCGCCGCCCGCAAACAGCTGAGTGTCCAGTTGGCGCAACAGCTGCAAGCCATGATCGAACTCTCAGAACTGCCCCAAGCTGAAATGCCCGCCGAGCAGTTTTTAGAAGCGATTTATGTGGCTTACCAACAGCAGTTTGGCGATCGCCGCCGCGCTTACTAAAAGGCACCCTCTCCACCGTAGATCAACGTACTCACCAAGCTCCCTCAACCAGCTTGGCCATTTAGGAGCGCGCCGCCCCACCAATTTCGTCCTTATTATTACGGAGTCAGCGGCACCTGGACTTTACATAAGCTTTAACTTCGCTTCTCAAGTGTGAAGTGTCCGAGAATAGAGTCGATCTGGGGTTCGGCAATTCACCTTTTATTTCTAGGATTACACTGTGAAATCAATCTTAATGGGCAGTTTATTCCTGAATTTCACGGATATGTCTGCGAGCGATCGCGGATGACTGGCCTCAGCCTAGGCTGCTTCTAGCACTGGCAAGTTGACCCAAAAAAGCGAACTCCCTGGCAGTCACTCTCAGTGTCACGATAGGCATTCCCTCCAGACATAAGCAAGCGGTTAACATGATTCGATAAGAGAAATTGAAAGTCTTGAGTCACCCCAAAATGATGGTTAAGATTCATCTACTGCCTAGTACTGCCGAGCGATCGGGTGGCCAAGACCAATTTTCATGGGTTTTACTGGATGCCTCAAGGGTTTAAGCGGTCACAGGCTGAACTATGCAATTGTTTAAGAGTCAAGAGGTCTAGACATGCAGCAGATTAGACAAATGAATCGTTCTATTCGTGAATCTGGGCTGTTAGCGATCGGTGCATTTACGGCCTGTGTGGCTCTGTCAGTCTTTGCCTCGACCAGGGTTGAACCAACCTATACCGCCGATGCCAAATTGCTGTTTACCAAACAGAACAACGCTTCGGTGTTAAACGACTTTGCCGGTGCCGGCGGCGATCGGCTGGAGTCTTTGCTGAATGATCAAACTCCGTTGACCACACAGATGGAGATTATTCAGTCGCGGCCAGTCCTGCAAGAAACCATCGAAATTTTGGGGCTGCAGGGCGAAGATGGCGACTTGCTTGCTCCCGATGCCCTACGTGGCAGCTTAGAAGTCGGGATTGTTAGTGGTACCGACGTTCTCCAGCTTAACTACGTCAGCGCCGACCCCGACACAGCCGCCGCTGTAGTTAATACGATTATTGATCGATACCGAGAATACTCAATTACCCAAAACCGCGCCGAGGCTAGCGAAGCGAAGGAGTTTTTGCTGGCTCAGCTGCCGCAATCAGAGCTCGCTGTTCAACAAGCTGAAACTGAGCTACGCGACTTTTTAGAGCAGAATAATATTGGCGTTCTTGAGGAAGAAGCGACTTCCCTGGTTAATCAGGTTGAGCGGTTGGCCGGAGAGGCCGCCGCTGTTCAATCAACCTTGGAAGGCACCCGTGCCCAAGCCAACGCTCTCCAAAGTAAAATTGGCCTAACCGCTGACCAAGCGTTTTTGGTGGGCACAATTCGTCAGAATCCGGGTGTTCAAGAAGCGCTTCTGGATTTACAAGAAGTTGAAAGAGAAATGGCCGCCGAGGGCTCCCAGTTCAAGCCCAGTAGCCCAGTCATGAGGCAGCTACAGTCTCGGAAGGATTCATTAGAAGCGTTCTTACAAGAACAAATTGCATTAGCAGGCGGTGGTTCAGGAATCTCTCTAAGCAGAATTCAAGGGGCAGGAGCCGCAGGCGACGATATTGCGCAGGTGTTAATTCAAGACTTTGTGAATACAGAGGTTTCTTACATTGGCTTGCAACAGCAGTTAACGACCTTGCGCAACGCCCAAGCAACCTATCAGCAGCGGCTATCCAGCATTCCTTCCCTGAGTGCTCAAAAACGTGCCCTAGAGCGCCGCGTCACAGTCGCCGAAGATACCTACAGTGCCCTATTAACGCGAGTCCAAGAGCTAGAAGTCCAAGAGAACGAAGCCACTTACAACACCACAGTAATTGAACCTGCAAGTCCGCCATTGACGTCTGATGGCGGTGCTACCAAAAAGTATCTCGCTGTTGGTGTATTTGCGGGGGCGGTTGTGGCCTTAGGTATTGTTATTGGCACTCAAGTGTTATCTTCCCCCTTGGTCAAGACCACTAAACAGCGAGAGTTAGCCAAAACTCAACATTAGAATCAGTGGTAAGAAATCAGGTTTCTACGATGTGTCGAGGGCAGACTATAGGCAACTAAAACCCCTTTAATTAGTGGCAAGAATGACTTGCGATGTCATCCTGAGCTCTTCAAGCTTTCATCGTCAGTTAAGTCGATGATGGGGCGATTGGTTAGTGAATTTGATTGTCCCATGCTGTCTCCAAAGCTTAATCCCAACTGAGGAATCTCCTCTAGATCGTTCGACTATTGGTTCGCAAATCCACTAGCTGCATCCGCAATATTCAGTTCATAGCACCTTTAGAAGTTCAAGACAAAGCTCATATTCCTGCTATTTTTTAGCATCCTAATATTCAAAAATGATTCCTGCAATTACATTCGTTCAAGACGTCACAAGGCCGGCCTTCAATTTTGCAAAGACTGATTTATTTGCCAAACTTGAAAAGTGGTTGATCCTTGCCTATCTAATCCTATTTTCTAGAGGGATTGTAACTCTCATAATGACTGGTGGTGCTTCAGAAGGTGATGGTGGAGGAGGAAACCATGATTACAGCTTCCTGACTCTACTATGGTTGCTAAACTACCTCATTACTACTTGTTTATTCGTCTTAAAGTGGAACGTGATTAAAGATCGGTTGCTAGCAATTATCTCTAACAACTATCTTTACTGGGTATTTCTGATGTTTATTGGCTTGTCTGTTATTTGGTCTGAGAAACCAGATGAGACAATGAAGGCAGCGATTGGCATGGGGGGGACGGTTATGTTTGGCTCCTATATTGTCTGCCGTTACAGCTTAAAGGAGCAGTTCAATCTGCTGATTACGTTTTTCAGTGTTGTGCTGGTGACCAGTTTCCTGTTCATGCTCATTCCAGGATATGGAATTGATTTTGGTAAACACGCTGGGGCATTTAGAGGGATTTACAGCCATAAGAATATTTTCGGGCCAGTCATGACCATGAGCACCTTTACCTTTCTCATTTACTCAAAAACGAGATTTTGCGTTAATAAAAAGCTGGCTTACTTAGGATTTGCTGCGAGCTTCATGATGGTTGTGGGCTCTAGGTCTTCATCGTCTCTGGTATATACATCGCTCCTTATTTTTCTCGTGCATGCTATTCAGGTCTTACGGCTGCGGGGACAGTTGTTTGCTTGGTCTTTGATGGCTTTGGCGAGTCTTTATTTCTTTATCGTTACCTGGCAAGAAACGATTACAAACACAGTTCTCAGCTGGTTAGGAAAGGATCCTACGTTGACCGGCCGTACTGACATCTGGGATGTCATGTTGGAAAAGATTCAAGAAAGGTTGTGGTTTGGCTATGGGTTTGACGGATTTTGGCACGGAATTTATGGCGAGTCATTTTATGTGCGAAACGCTGTCAGATGGGATTTACCCAATGCACACAATGGCTATCTGGATCTCGCTATAGAAATTGGGATTGTTGGTTTGGCCCTGCTTATGCTGGCGATGTGGATATATTTTGTCAAGGGTCTGGCTATTCTCAAAAATGATTTTTCGTGGCCCCATGTTTGGCCGATCGCATTTATTTTTTACACCCTGATGATTAATATGAGTGAGAGCTCATTGGCTAATCAAAATAGCTTTCAGACCATTATGATGACGATCGCATTTACATCGGTGTCTCTTGAGTTCAGTCAGTTATTTAGGCCGACCGCTGCCCCACCTGATGAGTTATCGAGTGCTCGAAGTGAGCTGATGCAGCGTCAACTTTGAACGGTTAGCCTGGGTACGAAGCCAGCGAAACTGCATAAAAAACGCAAGAACCTGTTGGGGAGGACTCCAATTTACTCAAGCGGCTTCGCTCAAACGATACGACTAACCGACCCACTACAGGGGTGGCTGTTGACTAGGCATCTTAAAGCTCCTAGCAAGAGCAGCCTTAGCTCAGTGTCTGGATTTTCTGGGACCGAAACCCTTTGAGCATCATGATGATGTCAAGAGCGCTGCATCGCTACTTTATGGGTGTCTGTTAGGTATTGTTAAGGAATGTAAAAGGGTTGTAAGAGCCGGGGGGAGCCGATCTCAATCTCCAGGTAGTGGCGATACCTTTAATTCAAAAGACATCGGTAAAATGGCCTCAGTCACTGGCGATTCTACCGATCGCGGATCCGCCGTGAAATGCTGTTTTTCTGAAACCCTGTTTTTCTATTGAAGGCTGACGATATAGTCTGCAAGCTTGATGCCTCATCCTTTTCTCACGGCCCCAAAGCCCCTAGATCTTGATTTTGTGCGGTCTCACTTTCCGGCTCTTGATCAAGGCTGGACATTTTTTGATAATGCTGGTGGGTCACAGATTTTGCGTCCGGTGGTGGAGCGGATTACCAAGTTCCTATACGACTCAAACGTGCAGCTCGGGGCATCTTACGAGGTGTCCCAAGTCGCTTCTGACCGGGTGGCTCAGGGCACGGCCGCGATCGCTCAACTCATTCATGCCCCCGACCCCGACACGGTCGTTCTTGGCCCTAGCACCTCAGCCTTGTTCCGCATGTTGGCCTACTGCTGGGGGCAGACGCTGCAACCGGGCGATGAAATCATCGTGACCAACAGTGACCACGAGGCCAACATAACCCCGTGGATGGAACTGCAGCAGCAGGGCGTCATTGTCAAAATTTGGCAGGTCGATACGGCTTCCCTTGAATTGCGATTGGCAGATTTGACCGCGTTGCTGACGTCCCGGACGCGGCTAGTGGCCGTGACTCACACCTCTAACGTGTTGGGCACGATTAACCCGATTCGGGCGATCGCCGATTGCGTTCATGCCCACGGGGCATTAATTTGCGTCGATGGTGTCGCCTACGCGCCCCATCGCCAAGTGGATGTACAAGCCCTGGACGTAGATTTTTACGCCTTTAGTTTGTACAAGGTGTATGGCCCTCACTTAGCCATGCTGTACGGCAAACGCGAACATTTACTGACGTTGCCAAGTTACAACCACTTTTTTATCGAACCAACGGCCATTCCTTACAAGTTTCAGCCAGGGGGCACAAGTTATGAGTTGAGTTACAGTCTCACGGCAATTCCCGACTATTTTCAGGCGTTGGCCCAGCACCATGAGCCGACGGTGGCAGCCCAGCCACCCTCAGCCCAAATCAAGCAGGCTTTTGACCTGATTCAGCGGCATGAGCAAGCTTTGAGCGATCGCCTCCTCACCTTTCTTCGCAGTAAGCCCAAGGTTCGTGTTATCGGCTGTCCTGAAGCTGATGCTGACCAGCGAGTTCCCACGATTTCCTTCGTCGTAGAGGGGATGTCCAGCGATATGTTGCCGCCTCGTATTGATCCTCACCAGATTGGCATTCGCTACGGCCACTTCTACGCTCTCCGGCTGATTGAAGATCTCGGCCTCATGTCCCAAAATGGGGTGGTGCGGGTGAGCATGGTGCATTACAACACCCTAGAAGAATGCGATCGCCTGATTGCCCTGTTAGATACTCTTATTTAAATTCACGATTCCGGTGGCTGTTGGGGGTAATGAGTCGCGATCGCGATCGTCCATTCACGGTTTGGTCAATTCCTTAATTTCTTCGTAACGAAAGCAGTCGGTTGTGTGGTCGTTCACCATGCCCACTGCTTGCATAAATGCATAGCAGATCGTTGAACCGACGAAGTTGCATCCTCGTTTTTTCAAATCTTTGCTCATCATGTCCGAGAGTTCTGTTTTGACTGGAACTTTCGCCATGGATTGCCACGCATTTTGCTGGGGAATGCCATCGACGTAGCGCCAGAGATAAGCGTCCAGTGAGCCAAATTCCGCTTGAATACTCAGGACGGCGCGGGCGTTCTTGATGGCTGATTCGATCTTGAGTCGATTGCGGACAATGCCGGAATCGGAAAGTAAACGTGCCACGTCTGCTTCTGTGTAGCTGGCAATCTGTTCACAGTCGAAGTTGTGAAATGCCTTGCGATAGTTCTCGCGTTTCTTCAGGATGGTGAGCCAACTCAACCCCGCCTGCGCCCCCTCTAGAATCAAGAACTCAAACAACAGCCGATCGTCATGAATCGGGATGCCCCATTCATGATCATGGTAGGAGACGTAGAGCGGGTCGTCGCCGCACCATTCGCATCGCTTGGTCATCTTTTCGTTCCTGGCTCAACGGTGAAGTGCAGCAAAATTATGCAACATCGCGATCGCTGCCAGTAGTTGAGTTTGTGGGGAGTGGGGCGATCGCAGCTTGCCTATCCGCATCCAGGTTCCTGAGTTGCGCGATCGCCTGCTCTAAAAGTTCAGTCATAAAAGTAAGGCTATCCAGCCTTAGTCGGATTATAACGAAGCTGTAGTGTGCTTCGTGTAACGCCTTGCGACATCTCTGGCGAAGGTTGACTTCTTAAAGGGTAGAGGTGAACGCGATATCGTCATCATCCTGCAACTCGGAGATAGCGATCGCTTCCCATTTTTAAGTTACATTTAAAGAGACAATATTCTTTCATAAGTATGCTGCCATAAACCTCGACAGAGACATTCACTTTTATCAGTCTAATTCAACTAAATCTTTCGCCAACTCAATAGATGCGTCATCGAGTTTCGACTGATCCTTGCTCAGAATATAGACTAAAGCCTTAAGATTGAGATTTTCGCGAAAGATTCGCCTCATTGTACTAATTCTTGTTTGAATCGAGCTGTAAGTATAAAGACCGATCGGAATTACTTTCATTAAGTCTTCGCCGCTTGCGTAAGACTCGTAATAGTCAATGAAGAATTTCTTGCCCATCTTACTTAGAAGCCTTTCAAGCAGAACCTGTTCGTCTTCAGATATAGAAATCTCTTTTTGTTGTCGCTCGACACCTTCTCTCGTTAAAAATGCAATGCTATATTGCGGTTCATCCTCCTGGCTGTGTTTCACAAAGAACAGACTTCTAAATTCTTCAATTTCTGAGATTTCGGGAGCAAGCTGCTCACAAAACCGATACATAGAAATACATTTTTGCTGGATTGATTCTTTGACTGTCTTCACCACAGGATGCGATTCTGGGTCCTTATCCATTAAATAATTAAAATGAGCTGGGATCAATACAATATTCCATAAAGAAGAGAAGAACAGTGGGTGAGAAGCCAGTCCCCATACGTGGGAAATAATGTAATTCTTTACTGTGCTATGTTTGCCTGTACTAATAGTTTGGCCAAGATATCTTTTTATAGAACGTCTATTCTCATGATTTCCATCGTTGTCAATTTTGATATTGAAAGATGGATAAGCAGGCAAGTGAGTTTCATTTTCTCTTGTTAAGACAATAGCTTCTGCTTTATTTCTAACGCCCAAAGCCTCATGATGAGATGGAGAATACCGGATAGGAAACTTGCCGCCAGCTTTATAAGCTTCGATCATTTCTTGATTTCTTTGCTGAACGATCTCTGGCGGCATGAACAAAGTGCTTTCTAAAAAAGCTTTCACAAATTTATGTGGGTTTCCATAAAGTGCAATAAGTTGGTCTATCCCATCAATCATATCTGCGTCTCCTGCTTAGTTTTGGAAGGTGAAAATTTAATTATTTCCACAATATTTCCCGAAATGTTTCACTCTTCAACACCCTGGGATGACATTTTGAGTTGAGGGGCTTGCTAATAAGAAACAGGGTGAGCAAATACCCACCCTTCTAATCACTGAACTAATTAGGTCAAGTTAATATTGCGGGACGGAGGGGGCGATTTCTTCGCTCCAGGCGAGGTGCCGCCTGCGACGTTGGTGCCAGTGATGCCGCTTTCTTTGAGGATAATGTATGAGTTAGCGCTGGCTATTCAGCTAGAGCAACTTTTACACAAGCAATGATGCCTTGCCAGTCCTGTGACGACAAGTGCCCAACCACACTCAAATTGGCTGAGCGGGGCAATGTCACAATGAAGCTGCGAAAAATGGATGGCACTCGCAATCCCGCTGCCTGCCAGTCCTGAAGCACGCAATCCGTGACGCCCAAATTCTTGGTCTGAGAGGTGATTAGGCCAAGGATGATGTCGGGGCGAATGGCATGATATTCGTGGGAAGATAAAACCACTGCTGGGCGACGCTTCACGCCCGTCACACCAGGGAAATCAACCGTTACGACATCACCTGGCTGATAACTCACTCAGCAATCTCGCTATCTTCAGAAAACGCAGTCATCGCGTACTGCAAAGAAAAGGTCGTTAGATCGAGTTGATCTTGTTCTGTCCAGGTGTCGCTGTCATCTATGGCAGCATTTTCCTGAACCAAGCTATTGAGGATCAGAGTTGCCAGTTGTAGACGCTCAGTAGGGGATAACGTCGACAAAACGCGACTATAGATTTCTTGAATCGCAGTAGGCATGTCTACCTCGCTTCGCGTATGCCTAAACCTAACAGTTAGGGTAAGCACTGCCTACCCTAACTGTCGTTGAATTGACCCGGCTGAGTTAATACTGCGGGACGGAGGGGTCGATTTCTTCGCTCCAGGCGAGGATGCCGCCCGCGACGTTGGTGCCAGTGATGCCGCTTTCTTTCAGGATGCCGAGGGCCTTGGCCGATCGCACTCCCGATCGACAGTGAACTACCAGCTCGTGACCGTTGAGCAGTGACTTCACCTTGTCCACACCCTCACCCTTTTCGATGTCGGGTAGGGGCACCAGCACCGCCCCGGGAATCTGGGCGATCTCCCACTCATGGGGGTTCCGCACATCTAGCAGCAGGACGTTGTCGCCTTTCGCATCGAGCAGGGCCTTCAGCTCTTTCACGCTCATTTCTGGCACGGCGGACTGCTCCGCTTCCTCAGCCGCCTTCGCTTGGGGAATGCCGCAGAACTGCTCATAGTCGATCAGCTCTTCAATGACGGGGCGCACCGGATTAGGCCGTAGTTTCAATTCCCGGAAGGTCATATCCAGAGAGTTGTACAGCAACAGGCGACCGCTGAGGGTGCGGCCTTTGCCGATGATGATTTTCACCGTTTCCGTCGCTTGGATGACGCCGATGATGCCCGGCAAAATGCCGAGGACGCCGCCTTCCGCGCAGGAAGGTACCATGCCGGGTGGCGGCGGCTCGGGGTAGAGGTCGCGATAGTTGGGGCCATCTTCGTAGTTGAATACGGTGGCCTGACCCTCAAACCGGAAGATCGAACCGTAGACGTTGGGCTTGTTTAGCAGCACACAGGCGTCGTTGACCAGATAGCGGGTGGGGAAGTTGTCGGTGCCATCGACCACCACGTCGTAGGGTTCGATAATGTCGAGAGCATTCTCCGACGAGAGGCGCGTTTCATAGAGATCGACCTGGCAAAAGGGGTTGATTTCCTGAATGCGATCTTTAGCCGATTCGATTTTGGGCTTGCCGACCCACGAGGTGCCGTGGATGACCTGTCGTTGCAGGTTCGACTTATCCACAATATCGAAATCGACGATGCCGATGCGGCCAATGCCCGCTGCGGCCAAATATAGCAGTAGGGGCGAGCCGAGACCGCCGGTACCAATGCAGAGTACGCTAGCCGCCTTCAGGCGCTTTTGCCCTTCCAGACCCACTTCGGGCAGAATCAGGTGCCTGGAAAAGCGCTCGTACTCCTCTGGATGCAGTTGAATTTCATCGAGGTTGGGATTGAGCATGTCGTTGAAGCAGAAGCGTTAACGCTAATTACAGAGGGACAAACTTAAGCTGGACAAGGGGGTCGCGTAGTCACAGGATGATTATTCTACCCTTCATTGTTGTGTCTGCGGCGATCGCGCCCTCAGTCCTGTGGCGATCGGGCAACCGCCCGCCCTGCCCGGCTCACTCACCCCCGCGATCGCCCCTTGCCACATCTGCACCAAGGCCACCAAAAGCCTTGACTGGCAAGGGCTGGCGCTTACCCTCTCCGCTCGATACAGCCGCCCGCCGCCCCGCCCCAGCGCCGCGTCAAACTTCAAAAAGATTCATAAACTCAGCCGCTGGGCCGCCAGAGTCGTGAGCACGCGATCGCGCGGCGATCGCTGCCGACCAAATAAAACTTCCGTAGCCTCAGCTACGGTCCGCTCACAGTTCGCTTGGTATTAATGCAGATATTCAGTTTTCAATTCCCCGTACTGAGGGGGTTATGGTTAGCTTCTAGGGTTCCGATTCAGGCTGGCTTGCACGGTTTGAATGTCTGGTCCGAGAGAAGCGGCTGGTTCAAGGTTTGGCTAAGCATGCCTCAGACTTTTTGCCAGTACACGGCGGGATAAAAGCCCGGGAGGTTAGATAGAGATCTTGTCTCTGTCGCCCTCTCGGGCTTTCGTTTTGGTGCTGAATACGCTGGCAAATGACCTGTCAAAGGAGATTGTGATGACGGATGAACCCACCTTTCGCCGCCCCAGTGAGGCCAATGAGGCGTTGCAAAAGGAAGCGCGCTTGCCCATGACGGGCTGGCAACAAGAAGTTGACCAAGGTTTGACCTACGGGCTAGAGGCGGCAGAGAGCATTCGCGATCGCACCATTCCCACCTTTTCACGCGGCGAGTTGCCCCACTACGCGGGCATCAACACCTTCCTCAAAGCGCCCTATTTAGAAGATGTGCGGAAGGTGGGGAACTACGATGTCGCGATCGTCGGCGTGCCCCACGACTCTGGCACCACCTACCGCCCCGGCACCCGCTTTGGCCCCCAGGGCATCCGCAAAATCTCCGCCCTCTACACCCCCTACAACTTTGAGCTCGGGGTCGATCTGCGGGAGCAAATCACCCTCTGCGATGTGGGCGACGTGTTCACCATTCCCGCCAATAATGAAAAATCCTTTGACCAAATTTCCAAAGGCATTGCCCACATTTTCAGCTCCGGGGCCTTCCCGATCATTATGGGTGGCGACCACTCCATCGGCTTCCCCACCGTGCGCGGCGTCTGCCGTCATTTAGGGGATAAAAAAGTCGGCATCATCCACTTCGATCGCCACGTCGACACCCAGGAAACCGACCTCGACGAACGGATGCACACCTGCCCTTGGTTCCACGCCACCAACATGGCCAACGCGCCCGCCGAAAATCTCGTGCAGCTCGGCATCGGTGGCTGGCAAGTCCCCCGGCAGGGCGTCAAAGTCTGTCGCGAGCGCGGCACCAACATCCTCACCGTCACCGACATTATGGAAATGGGCCTAGATGCGGCGGCTGATTTTGCCATTGAAAAAGCCACCGACGGTACCGACTGCGTGTGGATCAGCTTCGACATTGACTGCATTGATGCGGGCTTTGTCCCCGGCACCGGCTGGCCCGAACCCGGCGGCCTGATGCCCCGCGAAGCCCTGCACCTGCTCAAACGCATCGTGCAGGAAACCACCGTTTGCGGCATCGAAATCGTGGAAGTCTCGCCCCCCTACGATGTCAGTGACATGACTGCTCTCATGGCCACCCGCGTCATCTGCGACACCATGGCCCATCTGGTCGTCTCCGGTCAGCTACCTCGCCAGGAGAAGCCGGACTATATCAGCGACGAGGCGAATATGAACGTTGATCAGGCGTGGGAGTAGAAGTGTGTGAGGGTGGCAGGGTGTGGGGGTAGCAGGGTGGTAATAGGTGGAGTGGGTGATGTAGGCGAATGGAAAAATCGTTCGGAAGTGATCTGATTTTTTTGTAAATCCCAACCTTGGAAACGAGAAATCGAGGATTTCAGCCTGATTGCGTAAGGCTTCCATCACACACCAAGCTCACCTACCCTTCACCCCACCCACTTCACTCACTCTCCCACCCCCTACCCAGCCACCCCCTACCCAACCACCCATTCACCCTCACACTCCTACCGCCGCCATGCACGAAACCGACATGACCAAGGCCCTCGTCATCACCCTGCGAGACTGGTGGGAGTCGCAGCCCGATCGCCCGCCCGTAGAAAAGGTGTTTCTCACTGTGGGCAAGTTCACCTGCGTCGAACCCGCCAGCTTGCAGTTCGCCTTTGAGGTGCAGACGCGGGGCACCTTTCTCGATGGGGCCGAACTGGTGATTCAAGAAACGCCGCTGATCGCCTTTTGCCACCCCTGCCAGGCCGAATACCGTCCCGAAATCGGGCAGCAATATGCCTGCCCCACCTGCCGATCGCCCCTCGACGATATTCGCTCCGGTCGGGAACTCAAAATCGATCGCGTGCAATATGCCCAGACTGCGCGATCGCCCAATTCCCCCATCCCGTAGGGGCGAGGCATTCTCGCAGTAACTTTTAAGCCTCAACCACAACATTTCAAACGAGAATGCCTCGCCCCTACCGCACCCGAATGTTTCACCGACCATCGCTGCCATCCCCTTCTCCACCCACCCATGACCACCGACACCATTGCCGAAATCGCCACCCTCAAATCTTCGCTGGAATCCCAGGGCGTCAAATATGCCCTCGCCAGCTACGTCGATATTCACGGCATGTCGAAAGCCAAAATGGTGCCCCTGAGCCACCTGGGCCAAATGATGCAGGGCTCCGAACTGTTCACCGGGGCGGCCCTGGACGGCGTGCCCCAGGACATCAGCGACGAAGAAGTGGCGGCGATGCCCGATGCCCAGTCCGCCACCATCCTGCCGTGGAATAAGGAAGTGGTCTGGTTCGCCAGCGATCTGTACCTGTCCGGTCAACCCTTCGAGGCGTGTTCCCGCATCATTCTGAAGCGGATGTTGGACAAAGCCGCCAGCCTGGGCTTTAAGTTCAACCTGGGCATTGAGACGGAATTCTTTGTGTTTAAAGAAACCGAGCAGGGGTTTGAGCCGATCAGCGATCGCGACACCCTGGCCAAGCCCTGCTACGACCTCACCGGCCTGCTCGACAACTATGGCTGGCTTACCGAACTGGTGGACACCATGAACCACCTCGGCTGGGACGTGTATTCCTTTGACCATGAAGATGCCAACGGCCAGTTTGAGACCGACTTTGCCTACGCGGATGCGCTGACCATGGGCGATCGCCTCACCTTTTTTCGCCTCATGGTGAAGGAAATTGTGCGCAAACACGGCTACTTCGCCAGCTTCATGCCTAAGCCTTTCGCCAACCGCACCGGCAGCGGCGCGCACTACAACATGTCCCTCGCCGATCTGGAGACGGGCAAAAACCTGTTTGAAGACCCCAGTGATCCCCGTGGCTGCCAGCTCTCGAAACTCGGCTATCAGTTCATCGCGGGCGTCCTGCGCCATGCCAAAGCCATCTGCGCCGTCACCTGCCCCACGGTCAATAGCTACAAACGCCTGATCCGCAAAGGCAGCATGTCCGGCTTCACCTGGGCCCCGGTCTACATTTGCTACGGCAACAACAACCGCACCAACATGCTCCGCATTCCCCTCGCGGGGGGACGGGTGGAGTGTCGCGCCGCCGATATTTCCACCAACCTGTACCTGGGGGCGGCGATGATGCTCGCAGCGGGACTGGAGGGCATCGAACAGGAACTCGACCCCGGCGATCCCCACACCGAAAACATGTACAACTACACCCTGCCGGAACTGGATGCGATGGGCATCGATCTGCTGCCCCGCACCCTGTCAGAAGCGGTTGACGCCTTCGAGCGTGACCCGCTGAGCCAGGCGGTGATGGGGCCGCTGATGTATCGCACCTACACCGATTTCAAACGCCAAGAATGGGAGGACTACCACACCCACATCTCCGACTGGGAACACCAACGCTACCTGAAATTTTTCTGACCCATTCACGCATCCTGTACGGGCGCACGGCCGTGCGCCCCAACCCTTTTAAAACCATGCACCAAATCATCGACGACACCCTCGGCATCAACCTCCTCCACGCCAACCAGGAAGGCGCTGACCACAACCGCACCCACTTCGACGCCTGGGGCATCACCTGCATAAACCTGATGAGCAGCCCCGGTGCGGGCAAAACCGCCCTGCTAGAAAAGACCCTGGCGGCCCTGACGACTGACCTCAACCTGGCCGTGATCGAAGGCGACATGACCACCGAACTCGATGCCGATCGCCTCCGCCAATACGACGTTCCCGTGATCGCCATCAACACGGGCCGCGCCTGCCACCTCGACGCCCGCATGGTCGCTGGCGGCATTCACACCCTGAGCCATGACTATGCGCCCCAAGACCTCGATATGGTGATTGTCGAAAATGTGGGCAATCTCGTCTGTCCCGCTGAGTTTGGAGTGGGAGAACACGCCAAAGTTGCCCTGCTTAGCGTCACCGAGGGCGAAGACAAACCGCTGAAGTATCCCGTCATGTTTCGCGAAGCAGATGTGCTTCTGATTACAAAAATTGATCTCGCTCCCTATTTAGATGTGGATCTAGCGCTGATCGAAGCCAACGTGCGCCAGATCAATCCCCACGTCACCGTGATCCCGGTGTCGGCCAAGTCTGGGGAAGGATTAGCGCTCTGGTTTGACTGGGTGCGCTCTGCCGTGAAGTCTCCAGAACTGACTTCTGCCTGATCAAGTGTTTGCTGTCTAGTTTGTTCACTGTCTCAACACCATGATGAAACGTCGCTCTCTCTTGCCAGTGTTACTGGCGTTCTTTTGTACCCTATTTGTCACCATCGGGTGCGCTCAAGACACTGCCGACGCCCCGACCGATACTGATACCGCTGGCGAAGCCGTCGAATTCATCAATGAAACGCCCATTGTGATGGGCTACAGCAGTTGGGCTGGTTGGTGGCCTTGGGCGATCGCCGAACAAGAAGGACTCTTCGACGCCAACGGCGTCAACGTGGAACTCATTTGGTTCGACGGCTATTTAGAATCCATGCAAGCGCTCGCCTCTGGACAACTCGACGCCAACTGCCAAACCCTCAACGACACCATTTCCTTCGCCGGAGAAGCCGTGAATGGCGAAGTCGCCGTGGCGGTGAACGACAACTCGGCGGGTAATGACAAAGTCATCGTGTCGGCGGAAATCGAGACGGTTGCTGACCTCGTCGGCGCATCCGTGGCGCTGGAAGAAGGCGTCGTTGGCGACTTTTTGCTGACCCTGGCCCTGGAAGAAGCGGGCCAATCCCGCGATGATGTGAATATTGAAAACCTGGAAACCGGCGCTGCCGCTGCCGCCTTTGCCGCTGGACAAGCCGACGCCTTTGCGGGTTGGGTACCCTTCTGGGAAACGGCGCTGACCCGTGAAGGCAGCAAAGAACTCACCAGTTCTGCCGACTTCCCCGGTGCCATCCCTGACCTGCTCGTGGTGACCCAAACCCTGATCGACGAGCAGCCAGAAGTGGTGCAAGCCTTGGTCAACACCTGGTTCGACATCCTCACCTTTATTGACGAAAACCAGGAACGCGCCTACGAAATCATGGCCGATCGCGCCAGCGTGGATGCCGCTGACTTCGAAAAGTACCTGGAAGGCACCCGCTTCTTCACCCTCGAAGAAAACCTGGAAGCCTTCAGCCCTGGCGACAGCATGGTGCATATGCCCTACGCCGCTGAAGAGATGGCGAACTTCATGGTCGAAGTCGGCTTCATTCCCGAAGCGCCGGATCTGGAAGCCGTGTTGGATGACCAGTTTGTGACGGCCTATGCCGAGGCGAATGCGTAGGGGAGTGTGTTGGCGAAGCCTGCCCTTAGGGCTTGGGTGGCAGGGTGTGAGGGTGTGAGGGTGTGAGGGATTCACAGCCCGCTACCCAGCCACTCTGCTACCCAGCCACCCTACTACCCAGCTACTCTCACACTCTTCCTCAAAACCGGGCATTCTCAATTAGCCGCTCTCTCGCAGGTCTCATCATGACAGTCGTCTCCTCTCCACCCACGTATACAGAGTCGTCTACAGCGGCCCCTAGCCTGAAGCCGACGGTGTTTTGGCGCATTGCTGAGGACATCCCAATCCGGCTGAAATGGGTGCTGATGGTGATGTCGGTGTTGGTGCCGTTGTTGCTGTGGTGGGCGATCGCGAGCACCGGCTGGATTGACAACAAGTTTCTACCGACGCCCGGCATGGTCATCGCGTCCCTGGTGACCTTGTGGCAAGAGGGCTATTTGCTGACCGACACGCTGGCGAGCTTTTTGCGGGTGTCGGCGGGCTTTTTGCTGGCGGCGCTGGTGGCGATTCCGCTGGGTATTGGCATGGGGGCGTTTCGCAGCGTGCGATCGCTGCTAGAACCCCTCGTCGGCATCGTTCGTTACATGCCCGCTCCGGCCTTTATTCCCCTTTTGATCATTTATTTGGGCCTGGGTGAAGAACCGAAAATTGCGCTGATTTTTATCGGTACCGTGTTTTTCAACACGCTGATGATTATGGATGCGGTCAAGTTTGTGCCCAAAGAGCTGATTGAGACGACTTATACCTTGGGGGGCGATCGCCGCCAGGTACTGATGCAAGTCATCACCCCCTACGTTATCCCCAGCCTCTTTGACACCCTGCGCGTCAACATGGCCGCCTCCTGGAACCTGGTCATCGTCGCCGAACTCGTCGCCGCCGACAGCGGCCTCGGCAAGCGCATCGCCATCTCCCAAAAATTCTTTCAAACCGACGACATCTTCGCCTGCTTACTGGTGCTGGGCCTCATCGGATTCATCCTCGATCTCTCTCTGCAAGCTGCCATGCGGATGACCTGTCAGTGGGCGGTGAAGTAGGTGCGGTGAAGTAGGAGTGGAAGGGTGTGAGGGTAGTTGGGTGGCTGGGTAGTTGAGTGTGAGAGTGTGAGGGTAAACAACTACTGGACTGTCCATTGAGAGGCGTTTTTGACCATATTGGCAAGCTGACCCAGCACTTGGTCGTAGGCACGATAGAGGTTGCGAGCTAATTCCGGTTCAAGATATTGGCATTTGACAGAGAACTCTAGCCAAATTTGGGTCTCGGTCGCCTCGGCTTGACAGTCATACAGCTTTGCTACGAAAGCGGCCCGATAACGTCGCTTCCGCCATGCTTCTCCCAAATTTGCACAAACAGAACGTGAAGACCGTCGAATCTGATCCGTCAACGAATACCGCTCTTCCACTGGAAACCGTTTAGAAGCCTCAAAAATCTCCATCGCTGCCGCAAATGCTGTCTGATACACCTCCAAATCCCGATACACCCTGACTATTCCCTTACCCATACACCCGCACCCTGTGTAGACAGACACTTCCAGAATTCCCCCTTTTCCACCCAAGCACCCTCACACCCTGCTACCCAACAACCCAGCTACCCAGCTACCCTCACCCCAAACCCATGCACCTGGAAATCGCCAAAGTCCACAAACAGTTCAACACGCCCCAAGGCCCGCTCGTCGCCCTCAAAGACATCAACATGCACGTTGAAACGGGGGAATTTGTGTGTGCCGTCGGCGCGTCGGGTTCCGGCAAGTCCACTTTGCTGCGACTGGTGGCGGGGCTAGAGATGCCCACAGCGGGGGAAATCACCGTGGATGGGCAGCCGGTGATTGGGCCGGGGGCCGATCGCGGCATGGTGTTCCAGAGCTACACCCTCTATCCCTGGATGACGGTGCAGGAGAATGTGGAATTTGGCCTGAAGCTGCAAGGTATGGCGGCCAAGCAGCGGCGCGAAGAAGCGTCGCGCTATCTGGATGTGGTGGGGCTGGCGCAGTTTTCGCGATCGCTGCCCAAGGAACTGTCCGGCGGTATGAAACAGCGGGTAGCGATCGCCCGCGCCCTGGCTAACCATCCCAAAATCTTGCTGATGGACGAACCCTTTGGCGCTTTAGACGTGCAGACCAAAGAAAGTATGCAGGAATTTTTACTGGAACTATGGGATCGCCTGGGCATCAGCATTTTGATGATTACTCACGATGTCAGCGAGGCCGTGTTTCTCTCCCAGCGCATCTACGTGCTCTCAGCGCGTCCTGGCACGATCGCCGCAGAAGTGAGCATCCACCTGGGGCCGCACCGCGCCTATGCCGTCCGCCGGACTGACCCGTTTCACCACCATTGCGACGAAATCATGGATCTCCTGCGCGGTACGACGGCCAAGGTCGCCCCTTAACGGTTGAGAACGGTTGGATGCAGTGAACGATCGCGACCAATTTCGGTAGATTGAGAGCACTGATACCGCCATGCATGGCGCACACTGTCGTGGTCACCCTCTGCATCAATCCCCAATGCCCCCACCCGGAAAATGGGGACGATCGCGATCGCTGCCAGTCCTGCGGGGCGCGGTTGCGATTGGGTCAGCGCTTTCGGCCTGTGAAGGAACTGGGGCGGGGGGGCTTTGGGCGCACGTTTTTAGCGTGGGATGAAGGCGAGTCGCCGCCGCAGCAATGCGTGATCAAACAAATTGTGCGATCGCAGGGCAGCCGTGAGCGGGACTTGGCCGAGGCCAAACGCCTCGCCACGCTGGGACGACACCCCCAGATTCCTCAACTCATCGCCATTCTGGAATCGAGCCGCGACCTTTGTCTGGTGCAGTCCTACATCGCCGGACGCAATTTGGAGCAGGTCTTGCAGGCCGACGGAGTCTTTGATGAACCGCAGGTGCGATCGCTGCTGATGGCGCTGTTGCCCGTGCTGCAATTCATTCACCAACAGGGCATCATCCATCGCGACATCAAGCCCGAAAATATTTTGCTGCCTCCCGAGGGGCCGCCGATCCTCGTCGATTTTGGCGCTGCCCGCACCGCCCCCACTGCCACGGAACTGGAACGCACGGGCACTATTATCGGCAGCGCCGGTTACGCCGCCCCCGAGCAAGCCCTGGGCAAAGCCGTGCCCGCCAGCGATCTCTACGGCTTGGGCATCACTTGCCTGCATTTATTGACGGGGCAACATCCCTTTGATCTTTACTCCGTGGCGGCAGATCGGTGGGTGTGGCGTGACTTTGCGCCGACCCCCGTGGGCGAGGCCCTAGGGCGAGTGCTTGATCGCCTGGTGGCGCGATCGCTCCGCAGTCGTTACGCCACGGCTGACGCCGTTTTGGCAGAGCTGGCACCCGCCGGACTGGGGCCACCGCGATCGCGGCCCAACTCGCTGCTGGCCCCTCAGACAACCACCTGGCGCTGTACCCACACCTGGCCGACCCCAGGGCGCACGGTGAACGCCCTGGCCCTGAGTCCCGATGGTCGAGCCATAGCCACCGCCAACAGCGATCACACCGTACAGCTTTGGGATCGGCAAACTGGCGAAGTGCTACAAACCCTGGCCCCCCGGCTGGGCTTCGGCGCGGGTCACCGGGATGCCGTCACGGCAGTAGCGTTTCAGCCAGCGGGCGATCGCCTGATCACCGCTGGGCAAGACGGCCAGATTTTGCAATGGGATTTGACCACCTATCGATTGCAACAATCGTTGCGACAGCCCGGTGGGCAAATTACCGCGATCGCCCTCACCCCCGATGGCAAAACGTTGGCGGTGGCTGATGTCGCCGGCCGCATCTCGCTTTGGGATCTGAACCAGGGAACCCGCAGCTTCGATCTCAGGCGTCATGCGGGCCGAGTCAACGATCTCGCGCTGAGTCCCGACGGCACGCGCCTGGCCAGTGTGGGCGAAGCGGGCACCTTGAGACTGTGGGCACTCCCCAGCGGTCAATTACTGCATACTTGGACGGCCAAAGCCCCGCTACGAGCGGTGACCCTGAGCGCCAGCGACCCCGCCCTCATCACCGGCGATCGCACCGGGCGCGTCGTGGTGTGGTCGCTCCTCGATTTTGGGCAGCACGCAGAACTCGAACGATGTCAGGATGCCGTCAGCGCGATCGCCCTCAGTGCGGATGAAACCTGGCTGGCGATCGGCAGTCGCGATGGCACCATTCGCCTCTGGCAATGGGCCTCGGCCAACCGCCACCGGGTCACAGTGCTGCATCACGGCTGGACGATCAGTGATTTGCGATTCGCGCCGGATGGCCAGACCCTGTTCAGCACCGCCGCCGATGAAACCGTCCGCTGGTGGCAAGTCTCATCCACTAATCCAGCAAACTAATGGTCTATCCGCTGTCAAATACTGGATTCGCAAGATCGGTTGAGTGATGCAGCAAAGTCAGGCAACCGCTGAACCTAAAGGATTCTTAAGCAACGCCCGTCTTTCACCACTGGGAGCATTGAGGCGTCAATCTCCTCAAAATCGGCAGTTTCAGAAGATATGTCAGGACATCCGAAGCTCTCAGATGAGACTTACCTGGGCTTTCTGTATCTCCTAATGATGAATGTCCCCTGGGGCCGCATGCAGTGATTACCTTTGCCGCATCGATAACTGCACCAACTACATTTCCCGGTCACCGACTGCTATCCAATCGTAGGTGCGAGATTCTACTGAGATTTTAGAGTGATCGATTTCAAGCTACTACCCACCCCGTTGCTAGTGTAAATGCTGATGCACTGAAACTATTTACACGAAATCTGTTTCAGTACTTCGATTTAATCAAGCCTTTGTGTGTGAAAAAACTGAGAAGGTGGACTTGATTTAAGTCTTTTTGCGGATAAATGGGGCTGATTCGACGCCATTATCATACCCATTTCATGGGTGAGATGAGGGGTGGCTAGATAACCCCCAAGACTCCTTCTTGTAAAGAGTTTTGGTCATTTTGAACTGGTTTCATCAGTGTATTCTGGGAGATCAGACGTTTGTTTAAAGCTAATAGAAAGGGAATTTATTAATCCAGTAAAATCGCCATCCCAATGCGCCCTTTTCCAGAAAAAATTGGTTCTATGGAGTTAAGCACTTAGGCGATGCCCTCATCAAACGCGAATAGGCTGAATAACGATGAGGCATTCCGTCCATAAAGTCACTACTGTTCTGATTAAGCGGCATGACAAAGATGAAACTCTGTTCCACAAATGTGCATTCGGCAGTCCAACCATCGACGCCGCAGGTGGGAATCTATGAGTGTGAGGTAACACTTAAGTTTCGCCTGATTGAAGAGGAACTGGCTCAGTGCGATCGCGATCAGCTTTTGCAGATTCTCATCGATGCGTACTCCTACGGCAGCGATAACTATCTTGAACCCTTGCATGCTGATGTCAAGGTAAACGAAGTGACTGAGCTGGAAGCTTCCCCCGAAATGCGCCGTCAGGTCATCAGGCTACGCAATGCTAGCGGTTTGAAGTAACATATACCCTGGGCTGAGAGACCTGGTTTTACCTGGCTTTAGATAGTCGGTCTGAGCTCAGCTTATTTGTTTGACACGGGTACAGCATTTGTTTATATTGATCAGTGTCGAACAACACAGGCCCCCATCGTCTAGAGGCCTAGGACACCTCCCTTTCACGGAGGCGACGGGGATTCGAATTCCCCTGGGGGTATAAAAGCATTAAACCTCTGAGACTTTGAAACTGTCTCAGAGGTTTTGTTTTGGGGCTCGATTGGAAAAGCGTTAGCGGGCGATCAGGGAGATTCCTGGCAGCCCGCTATCGTTGTCGGTCTACTGCGCCGATAATGTCAGCGGTGCATTCAATACCAAGCTTAGATCTTCGCTGGGGTTAACTGTGATCACCTCAATTTGATCCCGCCCCAGTAAGCGGGCAATGGTGGCTCCAGTGGCAGTGCCGGCCAATACTTCCAAGGTCTCGACGCGCTGATCACCCGTGAGGCCCGCGATCGCAGCGGCAGCCCCGGAGCCAATGGCAGCCCCCAAGAGGGTTTCGCCCAGGGTGGCCCCCCGGCTAATGGTTTCGGTAGTGGTGACCGTTTGTGAGGTGGCGTTCAAGGTGAAGCGATCGCCCTCTGGGAGCACGAGTTCTTGCGCCACAAACTGGGTGCCTTCGCCACTGGGCCGCAGTTCTCCGACAATCTGACTCCCGACGGGAATCAAAATGTTGCCACTGGTATTGGTCACTGCTTGGGTCACCTCAAGCGTTAAGTCGGTGGTTTCTTCGGGCAGCACCACAACGGTGTCACTTTCTTCGTAACTTACGCTGAGGACTGTACCCGCTGGAACGGTTGAGTCATTCACCACGATGGACTGTCCCACAATGTAAGGCGAGTCGATCATCGCGACCTGACCTTGGCTCGCAAGTGCTTGATAGATAAAGGCAGCGACATCGGCGCGGGTGGCCGTTTGATTGGGCTGGAGTGCTTGCAGGTCGGGATAATTCACCACCATGCGCTGCTCAGTAGCGGCGGCGATGCTAGTAACGGCATAGTCAGGAATCTGGGCGGCATCGCGATAAATCTGCACGCTGTTGGTATTGGTCGCGGTGTAATTCAGGCCATTCGCCAGAGAAACGAGGACTTGGGCCCGAGGAATGTTCAGATTGGGTCGGAATTCGTTGCCGGGATAGCCGGATAGAAAACCCATCATATTGGCCTCACGGATGGCCTCAGTGGCCCAGTAGCCAGCAGGCACATCCACAAAAGTGGTCGCACCCCGCACTGAAGACTGGTTGAAGGCTTGGCGCAGCATCGCTGCATATTGAGCCCGCGTGACGGGGGCTTCGGGGCGGAAGGTGCCATCGGGGAAGCCAGCAATGATGTCTTGGGCAGCCAAACTCACGATAAATTCACTGGCCCAGTGCCCTGATGGCACATCGCTAAATTGAACCTGGGTTTGTGTTTGAGCTACCACAGGGGCAGCGGTGATGGTGGGCACAATTGTCCCAACGCCTAAGCCCAAAGCTAACAACAAAGCGGTTCCGGACTGCCAACGAAAAGCATTAGACATAGAAAAACTCCGAAGACGAGAAAAAAGAATGAACACAGGGGTGGAAGATGCATGGCGCGATCGCGAATTTGCTCGATGGGAAGTCAGCGATAAAATCACTTAGAACAGCCGCGTTGACGGCACGGGGGTGGTTGCCGCGATCGCGAGTGGCTCTACCGTCGCCGATATCGAGAAGGGGGAACTCAGGCAACCTTGATCGCCGGTCGTCGGCATCAATCGGCCAGTCCTCGTGACTACGATTAGCGCCATTACTCAACCAAAAGACTAGAAAACCAGTTGGGAAGTTCCCCAGACTATGCTCACAGTGTGGGAAACTCAGTGCGGGGAACGATAGCTCACGTTCAACATTGATCCCTTCAAGGCAGTCGTGATATCTGTCTTGCGATGCACCAGCAGGCGACGCGAAAATTGCTACATTAAGGAATGTAAACGACGCTATAAGGTTTGTGGGCTCTTAATGACCGCTCTCTCTATACCAACTGTTCCTTTTTTAGAGATGCCTGGGCCATTGGATTTATCCCGAGGCGTGGTTCACTTGACGGGCGTTAAGCTGACGGTGTCGGGGCAGCGCAACATTCCCGAAGGGGTTCCCACACTGGTCGTTAGCAATCACCGCAGTGCTCTTGACGTCCCCATCTTAATGGCCGGGTTAGATCGCTCCATTGGGTTTGTATGCCATCAATATATGGAGCACGTTCCGGGGTTGCGGGACATGGTGCATCAGTTTGGTGCTTTTCCGTTAGATACGCCGCGACGCTTTTTTCGGCAGGGATATCGGCGCTTGCGGCAGCGAGAAATGATTGGCATCTTTCCCGAAGGGGCACAGTCGATGGTGCAGTTGCACTCGCCTCGGCAGTTGCAGCCGTTTCATCGGGGATTTGCGCATTTGGCGTTGCGAGTCCCGGTGGAGCCGTTGGCGCTGCTGCCTGTGGCCCTCGTGTCTGACGAGATGGGCTTTGAGTCACCGATTCCCCTCCGGTTATTGGGATTATTCGACCCGAGTGAGCCGATGTTTCAGCGTGAGGGCGGGCATCCGCTGGTGTTTTACCGCCAGGTAGAAGTCCGGGTGGGTGAGCCGATTTGGGTGACACCCCGCGATCGCGAACAGTATCAAGGTCGGCAAGGGACACAACATGCCCAGACCCTGACTGATCGCTGCTGGTCGGCGGTTCACGGTTTATTGCAGTGATAGTTTGCTTTAGCGATGCTCTCTGAGGTTAATGAAGTCATCCGTTACGCCTAGTTTATTTGCGCCTGTTTTGCCTCAACTCGACAAGCCGCTACTGTTGCTGCTGCCGGGGCTCGATGGCACGGGTCAGCTCTTTGTTTCTCAGGTGCAGACATTGGCGCACGATTTTGATGTGCGGTGTTTGACGATTCCCCCAGACAACCGTCAAGACTGGTCTGCGTTGGCGCAAGCGGTGATTCACTTAATGCAAGAAGCGGGAGGCGATCGCCCCATCTATGTCTGCGGCGAGTCCTTTGGCGGTTGTTTGGCCTTGCAGGTGGCGCTGATGGCTCCGGCTCGCTTGACCCATCTGGTGCTAATCAATCCAGCTTCGGCCCTGGGCCGCTCGGCGTGGATGCGATGGCTGACGCAATATACCAGCACTATTCCCGAGTGGTTATTTCAAACTTCCGGGGCGGTTGCCCTGCCGCTGTTAGCCAATTTAGACCGTATTAGCCAGGATAAGCGGGACTTGTTTGTTCGCACTGTGCGACCCATTTCGCAAGCCTGTGTGGCTTGGCGGATCAATCTACTCAATCGCTTTGAGGTGAACCGGGAGGCGTTAACGCGGCTGCACGTGCCGACTAGCCTGCTGGCGAGCGGGCGCGATCGCCTGTTGCCCTCCCCTGCCGAAGCACAGTTGCTGCAACAAGCGCTGCCCCAGGCCCAGATTTACGCCCTGCCAGAGAGCGGGCATGTGTGCTTGTTAGAAGATGCGGTGAATTTACGTCAGTGCCTCAAGGCGTTGAATGTGTTGCCCGTGTCCGACAGTGCGACATCGATGGCTGGCCTCCCATCCCGCTAGGGGGGCGAGGCCGATGAGGGGCGTTGCGATCGCCCCTGATATCGCTATGATGATGGGCGGCATTTACCGATGGCAGAGCGTGGATATTACCAACACGTTGTGGGACAGTTGGGTCACCATCCCGTTGTTAGCGACATCCCTCGTGGCGATGACGCTGATTTTCGAGCGGCTGTGGTTTTGGCAGCGCATTGGCAAACGCCAGCGCCAACTGATCCGTACGGTATTGGAAACCTACGGACAGCAGCCCCAAATTGTGGTGACGCACCTGAAAAAAAATACGGATCTGCCCTTGGCTCGCATCTTTTTGGCGGCGCTGACCCTGCCCAACGCCACCCCCGAAGAATTTCGGCTGGCGCTGGAGAGTGCCGCCCAGGGAGAACTGCCGCTGCTGCAACGGTTTGCCACGGCGTTCAACACCATTGTGGGCATTGCCCCGCTGCTGGGTTTGCTGGGCACGATTTTGGGGTTGGTGCAGGCGCTCTCTGCCCTGGAGTTGGGCGGTGCCGGTGGGGATAGCTCGTTGGCGGTGATTGCCGGCATTGGGGAAGCGCTGTTGACCACGGCGGTGGGGCTGGTCATCGCGATCGCCACCCTCATTTTTGCCAACTATTTTCAGAGCCAATATCGCCGCCAGCGAGCCTTCATACAAGAGGCGGGGGGGCAGTTAGAGCTGTTATATCGGCGATCGCAACGTTCGAAAATGACCTTACCTCGCGATCGTGCCTACCCAACTCCGCCTTACCCTTAGGGAGTGGCGAGAGGGAGCAGCGAGAAAACCACATGCCGGTTGTGGGAAGTGAATGGGTAGCTGGGTGGTTGGGTAGCTGGGCCGATGAGTATGGAGACTGTTCCTGGTCAGGCGTCAGAACTTTGCGGCTGAGCTTTTGTCTAGGCGCTGTAAACCCTTTGCTAAGGAATGAGAATTTAATCAGTTGGAACAGCCGTCTCGGCTGTCCCCAGGCAGGCAAGATGCCTGCCCTAACAATCTGGATGTTATTTGCTCCTCATTCCTGAGGCTTTACAAATAGTCTTGCAAAGCTTTGACGCTGAGGGACTCGTTTTGCAGCGATCGCAGAGCCGCCGCTGTGGCGCGAGCCGCCGCGATGGTAGTGATGGTCGGGACTTTGTAGGCGAGTGCTGTGCGCCGAATTTCATGATCATCCTGCTGGGCTTTATCGCCCAGCGGCGTGTTAATGATGAGCTGAATTTGCCCATTTTTGATTTGGTCAACGACGTGGGGGCGGCCTTCGTGAACTTTGAGGACAGTAGCCACCGTCAGGCCATGATTTTGCAGCACGGCCTGAGTGCCGCTGGTCGCCAACAGCTGAAAGCCGAGATCAGCCAAATCCTTGGCAATGGGCACCACGGCTTCTTTGTCGCGATCGTTCATCGAGAGAAAGACCGTCCCCTGCTGCGGTAGCTTTTGGTTGGCCCCCAGTTCGGCCTTGGCAAAAGCTTTGCCAAAGTCCACATCAATGCCCATGACTTCCCCGGTAGAACGCATTTCTGGGCCCAGGATGGTGTCGGTGCCGAGGAAGCGATCGAAGGGCAGCACCGCTTCTTTAACCGAAATATGTTGGGGAATGACTTCCTTGGTGACGCTTAGCTCGGCCAGGGTTTTGCCCGACATGACCTGTACGGCAATTTTGGCCAGCGGTACCCCCGTGGCCTTGGAGACGAAAGGCACGGTCCGCGAAGCGCGGGGATTCGCTTCGAGTATGTAGACTTGCTCGCCTTTGACTGCAAATTGAATGTTCATCAACCCGATGACTTGCAAGCGCTGAGCGAGTTTGACTGTCCACTCGCGGATGGTGGCGAGGGCGGCGTCGGGCAGGGTGATGGTGGGTAGGGAGCAGGCGGAGTCGCCGGAGTGAATCCCGGCTTGCTCGATGTGTTCCATAATGCCGCCAATGACCACGTCGCCGGTGGCATCGGCGATCGCATCCACATCGACTTCCACGGCTTCTTCTAAAAACTTGTCAACCAGAATGGGATGATCGGGCTCAACCTGCACGGCATAGGTCATGTAGTGTTCGAGCTCGCGATCGGAGTAGACGATCTCCATCGCCCGACCCCCGAGGACGTAGCTGGGCCGCACCACCACGGGATAGTCGATTTTGCGAGCAATCTGGAGGGCTTCGGCGGTGCTGCGGGCAATGCCGTTGGCGGGCTGCAAGATCGCCAACTCGTGCAAAATTTGCTCAAAACGCTCGCGATCTTCTGCCGTGTCGATGGAGTCGGGGGAGGTGCCCCAAATTTGGGTGACGGGGTGGGTGGCTGGCTGGGTGTCGGCGGCGGCGATGGCGGCTTGGTTTTGCAGATACTCTTGCAGCGGCACGGCCAGTTTCAGCGGGGTTTGACCGCCAAACTGGATGATGATGCCTTCGGGATGTTCGGCTTCGATAATATTCAGCACGTCCTCTTTGGTCAGGGGCTCAAAGTAGAGGCGATCGCTGGTGTCGTAGTCGGTGGAAACCGTCTCGGGGTTGGAGTTGACCATAATGGTCTCGAAGTCGTCGTCTTGCAGTGCAAAGGACGCGTGGCAGCAGCAGTAGTCAAACTCGATGCCCTGGCCAATGCGATTGGGGCCACCACCGAGAATCATGACTTTACGGCGATCGCTGGGCTGTACTTCGGTCTCTTCCTCGTAAGTGGAGTAGTAGTAGGGGGTGTAGGCTTCAAATTCGGCGGCGCAGGTGTCTACAGTTTTGTAGACGGGATTCACCCCGAGGCCTTGTCGCAGGGCGCGCACGGCATCTTCGGTGGTGTTTTTGGCAAAGGCAATCTGGCGATCGCTAAAGCCTTGCTGCTTGAGGCGATACATTTGTGGCGCTGTCAAGGTCTTGAGGTCGTGACGCTTGAGCCATTTTTCGGTGGCGAGCAGATCCGCCAGCTTGTGCAAAAACCAGGGATCAATGCCCGTCAACGAGTAGATTTCGCTAATGTCGATGCCCAGCTGCAGGGCGTGGCGCACGGAAAAGATGCGATCGGGGCTGGGGGTGCGCAAGCGCGATCGCAGGGTCGAGAGATTGGGCAAGGTTTCGCGGCGATCGCAGCCCCAACCCGCGCGGCCCGTTTCTAGCGATCGAAACGCCTTTTGGAAAGATTCCTGAAAGGTGCGGCCAATCGCCATCGCTTCCCCAACCGACTTCATCTGCGTCGTCAGCACCGCCTGGGTGCCGGGGAATTTTTCGAACGCAAACCGGGGGATTTTGGTCACCACATAGTCAATGGTGGGCTCAAAACTGGCCGGGGTTTTTTGGGTAATGTCGTTGTTGATTTCATCCAGCGAATAACCAACGGCCAGCTTGGCGGCAAACTTGGCAATGGGGAAACCCGTGGCTTTAGAGGCCAGCGCCGAACTGCGAGACACGCGCGGGTTCATCTCAATCACGATGAACTCGCCATTGGTGGGGTTCACCGCGAACTGAATGTTGGAGCCCCCGGTTTCCACGCCAATTTCCCGGATGATGCGAATGGACGCATCGCGCAGTCGCTGGTATTCCTTGTCAGTCAGGGTTTGAGCCGGGGCCACGGTGATGGAATCGCCGGTATGTACCCCCATGGGGTCAAGGTTTTCGATGGAGCAGATGATCACGACGTTATCGGCTAGATCGCGCATCACCTCTAGTTCGTACTCTTTCCAACCGAGGAGGGATTGCTCGATGATGATTTGCGACACGGGGCTGGCATCCAGTCCGGATTGGGCAATCCGTTCGAGTTCTTCCTGGTTGTAGGCGATGCCGCCGCCCGCCCCGCCCATGGTGAAGGCGGGTCGAATAATGAGGGGAAAAGAGTTGATGTGCTTGGCCACCTCTTTGGCGTCGCTGAGGGTTTCGGCCAGCCCCGAAGGGCACACCGCCACGCCGATTTTTTCCATCGCATCTTTGAAGAGCTTGCGGTCTTCGGCCTTTTCGATCGCTTCCAGCTTGGCCCCAATTAGCTCGACGCCGTAGCGATCGAGCACCCCACTTCTGGCCAAATCTACGGCAATGTTGAGGGCGGTCTGGCCGCCCATGGTGGGCAACATGGCGTCGGGGCGTTCCTGCTCGATGACCTTCGCCACAAACTCTGGCGTTAGCGGCTCAATGTAGGTGCGATCGGCGGTCTCGGGGTCGGTCATGATCGTGGCCGGATTGGAGTTCACCAGCACCACTTCGTAGCCTTCTTCGCGCAGCGCTTTGCAAGCCTGAGTCCCGGAATAGTCAAATTCGCAGGCTTGACCAATCACAATCGGGCCAGAACCAATTAGGAGAATTTTTTTCAGGTCTTCGCGGCGCGGCATAGGCTTTTCCTAACCAAGGCAGGATACAGATCCAAATCATTCTATCGGCTGTTGTTGATCCCCAACGACCTGATCCAAATTTGCTTGGGATTGGTGGGGCGATCGCCAGCGAAATGGCCATGACCCACTCAGTAAACCGCTGGCATCCATGCTGAGCGCCCCCTGTCGTCGTCGGATACCGATCGCTGGCCGGGGAGAAGCCAGGCGGCCAGGGGTAAACCCGACAAAATTATTTGGTGACTCAAGCAATTCTTGTTATTTTCAATGGGAATGACGTCATCCCCATCGCGATCGTCGTGTTTCTCAACTGAGCCCCTCTGAGTTAGCTGCCATATGACTTTCGCGCAGGATGTCTTTATCAGCTTCACCCACATTGATAACCAATCGTTAAACCCCGACGAAGCGGGTTGGATATCCGCCTTCCACAAAGCCTTGGAGATTCGTTTGTCGCAGCTGCGGGGCAAAGAATCGCGAATTTGGCGCGATCGCCGACTCTGGGGCAACGAAGATCTCGATGAGGCCATTTTTGAGGCCCTCACTCAGTCGGCACTGCTGGTGTCGGTGCTGTCGCCGCGCTATTTGCAATCGGACTGGTGTATGAGAGAGCTCCAGGGGTTTTGTCAGGCGGCGGATCAGCAGGGCGGCTTGCGGGCCGGAGAGACCAAAACACGGTTGTTTAAGGTGATCAAAACTTACCTGCCCATCGAGCAGCACCCAGCGGTGGTGGCAAATTTCTTGGGGTATGAATTTTACGAAATTGATGATGCCGGTCGGCCCCAAGAGTTTGACCGGGTCTATGGGCCAGAGCAGGAGCGGAAGTTTTACGCCAAGTTGAATGACTTAGCCTACGACATTCATCAAACCCTGGACATTCTCGATGCTCAGCTCGGGCCGCCGGCCCTGGCGGCACCTTTGCTGGGAGCGGTGCCCGCTGACCGCAAGGTGATTTATCTGGCCGACACCACCCCCGATTTGCAAGTCGATCGCGAGTGCATTCGGCGGGAGTTAGAACAGGCGGGCCATCAGGTGCTGCCGGATCAGCCGTTGCCCAGTGAGCCGGGGGCGTTTGCGCAAACAGTGTGTGAAGCGCTGACCCGCGCCCACTTGTCGGTGCATCTGCTGAGTCCCAACCCGAGTCAGCCACCGGCGGGGCAGTCGCCCACTCAGGAACAGATTTATCGCCAGTTGGCGACCCTGCGCACCCGAGACCAGGTGGCGCTAGCGGCCCAATGTGGGCAAGGACGGTCCGACTTTTCGCGGTTGCTGTGGCTGCCCCCCGATACCGATGCCATCACCCCGGATGACTTCGTGACCGAACTCCAGAGCGACCCCGATTTTATCCGCACCAATGTGGAAGCGTTGAAAGATATCATCTATACCCGCTTGACGCCGCCGGTGGCGCGGCCCCTGGACCGGGCCCCCGATGGCCGCGTGCAGATTTATTTGGACTGCGATGAGCGCGATCTAGACAATCCGGCAATTGAGCCGCTGTATGAGTGGTTAGAGCAGCATTTTCAGGTGATGCTGCCGGACTACGAGCAGGGCACCCTCAGCCGCTCGGAGGCGTTGATTCAGCAGTGTGAGGCGGTGCTAATTTACTACGGCGAGGCCAGTGCCCTGTGGCTCAAGCGTCGCCTGAATGCCTTGAAAAAGACGCTGTACGGTCGCTCGAAACCGTTGCTGGCAAAGGCGGTGTATGTGGCGGCCCCCGGCAAGCAAAAGTTTTCTGATCCAGAGGTGTTAATGATTCCTGGCGATCAGGGCTTTCAGCCCACGCTGTTGGCCGAGTTTGTCGCTTCGTTAGGCCATGCCGGAGGGTCAGTATAACCGATGGTAGTCACACCTAATCGCACCAATCCCTTCCCCGGTCTGCGGCCCTTTGAACTGGATGAGGAACATCTGTTTTTTGGCCGCGAAGGGCAGTCTGACGAGCTCATCCGGCGCCTGCATCGTACCCGCTTTTTGGGAGTGGTCGGCACCTCTGGCAGTGGCAAATCTTCCCTGGTGCGGGCGGGGTTGCTGCCCTCGCTTTACAGCGGCTTTTTGCCGGGAGCCACCTCTAGCTGGCGCATCGCCGTGTTGCGGCCGGGCAGTGCGCCGATGTACAAGTTGGCCACGGCGTTGAACGATCCTGATGTGTTTGGGGTGTCAGCAGCTCATGATGAAGCCGTGATTCGCCGAGCCCTGACGGAGAGTACCCTGCGGCGGGGCAGCCTGGGCCTGGTGGAGGTAACCCAGCAAGCTCGCCTGGCCCCAGATGAAAGCCTGCTAGTCGTGGTCGACCAGTTTGAGGAACTGTTTCGGTTTAAAGCGCAGGCGGCGGCCGGGGGCCATTACTTAGAGGCGGAAGATGAGGCGGCCGCCTTTGTGAAGCTGCTGCTCGCCGCGGTGAACCAGCGGACGGTGCCGATTTTTGTGGTGCTGACCATGCGATCGGACTTTTTGGGCGACTGTGCCCAGTTTCGTGACCTGCCGGAAACCCTGAACGATAGCCAGTATCTGATTCCTCGACTGACGCGGGATCAGTTGCGGCGAGCCATTGAGGGGCCAGTGGCGGTGGGCGGCGCGACCATTACGCCGCGCCTGGTAAATCGGTTGCTGAACGACACCGGGGATAACCCCGATCAGTTGCCGATTTTGCAGCATGCCCTCATGCGCACCTGGGACCACTGGGAAGATCAGCACACTCCAGACGTCCCGCTGGATCTGGAACATTACGAGGAGATCGGCGGCATGGCCCAGGCCCTCTCTCTTCATGCCGATCAAATTTATCTGAGCTTCTCTAATCAGGAATCTCGGAAAATAATTGAAACAATCTTTAAGAGATTAACAGAACGTGGTGTTGATAATCGAGAAATCCGTCGCCCTTGTTCTGTGGCAGAACTCGGTTCAGTCACTAGAAAAAACAAATCAGAGCTTATTCCGATCATTAATCGTTTTCGAGAGCGAGGTGTTTCGTATCTAATGCCACCTTTAGTCAACGATCTGCAGGAAGACACCATCATTGATATTTCACAAGAAAGCCTCATGCGTATTTGGGGCCGTCTTCAGAGTTGGATGGATGAAGAAGCTGAGGCAGCACGAGACTATATACGTTTGTCAGATCGTGCCCAAGCATATGAAGAAGGAAAGGCTGCCCTCATGAGAGATCTTGACTTGAAAATAGCACTTAATTGGAAAAGAAAATACGAGAATAATTTTGTTTGGGCAGAAAGATATACTAAGAATTTTGTTCAAGTTATCGAATTCATTAAAAAGAGCGCAGATCAAAATACGGAAGCAGAAAATTCACGGAGAAAAACTAATAATACGTTATTCCTTAAAAAATGGATAATTCCATATGTGATCATTGGCTTTTTTGCTTTTATCCTTCTTTACGCCACTCCAAATGCGGCCATGGCTCCCTCTCTATTTCCCATCTTAGCCCTCATAGTCATTGGTGGCTACACAGTTGGTGCTATAAGAATAGTCAATCAGAGCAATCAAGCATTAGTCGAGCGCTTGGGCCGATACCACAGAAAGCTTAGACCAGGTCTAAATTTCATAGTTCCTTTTTTAGACACGATTGTCTGGGAAGAAAGTATTCGGGAACGCATGCTAGATGTGCTGCCACTTTCAATTACTACACATGACAACTTTCCGTTGGATATCGACGCTGTAGTGTATTGGAAAATCATGGATCTAGAGCGTACTTACTACGAAATTGAAAATGTTAGTGATGCCATTCGTGAGGTGGTCGTCGCGGCATTGAGATCGGAAATCGGCAAAATATCTTTGTCGCACGTCTTCGGTAGTAGGAATGAATTGAATCAAGCACTGTTAGATATTCTTGATGAAGCTACTGAACCGTGGGGAGTCAAAGTCACTAGGGTTGAAGTTCAAGATATATCACCTTCGACATACGTATCGGGCACGATGCAGGAGCAGGCGCGCAAGCTATTGAGCTAAGGGTAAGGGAAAAAATAGCACAGTCAATTTGAGTAGCTGTGCGCTGCTTCGTTTGAAGTCTGTTGGATTTTCAGTAACACTTCTGGGCCAAGCCACCTTCACAGGGCGTCTGAAATCGGTCATCAGGGCAGGGTTTCAGCCAGCCAGTTGTAGGGCCAACCCGTGGCGGAGCTTTTGGGTGACGCGATCGCAGGCCCGCGCCGTGATCGCCATTTCCGTCAGGGTGGGACTCTGCCACCCCGACGAGGTCCAACAGGCGCCGTCGGTGACCAGCACGTTCGGCGCTTCCCAACATTGGTTATCGGCATTCACCACCGAGTTTTGGGGCGAGGTGCCCATGCGCGCGCCGCCGACTTCGTGGATGTAGTAGCCGGGGGGGCCAGCGGGGGTAAGGCTTTTCTCCACCCGCCGCATCAACGGGGCCACGGCGGGCATGTGATACAGGTCCGTCAGCGCATAGCACTGCCCCCCAGCCGCCTCCACCGTGGCCTGAATTTCTTGCCGCATGTGGGCCACCATTTGCTGCTCGTTATCCGACCAGGCACAGTCGATATGAGCGGCGGGAATGCCCCAAGCGTCTACGACATCGGGGCTGAGGCTAACGCGATTTTCGGCCTGGGGCAGCACTTCGCCATGGCCGATCATAAAGCCGATCGCCCCTTCGCCCACTTTCTGTAAAACAGAAGGCACCGCAATGCGCTGGATGCCGCCCCACAGACCATAGCCTCGCAAAAATGACTCACTTTGCGAGTTGTCCAAATTGCAAAAGCGCGGGATAAAAAAGCTTTCACTGCCCGAGAGGGGCAACGGCTCCGGTGGCATGGGCACCCCCGGCAACCAGAAAAACTGCGTTGCGGAAATATGATCCATCAGGTAGCGCCCCAGCAGATCCGCGTCGTTCGCCAAGCCGTGGGGCTGATGCTCAGCGGTGGAATGCAGCAAAATTCGCACCGTCTCGATCGCGGAGGCACAGAGCATCACCACCCGTCCCCGCACTTCATGGGTCTCATGGGTCAGGCGGTCAATGAAGGCGACCCCGCTGGCGTGATGACTGTCAGCATCAAACGTCAGGTGACTGACGATCGCATTGGGCCGCAGCTCCACATTGCCCGTGGCCAGGGCAGTTTTCAGCGAGGAGCCGGGACTTGCCGCCCGTGACCAGGGCTGTTCGGGGGTCGGATGATGGAGGGCAAAGCCGCGCGAGTGGATCAGTTGGCGATCGGCCCAGTGTTGACTGACCAGACTTTGTAAGTCGGCTTCGGCAGGGGTGAACGGGGCGGGGGGGCGATAATCGCCATCGGGCAACTGCGACAGCCCATCGCGCTGGCCCTGCACTTGAAAATATTTCTCCAACTGGCTGTAGTAAGGCGCGAGGTCGGCCTGGGCGATCGGCCAGTCTTCCCCAAATCCGTCCCGCTGCGCCGCTTTGAATTCATAGTCCGACAGTCGTAGGGTGATGCCACCCCAGGTGTGGCTGCGCCCCCCGACCTGCCGTCCCCGAATCCAATAAAACGGTTTGTGCTCGGGAGTGGTGTAGGGGTGCTCCCGCTCATCCACAAAAAAGTCGGGATTCGCCTTCCAATAGCCGGGGTGGGTCGCCTGGTGGGTGTGCTTTTGGCTCGCAATGTTGATGACCCGCCGCGCCGTATCGCGAACGGGATGATGGGGATCGCGCTGGGGATCAATATCCCGCCCCGCTTCCAGCACGAGCACCCGCAAGCCGCGCTCGCCCAATTCTTTGGCCGCAACGCCGCCGTTGGCCCCCGATCCCACCACGATCGCATCGTAGGGTTCTGCCGTTTTATAGATATGCATCTCCCTGTCTCCTGCTCAAGTTAATTCGCCGACGATCACCCCGCAGACTGGGATGCGGAGGAAAAAACAGGGGTAGCGCGATCGTTCATTCGTCTTACATGATCTGTTGAGTGCTCAACTCAGCATAAATCCTATTGGGAGGGCTCAAGGGTCGCTTTGCTGAATGTGTAAAGTTGTCCATGGCGCGGCAGCGACACTGGTAGCGCTCACCCCTGCGGTTGGGCAACGCTGGAGTGGTTAGCCCGACCACCTCAACCATTCATGATGTTCCAATCAGGGGGGGCGAATCCTTGGCCGCTTGGCTTTCGCGACCTTGAGCGCTCCTGACTGGTGCCGTCAACGCTGAAACAGAACGGCTGACTTCGGTAGAATAGGCTGTGTAACGTAACCTTGCAGTGGAACCAATGGGTGAGCCTATGCCGCCAGCGGTGTTAGTCGAAGGATTAAAAAAGTGCTACGGCGATGTCGCAGCCGTCAGGGACGTCTCGTTCACCATCGAGCCCGGAGAAATCTTCGGGTTGCTAGGGCCGAACGGTGCGGGTAAAACCACGACCATTCGTTGCCTCTGCACGTTGAGCACTCCCGATGCGGGCAAGGTCGAAATCAGTGGCGACTCGGTGCTCGACAACCCACCTTTGGCCCGTCAACGGCTGGGCTACATCGCTCAAGATGTGGCGTTGGATAAGGTGTTGACCGGGCGCGAACTGCTGCAACTGCAAGCAGCGCTATATCATATGCCGGCCAAAGTGGCCCGCGATCGCATTGCGCAAATGATCGACCTGCTAGAGCTGACCGACTGGGCCGATAAAAAGTCGGGCACCTACTCCGGTGGTCTGAAAAAGCGGTTGGATTTAGCCATGGGGCTGCTCCATCAGCCCGATGTGCTCGTGCTGGACGAACCCACCGTCGGGTTGGATATCGAAACCCGTTCGGCAGTTTGGCAATTTTTACGCCAGTTGCGCGAGGCGGGCACCACCGTTCTGCTCACCAGCCATTATTTAGAAGAGGTGGACGCCTTATCCGATCGCGTCGCCATTATCGACCAGGGCAAAGTCATTGCCGTCGGTACCCCGAGTGAGTTGAAAGACCGGGTGGGGGGCGATCGCATTACCCTGCGCATTCGCGAATTCACCCCCGATGCGGAAGCCGACCAGGCCAAAACCCTGCTGCAGGACCTCTCTTGCGTGGAAGAGGTGATCGTCAACGAAGCCCAGGGTAACTCCCTGAATCTGGTCGTCACCGCCCAATCCGATGCCTTGATGACCGTGCAGCAGGCGTTGAAAGAGGCCAGCTTACCCATGTTTGGCATTTCTCAGTCGCGGCCCAGTTTGGATGATGTGTATCTGGCCGCTACGGGCCGCACCCTGATGGATGCCGAAATTGCCGCCGCCGGCCGCCGTGACCTCAAAGCGGAACGCAAACAGGCCATGAAAGGCAGCTAACGATCTCGCCCCTGGCCGCTAACGCCCCGCTAAGATACAGGCAGATGGCGGACAGTATTGACAATCGACGACTTCACCCCAAGTTTTAGAGACTCCTATGAGCACCACTCTGACCCCTAAACCCCAATCGTCGCTGGATAATCCCGAATTGCGGCAGTGGAAGGCGCAGCGCCGCGATGAGGCCCCGACGGCGACTCCTGGCTTATTTTCTCCCGAGTTTTGGCAAGAGACGGGTGCTATGACGCGGCGGCTGTTCATTCAGCTCCAGCGCCGCCCGTCCACCTTGGTGGCGGGCGTCGTGCAACCCGTCATGTGGCTGATTCTGTTTGGGGCCTTGTTTCAAAATGTGCCCGAGGGCTTGTTCGGCGAGAGTCGCAACTATGGGCAGTTTTTGGGCGCTGGCATCATCGTATTTACCGCGTTTGGCGGCGCGTTGAATGCCGGTCTGCCCGTCATGTTTGACCGGGAGTTTGGCTTTTTGAATCGGTTCTTAGTCGCCCCGTTGGCTTCTCGCTACTCCATTGTGGCGGCGTCAGCCATCTTTATTGCCGCCATGAGCATGGTGCAAACGGCGGCGATTATTGGCTTGAGTGCGGTTCTGGGGGCGGGCCTGCCCGATCCCGCTGGGTTGGCGTTGGTGGTGCTCATTGTGCTGACCCTGGTGTTGGGCGTCACGGCGTTGAGCCTCGGTTTGTCCTTTGCCCTACCGGGACACATCGAGTTGATTGCCGTGATCTTTGTGACCAACCTACCGCTGCTGTTTTCCAGCACGGCGTTGGTGCCGCTTTCCTTTATGCCACCGTGGTTGCAGGTGGTGGCTAGCTTGAACCCGCTCAGTTATGCGATCGAGCCGATTCGGTATATCTATTTGCACCCAGGCAACTGGGGCCTCGGTAGCGTCGTCATGAATGCGCCCTTTGGCGGCGTCACCATGGCGGTGGCGCTGGCAGTGTTAATCGGCTTTTGCGGTATGTCGCTGGCACTTATCCAGCCTTTGCTACGTCGTAGAATCGCATAAGGCGGGCGATCGCCCGACAAAATTCTTTGTTAAGGTAGGGCGTAGGTCGTACCGCATTGCACCGCTGGTGTTGTAGGAGTGAACCATGATGTTTTCGATGAAACAAATTCTGACAGGCTTGGTCGCTGGCTCTTTGCTGGCCTTTGGTGGCGGTATCGTCATGGGCCACGCCTCGGCTCAAACTGCTGATGCTGAAGCGTTTGGCAGCGTCGGTACGGATGATAACGGCGCAGATCTCTTTGGCGACTCCTCCAGTCCCTACGACCTCATTCTCGATGCCATGGCCGCCCCTAGCATGAACGCCCAAGAGTTTTTTGAGTACCAAAATCGGGTGTTGGGCGATGAGGCCCAAGACTTTTTGCAGCGTCGACAAGAGGCGTTGCAGCAGCAGGGGGGAACGACGCCTGAAGCCACTGAAGAAATCACCGTGGACGAAGAAGGCATTTAGCCCACAGAACTCCGATAAAGCTTTTGCAGAAAAGGGACTGGTTCACCCAGTCCCTTTTTGAATGTGGTCTGATTTCGCCGTTGTTGAATGAATGTCGGTCATCGCCTGAAGCATCTCCGCTGTGGCCAACCAATTGGTAAGGTAACTAAGGAAAACCGGAACCGCGATCGCGATGAAGTCGCTCAAACAAAACTTGCGTGGGGGTCTGCTCGTTGGCGTCGGCTATATGCTGTCGCCCCTGTCCTGGTGGAATGATGTGTTTTTTAATCTGCCGATCGCGATCGTGGTCGGCTATGCGATTAGCTGGCTGCACCCCAGTTGGTTTGTGCCCGGTACGCTCGCGGGCTATTGGCTATCGAACGTTTTGGGAATGGTCATGATGCAGTTTGGCGCCACGGATATCTTCTTGGCCGACGAGCGGCGGCATCCTCAACGAGATTTGCTGATTGGGTTTGGGAGTTCGACGCTGTATACCGTTATCGTCACTGCCCTGGTGTATTGGCACGTTTTAGAGATTCCCGATTTTTTACTTGCGCTAGAGCCTGAGGGATTAGCGGGAAAGTAACATTTCGACTGAGGACAGTGACTGGCTGGGTGATACCAATTTGGTTTTGGAATACCACACATCGGAATTGGGAGCAGAGTCCCGATAGGTAATGTCTAACTGGCGATAGCCAGATTTTCATCTGTGGCATTTCAAAACTGAAACCGGATGATATGCACTCGAGCGTAAGCTTCTAAAACAGATCAATGCCATGTTGTGACGTCGCGTTTGCTTAAATAATTTAGGGAGAAGAGATGCTTGGACGCTGACTCAAGATATCAATAGTTGAGAGCTAGGTACAGTAAAAGATGCAAGTCGATAAATCTCATCAGTCTGTGGTTCTTGGAGAAGAGGTTGCAAAAAAAATAAAGTTTACTAAGAATAGTGGGTTTCAGACGGAATTAAGACGAAGGGTTGACGATTTTTTTCAAAATCCAGATCGCAAGGTGCGGGATTGTCCGCAAATGTATGCAAAAACCATTATCTTGTTGCTGAGTTTTTTCGGGTTATATGCTCTATTAGTTTGGGTTGCTCAGACCTGGTGGCAGGTCATTCCTTTGTGCATCATGCTTGGTGCCGTTACAGCAAGCATTGGTTTTGGGATTCAACATGATGGTGCCCATCACGCCTATTCTGATGTGCGATGGGTGAATCAGCTCATGGCAATGAGTTTAGATCTGATTGGCGGTAGTTCTTATATTTGGCATTGGAAGCACAATTTCTTCCATCATACCTATACCAACATTGCTGATCATGACATGGATCTGAATGTGGGGATTTTTGGGCGACTTGCTCCTTCTCATTCGCACTTCGCCTTCCACCGTTGGCAACACTATTATTTGTGGTTGCTGTATGGATTGTTAGCGATTAAGTGGCATTTCTATGACGATTTTTATTCTCTGATCTCGGGCAAAATTGGCGATCGCCGCTATCCACGTCCTAAATCCAGCAATCTAGCCATATTTTTGGGCGGTAAACTAGTATTCTTCGTGCTTGCCTTTGCGATTCCATTATCCGTTCACACGCTATGGCAAGTTTTAGCCAGCTATGGATTAGTCGCTATTACCTTAGGGCTAGTGCTGAGCGTAGTATTTCAACTAGCGCATGTGGTCGAAGCCGCCGATTTTCCATCACCAATTGTCGAGTTGAATCTCATTGAGAAAGAGTGGGCAGTGCATCAGATCGAAACAACAGTAAACTTCTCTCGAAATAACCATGTAATGACATGGCTTCTGGGTGGTTTGAATTTTCAGGTCGAGCACCATTTATTTCCTAATATCTGCCATGTCAACTATCCTGAAATTTCTAAAGTCGTGGAGCAGACTTGTCGAGAATATGGAGTGAGATATAACCAGCATCGTTCTTTTCGGTCAGGATTATTATCTCATTATCGTTGGTTACGAAAAATGGGAATGACTGCTTAGATTTTTGAGCCTTTATCAAGGATGCTGATCGATAATGCGCCAATTCAAATTTGAAGTGCAACAGATACTGATGATGCTGGGGAAAGTACTTCGTGAGGTAGGGCTATTTCATCCCAATTTAGTTTTGAAATGTCCCACATCAGAGCTGATATTCTTTGAAGCTTGTTGGGCTATGTACTGCCATAAGCCGAATGTGCATACGGGACATGGCAAGCCTAAAACCGTATGAGTCGTGAATGAGGTGTTGGAAACTTTATGGCGAACAAGGCCCATGGCAAAGTTATGGAATGCCCTGGTAAACGAACCCGCTAGTCTGCATCCGTATAGCGGCGACTTCGGGTGATGCGGTAGCTGAGCAAAATCACCGGCACGATGCCGACCACGAGAATGGCGAGAGCCGGAGCGGCCGCATCCACCAACCGCTCGTCCGAGGCGTATTGAAATACTCGCACTGCCAGCGTGTCGAAGTTGAACGGGCGAATCACCATGGTGGCGGGCAGTTCTTTCATCACATCTACAAACACCAGCACCGCTGCCGTGAGCAAACTGCCGCTGAGCAACGGGGCGTGTATCTGGGTCAAGGTTTGCGTGGGGGTGTTGCCCAGACAGCGGGAGGCGTCGTCCAGGGTCGGGCGAATTTTCGTGAGTCCAGCTTGTACGGTGCTGATGGCGATCGCCAAAAATCTGACCAAATAAGCAAACACCAGCGCCGCCACCGTGCCGCTCAACAGCAGGCCAGTGGAAATCCCTAACCACTGGTCTGCCAGGTGGGCAATGGCGTTATCTAACCGACCGACGGGCACAAGAATGCCGACGGCAATCACCGCCCCCGGTACGGCATAGCCTAAAGCTGCCACCTGCACCCCAAACCGCACGCCTGGTCCCGGTTGCAGCCGGGCTCCATAAGCCAAAATCAAGGCCAGCACAATGCCTAACCCGGCCGTCACCCCCGCCAAAACCAGACTGTGACTGGCCAGTTCCAAAAATTCGCGATTGAGCGATTTCTGCCAATTCGTGAGGGTCATCCATGCCAGCAGGGCAGCGGGCAGCAGCAGCCCCAGGGCAATGGGCAGCGTACAGGTCAACATTGCCGCGATCGCCCGCACTCCCCTCAGTTGAAACTGCGACACACTGGACTGACTGCCTGACCCTTGGTAATACCGGGCCTGTCGCCGCGAAAACCGTTCCAACACGATCAGGACGGCAATGAAGAGCAGCAACACACTGGCGAGTTGGGTAGCCGCGAGTCGTTCTCCCATGCCAAACCAGGTGCGATAGATGCCCGTGGTAAAGGTGGGTACGCTGAAATATTCCACGGTGCCAAAGTCGTTCAAGGTTTCCATCAGCGCGAGGGCCGTCCCGGCCGCGATCGCCGGACGAGCCAACGGCAGCGCCACCGTACGGAAGCTCCGCCAGGGATTGCACCCGAGTGAGCGACTGGCTTCCAGCGTGCACAGTGACTGTTCCTGAAAGGCTACCCGCGCCAACATGTAAACGTAGGGATACAGCACCAGGCTGAACAGGACGATCGCCCCTGGCAGCGATCGCACATTGGGAAACCAATAATCATTGGCGCTTTCCCAACCAAACAAGGTTCGCAACCCCATTTGCACCGGGCCGTAATACTCCAAAAAATCGGTGTACGTATAGGCCAGCAGATAGGAGGGGGCGGCCAGCGGCAACAACAGCGCCCATTCAAAAATGCGGCTGCCCGGAAAACGACACATGGTCACTAACCAGGCGGTACTGACGCCCAATATCAGCACGCCAAGGCCCACGCCTACCATCAGCCCTAGGGAATTGAAGATGTAGCTCGGCAGCACTGTGGACGCGAGGTGCTGCCAGACTTCGCCCGTAGACTCTTCACCCGCATAGAGGGCGCTAAACAGGACAGAGAGCAGCGGCGTCGAAATCAATAGCGCAATCAGCAAAACCCCCAGCGACCACCCCGATACCCGCAGTGATGACCGGGGTCGCTGAGCAGACCGTCCCCGCATTTTAGGAATCGTCAGATCAGCCATATCACACCGCTTGACGAGGATCTGCCACCTGCGCCGCGAGGGACTTTAACTGGTCAAGGGTCATAATTTCTGGACTCATGACATAAATCGCGGAGCCAATCTCTGCGCCCTGAAACACGAGCAAAAATTGCTTCGCCGCCCCGTCACCGGGCGGGGTCAGTTCGTACACATTGCGCCCGGTATCTTCAAGGTCATCCCGCAGATCGACCCCGTAACCTTGGTTTTCCAACCCAGCAATGAGCGAATCCGCGACCTCACGATAGGTCCCGACCCCCGTCACTTGGCGGCATTCCCCCAGGCCCAAACAGCCACTCGTAGCTCCCTCAAAATGGGGAAATTGCTCACCATAACTCAACAAAGGACCGTCATGGGTGGGTGGGGCAAAGGCTGGAGTGTTATCCCCGTCCGCTACGGGTAGGTCTTCGATCGCGGGTGGATCAATCGGTTGCGGGGGCAAGTTAGCCGCCGTTGGGGGCGGCGCGACGGGCTCCACGATGACATCTGTTGGCAACAAGGGGGCAGGCGCGGGGGATGCTGCTCGCTGAGACGGGGGCGAAGGCGCTGCCTCGGTCGTTGATTCCGGCGGCGGTGGGGGAGGTTCGGACTGTGGCAACATCACCACGTCAATCTCGTCATGTGGGGCTGATTCGTCCGGCCCGGTGCCTGTCGCCACCGATTCTGTGGCTTGGGGTTGGGGCATTGGCACCCAGAAGATGGCGCTATGGGCGATCGCGGAAAGCGCAACGACTGTGGCGGAAATGACGACCGATCGCTTGGCCTGAAAAGGGAAAACCAACTGCACTAACCTGATATGCTCCAAGGCTTAGGACCCTCGGCCACCTCAGACAACCGAGACAGCTGAGAGTAATTCTTCTATGGAATCATAGCCTTAATGGCAGTCACTTGCAATAAACCGATCGGAAATCCCGGCCCCCGTGACAGACTATTGCGACAACGGGCTCGCCGGCGAAAATTGCTGACAGTGTCTCCTAAGTCCGGCTTTCTGAACGCTGAGATTGCTTCTAGACTAAGGATAGGGAAGAGCTAGCGAGGCGATTACGGGTTGGCATGGCTGGCCCGAGGAAAGTCCGGGCTCCCGAAAGACCAGACTTGCTGGGTAACGCCCAGTGCGGGTGACCGTGAGGATAGTGCCACAGAAACATACCGCCGATGGAGCGATCGCTCACAGGTAAGGGTGCAAAGGTGCGGTAAGAGCGCACCAGCAGCATCGAGAGGTGCTGGCTCGGTAAACCCCGGTCGGGAGCAAGGTCGCAGAGACAAGGGTTGGTCTTTTTCCTGTCTCGCTGTAGGTGTACCGCAAGAGGCGGTTGGTAACAGCCGTCCCAGATAGATAATCGCCCTCTCAGCTCGTCTGAGAGAACAGAACCCGGCTTATGTCTGACTCTTCCCGATTATTGCTGTCATGCCCTTGTTTTGCCCCCAATCGCCCCTAGCCATAGCGCTGGGGAATTTTCAAGGGATAGGGGGACGGGGCCTGGTAAGTGGACAGGCACCATTATTCGTAGACGGGTTTCGACTCCGCTCAACCCTCAACGGTTGACCTTGCAGGCAACCTAGCTGATTGAGCGGAGTCGAAAGCAGCGATTGGTTCGCCGTTAATTGGGCGCAGCGACTTCAATGTGGATGCTGCGCCAGCCCCGTCGAGCGCGGCTAGCTTCTTCTAGAACGGGAATCTGGGGATCGGCAGACTGTCCAGCACTTCATCAATGACGCGATCGGTGAGCTCTTGTACCACCGCGTTGGCGATCGCATTCGCCGCCGCATTGGCAAAGCTGTTGTCACCCGTTGCCGCCACATCAAAAACGCAACCATCCAACAACGCCTCATCGACTCCGGCGTCTTGGCAGGTCGTTAACGCCGCGTCAATCCGGGCCGGGGCCACGCCATTCAACGTCACCAATTGGCGGGGGAAGGCGGTATCGGTGAAATCAGCGGTGGACTGTCCCAAAGGATAATCAAACAGCGACTCGGACGGCTGGATGCGCCAACTATCGCCAAACTGTCGGTACAGCATGTCAAAATAGCTATCTTCGATCGTGCGAACGGGGATCACTGCCGGGAGCGCTCGGTCAATCACATTGGTCGCCAAACTATAGGTGGACTGAGCGGGCACAATGGAGCCACCGCGGCCCATTAAATCATCGTCAGTCGAGCCATTGAAATTACCCAATAGGCCCTCCCAGTCAGCGGGTTGAGCGCGGCGCAAGGTCGGCATGATATTGAGAAAGGTGTCTCCCCCGGCGCGAATGGAGCGAATGATGACTTGGTCGCCGCTGGGCCAAATAATCGCGTAATTATCACCCCCGTTGCGCTGAATTTCACCGCCCCCGGGTAGCGGCAAAGCGTCCACTTCAAAGGGGCTGGGAATGCCGTCAATCCACACGGGTGTGGAGCCGCCATTGGGAATATCCTGAGCGTAGATCGCGACCCGATGACCACACACGCGCATGGCGACCGCCGAATTTAACGAAACGCCACTTCGACCCGCCACGGCTTTCTGCCGGGCTTGCACTTCAAAGCCCGCATCCTCGGCTTGGGTCAAGATGAATTCGCCCACCAGCTGAAAGCTGTAGTGCAGCCCATCGTAGGTATTGATGTGTGGGTCGCCGTAGCTGCGCCCCTGCACCGGCTCGGATAGCGGCTCGGTATCGGCAACGCAGAAGGCCGAATCACTCCCCGGATTGCGGTTACTGTCTTGCGCACTCGCCGACCCCAGGGACAGGCTCACCACGCTGAAACCAGTTGCGAGCAGTAACCCCAGCCAGCGCAGCGATCGCCCGTAGCGGAGCAGGGAGGGAAAGTTAAGCATGGTTGATAACCTCATGGCACGGTAAAGCGTCAGTTTGCTTCAGGTATCAGTCTACAAATCAGCCACCGGGCATTCCGGAAGCGGCTCCAGGGTTTTCAGCATAGTTCCCGGCCCCTGCACTCATCCTGGCGCGCTGCCGTCGCGCCGAGAAATCAGGCGTTTTTTCGAGTTCTCAGGAGATTAATCATCGGGCTGATCGGGACTTTTCCACGGGGGCTAACAGCCGTCGCATAACGGAGACTGGGATGAATTTCTTTTATCCCGGCAATCAGCATCCCCCCAGGTTCCTAACACGAAAAAATGACTGCCTCTCCCTCCGCCATCGCCCCGTCGATTCTCACCCTCACCGCCCCATATCTCCATCCACGCCTCCATGACCGCCCTCGATCGCAAGCTCATCCGCGACCTCCTGCGTCTGCGGGGCCAGGTGGTGGCGATGCTGAGTGCGTACGATTCTTTCAAACTGACCCAGCAGAGCTATGACGAGCAGTACCGCTTTGCGGATGTATTTGTGCAGCTCCAGCGGGCACCGGAACATTTGCGCGATCGCAACCAAGCCATTCCGGGGATGCAGCAGGTGCAGATGCAGATGCTGCGAGACGTGATTATTGATGTCCCTGGGCTGCCAGAACCGGCAACGGGAGGCCTGACGTCCCGATAGTTGCGGGCGCGATCGCTCAGAATCCTTTGTTAGAGGGATGCGGAAAAATACCTAATCAATGAGATTGAAAAGGATGAATTAAATATATCAATGCCCATGAAAGGTCACGAATCAATTCAACATGCAGTCGGCGTTTTTGCCTCTAAAGCCCAGTTAGAAGCTGCCATCGACGCCTTACAGGCCAATAGCTTTCCGCTACAGCAAATGTCTGTCGTAGCCAAGCAAGATCAAGAAAACGATGCCCCTATGTCAGGCGTTCAGGTTCAAGAAACAGTTGGCAATAAGTCAGGTGCTGCCGCTCGCACTGGGGCCGCAGTCGGCGGAGTGGGCGGGGCTGTGCTCGGGGCTCTAGAGGCGTTAGGCGTCGCGACGACGGCGTTAGCTTTATTGCCTGGGGCTGGTCAAGTCTTGCTGTTTGGCACAGTGGCTGCTAATGCCCTTGCCACCGCAGTCATCGGCGGGGTTGCTGGCGCAGCGGGCGGTGGCCTGATTGGTGGCTTAGCCGGCTGGGGAGTGCCGGAAAAACAAGCCAAACTCTACCAAGATCGGGTTACCGATGGTCAGTTTTTGCTGATGTTAGAAGGCACTCAAACACAAGTGGAAAAGGCTACTAACGTTTTAAATCCGCTCAATATTCAAGAGTGGAACGTTTACCAGATGCAGTAGCCGACTATCAGATGAGGCGCGACCAGCTAGCTGATAAGACCATCATCAACTATCAGTAGTCTTGGCGATCGCGTCTTAATAGTTCATCGTCATTTGCAGCACCGTCGATGGCCCGCCCGCTGCGTGATATTTATTCGCCTAGGCACGAATATTATCGTCCAGCTCTGCGGTCTCAGCCAGCAATTGTTCGGGCAGAATGTCGAGTTCTTTGAGCATGCGCACGACATCACCTTCCTGTTCGGCCTACTCCCGCATTGTCCGAAAATAGTGTAGCCGTATCGTCCAGCATGATCGCAGAAGTGACCATTGGCCTTACAGCAGGTGATACCGAGATTGCTTATCCCGAATCGGTCGATGGGGGCGATCGCGTCCAGCCCCGTTAATGACACCGCTCCCAACCGGCAGCGCGAAACCGCAGTTGCCCCCGCCAGAGTAACGCCTGAAGCTTTGTAAACTGACGGTATCAGTCGTCACCGTCTGATAAATTTGTCAGGGGCTGCCACGCCGGGCGAGCGGGGCGAAAACCCGCGACATCCTTCCAGGCCACAGGCCACGTCACCAGGAATTGCCAATCCATGTCAGACTCCCAGCAAATCAGTGCCGCCGTTGCCAAACTCTACGACACCTACCCTTTCCCGCCAGAACCGCTGTTAGACGAACCGCCCCCCGGCTACAACTGGCGCTGGAACTGGCTCACGGCCTATGCGTTTTGCACCGGACAAAAACCGCCCCGCGAAGACGTGCGCATTCTGGATGCGGGTTGCGGCACGGGCGTCGGTACGGAATATTTGGTGCATCTCAACCCCGAGGCGGCGGTGACGGGCATCGATCTGAGTGCCGGAGCGCTAGCCGTCGCGAAAGAACGCTGCCAAAAATCGGGAGCCACGCGGGCCGAGTTCCATCACCTGAGCTTGTTTGATGCGGAGCAACTAGCGGGAGAATTTGACCTGATCAACTGCGTCGGGGTGCTGCACCACACGCCCGATCCCGTCGGCGGCATTCAGGCATTAGCGAAAAAGCTGGCTCCCGGTGGTTTGCTCCATGTATTTGTCTATGGGGAGTTGGGCCGCTGGGAGATCAAGCTAATGCAGGAGGCGATCGCGCTGCTGCAAGGCGATCGCCAAGGCGACTATACCGATGGGGTGGCGATCGGTCGCCAGATTTTCGCCAACTTACCGGAAAATAATCGCCTCCGCCAGCGGGAGCAAGAGCGGTGGTCGTTGGAAAATCAGCGGGATGAATGCTTTGCCGATATGTACGTTCATCCTCAGGAAATCGACTACAACATCAATACTGTGTTTGATCTGATTGATGCGTCTGGCTTGGAGTTTGTGGGCTTGTCGAACCCCCAGGCCTGGGATCTGAGTCGCCTGGTCGGCAGTGCCCCGGAGCTGATGGAACGGGCGCAGGGATTGAGCGATCGCGAGCGGTATCGGCTGATCGAACTGCTCGACCCCGGTAATGTCACCCACTACGAATTCTTTTTGGCGCGGCCCCCGTTACTCAAACAAACTTGGCAAGACGACGCCACCTTGCTGAAGGCCATTCCTGAGCCGAGCCCCTGTTTGGAAAGTTGGCAACACAGTCCCCAATTTTTCAACCAGGACTACCAGCTGGTGACGCTGGAGCAAGCTCCCTGGGAGTTTCTCGTGGCCTCGGGTAAAGCCGCTGGCCAACAAACGGTCGAGGATATTTTGGCGACGGTAGACTGCACATTAGATGATGTGCGATCGCTGCAACGACAGCAGTACCTCCTGCTCACACCGGGGTGATGGCCTCACGTCACTGCGGCATCAACGCCATTTGGGCACGAGCCCGCACCACAACTTCGGCATCGTCACGGCTGCAACTAGCCAGTCGGTCTCTGACATTCTCCACCGCTGCATCCGGCTGAGGCCGCACTGCTAGCAGACCGGAGAGCCCCACGATCGCGGCATAACGCACCACCCATTCTGGATCGTTCAAAGCACCTAGCAACGTGTCGATCGCTAAGGTCTGTGCCGGGATTCGACGCTCATCGGGTAACCCGTCCCAATCAATGCCGCCCAGCCCCTTAGCGGCAGCTCGCCGCACACTGAGGGCAAAATCCCCCCGCGCTGTTTCGATCAACACGTCAAGGGCACGGGGATCACCAATCATTGACAAGGCTCGGATGGCCCAGGCTCTGGCTCCGTAGTTATACCCGTCTAGCTGCTCTAGCAAAGCCGGAACGGCAGCTTGACCCAAGGCGACTAAGCCATCCACTGCCGCCACTGCCGCCCCCGGATTATTGAACCCGAGGACAGTGATCAGCGTCGTCACGGCTGCTGGCGATTGGGCTGCCGCCAGCGATCGCACCGCCCCAATCAATGCAGTGGCAGAGTCAGCCGTGTCAACAGCATCAATTAAAGATTGAACGTTCGCGGAATCGGTCACAAGCATGGGGATGATGAGTGGAGAATGGAAAGGGTAGAGCTGAGGGTGCAGCCGTTAACGATCTGGAATTTTCTGGATATGCCAGGAGGCGCTCCCCCGACGGCGGCGGCAGACCTCAAATTAAAGCAATCCGTCCATGAGCTGCATCACTTCAATCGCGCGGGGTGTCAGCTCCGGCGGAGTCGCCTGATCTGAGGGTAGATGATTATCCATGAGTCCCTTCATGGCAATCAGTTTCAAGCTATTTTCCGTCAGGGCGGCGGCGATCGCTTCCGCCGCGGGCAAATAGCCAATGGCCCCCAAATCCATCAGGGCCGAGCGGCGTAATTGCAGGCTGTGGCCTTGCAACGTCGTGATCAAACGATCGGCATACTGAGTATTGCCGGTGAGTTGATAGAGGGCCCGGGCCGCCGCATTTTTGACGGTGGCAAAATCATGCTCAACGAAAGGTGCAATTAAAGAGACAGCATCTGTGACCTGCAACATGCCCAGCGCCTCAATGATGGCGGCATACGGTTGGGTGAGATGCGGCTTGCCCGGCACCTGAGTCGCGACTTCAATTCCCCCGGCTAGTAGCGCTAATAGCTGCGGCGCACATTGCACGTCGCCCAGTTCGGCCAAGGCTTGGGCCGCCGCCTCGCGCACATAATAATCGTCGCTGCCGAGGCAACGGGTCAAGGCTGGCACCACACGGGGGTTACCCAATTTACCCAGGGCGCGGGCAGCGTTGCGCCGTAGCGGATAGCCCCCATCGGGCGAGCGACTGTCAGTATCTTCGAGGGCGGCTTCTAATGCTTGAATCACGATGGGCTCACTGACGCGAAAGCGTCCGAGCCACCAAGCTGCGTAATATCGCAAGCTGGGGTCAGCGGTTTGCTGCAGGTTGGCGATCGCCTCTTCTTTAGTCAGCGATTCGCTTGTGATTTCAATATCCGTCATCAGAGAAAAAGGCAGTTAAAGACAAAATAAAGAGACGCCCTTATGGAATTCAAAGAATCCGAGAAAACGGTGTTTGTACACTGGTTTTTCGGCTCCCTAGATCCCCATAATGGCGTCTCAAAAATAAGATTGAGAACCCCAAAGGGTGAGTTAGTAAAGATTGGTGTAGGTCACCAACCGTTACCTATTCGCCAGTTAATGGCTTGATGCTGACAATTTCACCACCCATACGAGTGATGCGCTGCATCTCTTGGTTCATGCGGCTGTAGGGCACTTTGATGAAAGTGCTGCCGCTCTGACGAATGGGATAGCCATTCTTGTCAGTTTCTTGATTTTGGCGCATGCCTGTCACTTCGTACAAAAACATGCGCCCCTTAGATGGGGAAGCGGTCGCAGTCCCGAAGGCATGTTGACCCATCATGTCGAGATATCTCCTACGCAATAAAACAGCATCTCCACTGTAAGTTAAGGAGTTCGCTGCAAGCTGTTCTTCTCAGTACTAAACAGTGGAATTAAGTCACAAATCAGGGCGGACATAGCCCACCCTGATTTTCAGGGTAACCGGCAATCAACTACCGGCTAGCGGCGGTCACGCTCGACACCCGACCCCCCATGCGGTTGATCTGCTGGAGTTTGCTAGAGAGCTGCTCGTAGGGCACCAAGAAAGCTGTGTTGGTGCGGCGGATGCGGGGATACCCTGGCCCGGCCATGCCCACAACTTCGACGCGATACATTTTGCTATCTTGACCGCCAAAGGGAGTCGTGCCGCCCAAGGCTTGCTTGGGGGTAACGCTGCCTTTACGGGTGGTAGAAGACCCGACCGAACTGGGCGGCTTGATCGAAGAGGATTGGTTGCGGCCCAACTCTTCGGCGAGCTTTGATAAACCGCCACCCATTTGGGCGCGATCGCTCGTGGCGTAACCACGATACAGCTGGAACATGCGCGTAAAGCCCTTGCTCTGCTGCCCCGCCTGATAGACGAAGCTGCGGTAATAGGGCACCACATTTTCGCCAAAGTTAGCCGCATATTCTTCGCTATCGATGAAGGAATCGACATCGGCGTCGTAGCCTTCGTTCTCATAGCGATCGAGGTGCTCAATCACTTCCAACTCGTTGTAAGGAGCGCGGCCCAGCAAATGCTTAAACTGCAGCTCAATCACGCGCGTTTGAAAGCTGTTATGAAAAAACTTGGTTTTATACAAGTCAGACTTAGCGACGGCCCGCACAAATTCGCGCACCGAAATATAACCATTGCGCAACAATGACTCAGCACTGGTTAGGCGCTCAGACTTCATGAGATAGTCATTGCCGAGCAAGTGACGATAAACTGCCCGGATGACAAATTCGGCGTCATCATCAGACCAGTTAGAGCGTAATTCAACCCTTCCCGTTTCCTCAAAAGGAACGGTTCCCAAGCGGGATGCTGCCGTAGTAATCGGCATAGGATTCATCCTCCATAAACAACAGGATACGCAAACTGACCCGGAAGAGCGATAAGACCTTTCCGTAAAAAGTCTCAGGCTCCGCCGAGGCAGTTTGCCGATTTGAGTGCTGGTTTAAGCCTCGGTAACGCTTGTTACCCGACCACCGGCACGGTTGATTTGCTGGAGCTTACGAGACAGCTGCTCGTAAGGCACCAGATATTCGGTATTGCTGCGACGCACTCGGGGCAGTTGGCCAGGGGCCGCTGCTTGAGCCGTGCGCACACGGTAGAGCTTCTCTCGGCTGCCGCCGCCGGTACCCACAAGTGCAACACCTGTGCTACCGTCTGACACGGGGGATGAAGAGTTTCTGGCGATCTCTTGTACCAGACGAGCCCGCACTCCCGCTTGTTGAGAGCGATCGCTCGTCGCATATCCCCGATACAACTTAAAGAATCGAGTGAAGCCAACCGTTTTTTGACTCCGCTGAGTCAAATAGCCACGGCTAGAGGGCACAGTGTGTTCACCAAAGTTTTCTGCATATTCGGCAGAATCAATGTAAGAATTGATTTCTGCTTCATAGCCTTGACTGTGGTAAATCGCCCCGTGGGCCTGAATTTCATCCTGCCCGTAGGGTGCCCGCCCTAGCAAATGCTTAAAGTTCAACTCAATAAAGCGATTTTGCGGCCCCGAAGCAAAAAACTTTTCGCGATACAGATCAGACAATGCCAATGCCCGCACAAAGTCGCGCACTGAAATGTCACCCTGTCGCAATAACGATTCTGCACTCACGAGCCGCTCATTCGCCATGATGTACTGGTTGCCAAACACCTGACGATACGCAGCCCAAATGACTGCATCAATATCAGTTGTCTTCGTCCAGTTTTGTCGTAGCTCTACCTTTTGGTTCTCCTCAAAGGGAGACACTCCCAGACGTCCTGCCGCAGTTGTGACTGCCATTGGCCGTTCTCCTTAGGCAATTCAGATACAACAATGCCCAGACAGGCAAACAACTGCTAACAATGCGCTAACAACTGTCTGCCCCTCCGGGCAATTTAGGGCAACCTAGCTGAGAGCGTTGATTGCGTAGTCGAGGTAGGAGTTAGCGATTACAGCAGGGTCACCACTCAAACCGTGGCTCGCCTTGATGTTGCCGAGCGCTTCCACGTACCAGCTGGGGGACAATTCAAACGTGCTGTTGATTTCATCCAAACCCGCGATGAGGTACTCATCCATGGGGCCAGTACCACCAGAGATGCAGCAATAGGTGACCATGCGCAGGTAGTAGCCGATGTCACGAGCACACTTGTCCTTACCACGCTGATCAGCAGCGTAGTTGGGGCCTTGCATTTGGGTGGTGTAAGGGAATTTGTTGTAAACCGCTTGAGCTGCACCAGAAACTAAGGAATCAGCCTTGGCAGTCAAGGTCTTAGCAGCTTCTAAACCAGAAGCAGCTTTGTCCAAGCGGCCAAAAGCAGACTGCATTTCAGTGTTGCTCAAAAAGCGGCCCTGGGAATCAGCAGCAGCAACTGCTTCAGTCAGAGGAGTTTTCATTGGAACTATCTCCTAAAAGATGTACAAGTTTGGTCTTGGTAATTTGAGAAAAGTCGTGCGCTAAGCACAGAAAACGGCCTAAGACTAGGCAACCGCAGCAGCAGCGAGGTCGAAGTAGCTGCCGATTTCGGAAACGAGGCTGGAGCAATCACCTTGGGTGATGTTCGCAGGATCGTTCACGATCGCAATGGCAGAAGCCTTCATCTTCTCAACGCCAGCGGCAACGGAAGCACCGGGAACACCCAGAGCAACGTAGGTCTCACGCAAACCATTCAAGCAGCGATCGTTCAGCACGGAAGAGTCGCCGGTGAACACCGCGTAGGTGATGTAGCGCAAGATGATTTCCATGTCGCGCAAGCAAGCAGCCATGCGGCGGTTGGTGTAAGCGTTGCCACCAGGAGCGATCAACTGAGGCTGCTCAGCAAACAAAGCCCGAGCGGCATCAGAGACGATCTTGGAAGCGCTGCTGGTGATCCGGTTAACGGAGTCCAGACGCTTGTTGCCATCAGCAACTGTTTTCTGGAGCGCATCGATCTGATCCATGGACAGGAAGTCGCCACGAGCGTCAGCTTGGGAAACAACCTTGGAATAAACGTCAAACATTAGACTCAGTCTCCTAAATAGATGAGTTTGGTTTGTTCTTTCTTGACTGGAATCGCCAGTTAGTCAGCTCACGCTGCCTAAAAGCGTATATGAGAGGATCTTAAAGAGAGGCAACAGTCGACTCTTATTTTCTTGACATTTCTTCAACCTTTGACACAAAGACTGCTTTGCAGCAAAGAGGAGAAAAATCGATGTAACAAGAGAGACAGTCCTTTGGAATTAAATGCTTGCTATAACCGAGAGCGTTATTTGCAAGTCATTGCAGCTCCTGAATTAAGCCCTCCAGAATTTTATACACTGCTCTCGGGGCAACACAATTTACGAGTTGTTAAGCTTGATACAGTTTGCAACACTCCCGAAAAGTATTGGCTTCAGTGGATTTTCGGGTTTTTCGAGAGTTGTCGGTCACAAATAAATGAGTCTTCGTTACATAAGTCAATAAAACGCGACGACATAAAAATGCCTGGGCCGGTTTTGGCGCTGAGTTCTTCGCAATTTTGATCGGCGCGGGGCGATCGCAACAGGCCAGATCGCCCCGCGCCTCGCTTCCCCCGTCCCTCATGCCCAGGGGAGAACCGGTGATCATGAGGATTGAGGGCAGGTTTTTAGCCGTTCAGCGCGATCGCTCAGACAGAGTTCAGGGTGTGTCTGTGACGGTTGTCGCCGTACCGACTGCTGTATCGGCCTCTGGTGCCTGGCAGAGCGTCTGCAGCGTCGGGTCATCTTGGCGGTTGTGGGCGAGGTAATCCGCTAGCCAGTCACAGCTACTCGCTAGCGAGGTGGCAATATCTTCAATGCCATCACGTTCCCAAATCAGGCCCCGGCCATCACTGCTGGCGGACACCACATAGCCCTCTTTGGGGTCGACTGCGACTGCGTTCACGCCTTGGGTATGCCCGGAAAGGGTCGAGACGGTTCGACCCTCTAGGTCCCAAATGCGAATGGAGTTGTCGTTGCTCGCGGTAACAATGTTTTGGCCACTGGGGGTAAATGCCACCGATAACACTCCATCCCTATGGCCCTGCAGGGTGGTCAACGGTTCGCCCGTACTGGCCTGCCAAAGCCGTACTGAATTGTCGTAACTGGCGGTGGCGATCAGGGCTCCATCCGGACTGAACTGAGCATCGAGCACCCACCCTTGGTGGCCGGCTAAAATTTGCGGCTTGGCCTGGTCGATGTCGGCAACGGGCCAGATTTTCGCCAGGTGATCCCAGCCGCTGGTCACAATTTGTTGCCCATCGGGACTAAAGGCGACGCCAAAGGCTCCATCTCGGTGAGCTTCTTCGATGGTGGTCACTAAGCGGCCATCGGGTCGCCACAAGCGGAGAGTGTGGTCTTCGCCGACGGAAGCCACGAGCTCACCATCGGGGCTAAAGGCGACATTGTTGACGGCTCCCACGTGCCCTGTCAGGACTTGAGCGGTCGGGGTGTTGGACTGGACATCTTGCCAGAGGCGCACGGTGCCATCGGCCCCCGCAGAGGCTACGAGTTCACCATCGGGGCTAAAGGCCACCGCATTGACGGCTCTGTCGTGGCCGGTTAGCGTGTTGAGGGGCGTGCCCGATTCCTGCCAGAGACGCACCGTGCCATCGCGCCCGCCCGTGACAATCAGGTCTTCGGTCGGGGCGATCGCCACACTATTAACGGAGTCTTGATGACCCAGCAGCAGGTGCAGGTTATCGCGCTGTAAATCCCATAATCGAATGGCGTGATCGCCGCCAGAGGTGGCGATCATCAAGCCATCAGGGCTAATGGCGAGCGCCGCAATCAAGCCCGTGTGGCCGACGAGGTTAGCCGATGCCGTACCGTCTAGCTGCCACAGGCGAATGACCTTATCGTCACCTACGGTGATTAGCTGTTCGCCATCGGGGGTGAACTGCACGTTGTAGATGGCACCGTTGTGGGCGGGGAATGTGCGGATCAGGGACTGATCGGCGAGATTGTGTAGCCTGACCTGGCGATCGTCCCCGACGGCTGCTAGGGTGGCCCCATCGGGACTCAAGGCCAGGGCAATCAGCGCCTCAGAGGAACTGGAGAACTGGCTAATCAAGACTCCGGTAGCGTCCCAAACGTAGATATTGCCTTGTTCGTCGCCGGCGATAATTTGGTCGTCAGCCGTCCACAAGAGCGCCTGAAAGCCCCCGATATCGCCCTCTAGGGTGGCTACTAAGTCGCCCTCTGTGGACCAAACTTTGACGGTGGCATCTTCGCTGGCAGTGGCGATTTGGGTGCCTGATGGCGCAAAGGCGACGGCTCGGGTGGGCTGTTGGTGGGCCTGCCAGGTGCCCTGTAGGATGCCATTCGAACTCCATAAGTGTATCGAGCCGTCATCATCAACCGCCACGAGGCGATCGCCATCGGCCGAAAAAGCGACATCCAGCAAGGGGGAGCCGTCACATTCCAGCACGTTTAAGAGCTGGCCATCGAGTCCCCACAGGCGAATGTCGCCATCGGCACTGACCGAAGCTAGTTTTTGCTCATCGGGGCTAAAGGCGACCTGCCAAACGGTGCCGGTATGTCCCTCTAAACGATTGCGCTCTTGAATCCAGAACAGCGACTGCTGGAGCGCACTGAGCACTTGCGATCGCAGCTCAGGCGTCTGCCATTCGGGCTCTAAAGATTGGAAGAGCTGTCCCGCTTGGGTCGCCGACAAGAGGGCGTCAAACCGTTGGTCGGACAGGAATAACGCCTGCGCCGACTGGTTCAGGGCTCGGAGTTGAGCTTGCTCAGCCCGCTTTTGGGCGCTTTGGGCCTGCCGCGATAGACCCCAACTAGTGATGCCCATCGCCACGGCCAAAACCGAAATTGCCGTGACGAGTTGCAACCACCGCTGTTGCCCTGCCATCGCCGCCTTTTGGCGTCTCAGTTCGAGATCCCTGACAGCGGCTTCGACTTCGCCACTGGCGATAACATATTGATGGTGCAGGGCAGTGGGACGCGGTTCCTGATCTTTGCCTTGGGCGAGGTAGTGGTTGGCGCGATCGAGATCGGCTCCCCGCAGCAGATAGCTACCATCCTGGCCGTTGCGATCCCATTCCAGTGCCCGAACGAGAAGGCGTGTATGGGTGCGAACGTAGTCTAAATCTTGGTCTAGGGCTTCTAATAGGTTTTTGAATCCTTGTTGAAAGTCGTCTTGAGCGCGTAAGAAAATCCAGTTGAGGCGGGCCAGTTCGGGATGTACCTGATCCGGTTGCACATCCTGGCAGATGACGGGCACCAGGCGTTTGTTGTGCTTCAGAGCTTCTTCTATTTCCTGGCCACACACCTTAGAGGACACAGAGTCAGGACTCAGCACAAAGACGAAGGTATCGGCTAATTCAATGCCCAGTTGAATTTCCTGCCACCAGTCCACCGCGACGGGAATATTTTCCCAATCGACCCAGACTTCGCGTTTGGTGGCCTCCAACGCGCCGTGCAGTTCTTGCACAAATTCCTTGTTGCGCCGCGAGTAAGAGATGAAGACATTCGCCTGCTTAGTGTCTTGATCCAATACCTGCCAGACATCCGTCGGCATTTGTCGGCCCGACTTCGGCGCTAGCTTGACGCGATAAAGAGTAGCGCCTTGACGGTTGATCGTTTTAAGTAATCCCTGCTGGATCAGGTTATCCAGGCTCGATTGCACTTGCGGCAGCGGTTGATTGATCTTCTGGGCAATGGTTTCAGCATTCGCTTCATAATGACGCAGCAACCAATTCACTAGCGATTGCTGTTCGGATGGCATGGTTAAAATATCTGCCACCTTGAGCCCTGGCAGGCGCGACTGCCGCTTCCTCGGTTCACCTTTGAGTAGCGCGTCTAACGCATCATCTGGCATGGGCACTCCTGATTGCTGAGGCCACGGACCACGATCCCAATCTGGCCCATGGCGGGAACTCCTTGCCTCCTATCATATCGAAGGAAATTTGCCCGACTGGGTGGCTCTGACTGAACCGTGGGCAAATGGCCAATGATGCCTGGCAGGCTTAGGTCATGAGCAAAGTTTTGAGATCTTGGATGAAATCGGCAGGACGGTTGTCTAAATCGATCGCAGTCAGTAAGTCGTCCGAGGTGTCAATTAGTTTGGCGAGCCGGGGATCTTCAATGGTTCTGCCTTCGACGACTTTGTAGCGTAGCGCTTGCACAATGTCGTCGGCAATGCGTCCGGTACCCGCCACAATCACAATTTCCCGCCCAGCGGCCACACTGGCGTAGGCATCGCTGACGGTCACGGAACCGCCATTGATCAAGATAGTCATGGACTCGTGCTCGCCCGACAAATGGGTGGCAATCTCGGCAATCCAGCGAGATTCATCGCCCCACTGTTCGCCAGGGACCAGCAGGCAGTGCGTATGGTTCGGTTCTAGGGTGGAGGCGTCGGGATGAGTCGCGGGTTGGTCGGGCAAGCTGACCAGCGATCGCGGGGCCACCCCAATCAGCGGAAAAGTCCCGTTAATAGCTGTGCGGGCCTGTCCCATCAGTCGCATGACGCCTGCATCCGTGCCGCCATCCACAACATAGAGCTGCATTTCTTCCGCTAGGGGCGCTAGGACGCGATGAAAGAGCCCGTCTAGCTGGGTCTGCTGGTCATTATCCAAGCCACTGGCACCGCCCACAATGACTAAGGTCAGGTGCGGTTTATCTAACCCCGTCGCGGTCAAAAAATGCGTGACATCTTCGGTGCGATCGATAAACCCAACCTGCACCCCTTGGTGGTCGGTTTTAGTTGCCAGTAATTGATAAGTCTGAACGGGAGATGGCATATATCCAAACTGGATGTATTAGTAACTGAATTTTGTCCGCCCTGACGCCAGTTCTGTTGTGAATTGTCCAAACCAGAAACTGCCGTTAGCAGCGGGATATCACCCTAACCAAGCTTTAAGGTGCCCAATCTGACTGCTGGAAGCACTCACGTGGTTTCAGAATTCAATATTACCCAAAGAAATTCGACCGGATGCATGAATGCATCACATATTGATGGATTGCAACGATTAGGCGGCTGATGGGTGGCTGACTGTGGCCCTATGCTACCGCTGGAGAGAGATCTGACTGAGTCAATGGGCCATCCCAACGGCTGGCAGCGATCGCGCAATGGCATCGTGGCCGCCGCATTCAGTTGCGAACGGCGCACCGTTGGGATTCTCTCGTTTTTGGGGCTTGGCTGGGGCGGGCGGCGGCCCAACCAGGACGAGATTGGGGCGCGGCTGCGGTCCCAGCGGGAAAGCAGGTACTATGATGTGAAAGAAGCTTAACTTTTGTAAACATTTTGACTTCGGTTGTCAGACCCTCCCAAGTGATTTCTGGTTCTTCTACGTGGTTGGCCCTAGACGTTCTCTGGCAGGGCGGCGGCACCGTAGTCAAACGAGGGTTGCCACACGATCAGCTCTCGCCCGCTTGGCAGATTTTGCTGCTGGGGGATGGCTCGCCGACGCGGCACTTGCAGTTGCTCACCCGCGAGCGTACTGAAGTGGATGTGATTGATATGTCGGCGATTGGTATGGAGCCTGACGATGCGCCGCAGATCATTGATGCGGTGCCTGGGCCTCGATTGCGTCGCCAGGTTTGGTTGCGGACTGCCTCGGGCCAGCGGCTCGCCTATGCCACCTCTTGGTGGGAAGCCAGCCATGTGGATGAGTATTTGCAAAATCGATCGCTGCCTATTTGGGCCAGTCTCACCCGCATCCGCGCCGAACTGTACCGCGACATTCGGGGCATTCATTACGGCCATTCACAACCGCTGGAAGTGGCTTTTGGCGAGCGCGGCCCTTTTTGGGGACGGCACTATTTGTTTTGGCACAATGGCAAGCCGTTGACGCTGATTTATGAGGTCTTTTCGCCCTATCTGACGCGCTACCTGGGGCCGACGCGGGCAGAAGTGTTGCCGCCCCACCAGAGCACTAATACTGAACGGGCTGAAGACTCCCGCTAAAGTGCGGTTGGTAAGGGAACGAAACCAGTTGGGGCGGAGACATGGGGGTTGCAGTGGGGGCGGTGTCGGTCTGCGCCAGGGTCAGCTGGGCCTCGCGCCAACGACTCACGACGGGTTGAATGGCTTGCCAGCGATGGGTACGGGAATCGATTTGATAGGCGATCGCGATCGCCGTGTCGCGATTGGTGACCAGGCCAGAATCCCATAACCGCTGGGCTTCATTCCACAATCGGACAGCTTCGCGTTCGGCGGTGATTTGCTGCGCTAGTTGCTGGGGTGAATCTAAGGGGACGGCAGCGTGATCGAGTTGCTGTAGCTGTGATAGAGCCTGGTAAGCGGTCGCCCAGTCCGCCACTGCGAGGGCCGACTGAGCTTGAGTGTTAAGCGCCTGGGCTAATTTCTGTTGTTGAGTTTGTAGCTGGGCTTGCAGTGCCTGGGCGGCCTGAAAGTGCGGGCTCTGCCCAGGCACTTGTGCGACCAGGGCGATCGCCGTGGCCCAATTGTCGTCGGTGGCGGCCTGCTGGGCTTCTTGCAGCGCGGTGTGCGACCAGTCCTCCAATAAGTTTTGCCCTTCGCTAAAGAGGGGATGGCTGACGGGCCAGCGGCTCACCTCGGCCAGGGCCATTTGCTTTGCCTGAGTGTCGCCGTTTGCGATCGCCGTTTGCCAGCAGGTTAATTGGTCACGCGCCAAGTCGAGGCTCGCCCAAGCGTCACAGTCAGGCTCTGTCGGCAACGTCAATAGGTGATCAAAGGCTAGCAGCGTCAGGTTCCCAGCGGCGACGGCCCCAGCTAAGAGGCCGAGAGGCCAACTACTAGACAGGCTCCCGAGCGTTTGGCCCAGCAGCCGCCACATTGAGGCTGACGGTGTGGCGTCCAGATCGCAAGCTGGCTCATCCAGGCTGGCGATGGCCTCAGCATTCAAAGGTTGGGACTGGAGAAAGCGCTGCCACTCCGACAAGTCCACCGGGGCGGTGGCGATCGCCCCGGCGGTGACAGGAATGACAGGAGTGGCAGGCTCCGAAGCAGAGAAAGAAGAGGACATGGTCAAATGCTGAGAACCTTCGACTCATGTTTCGCCCCGTCTGAGCGATCGCCCGGAGAAACTAGCCGCCAGGTCAGACAACTTAACGCAGCCCGATAGTTTCTAGTAGCTTTATTTGGTCGTGGACGGGCACAAGGGTATTGGCGGTGAGCCAACCGCTGGCGGCCACCGCTGGCAGACCAATACCGGGAAAGGTGGAGTCGCCACAACAAAGCAACCCGTCAAGGGGCGTGGTGGGGCCGGGGAAGAGGGCCTTGCCAGCCGCGATCGCGGGGCCATAACTGCCGCGATGTCGTCGCAAAAAGCGCTCGTGGGTGAGGGGCGTGCCGACGAGGGAAACTTCGGCGCGATCGCGAATGTCGGGAATCACCCGCTCCAGCGCCTGCCATATCACTTGGGAGCGGGCCGTCTTGAGCTGGTGGTAGGCGTCGCTGCGGCGATCGAGCCCCTGCCAGAGGTCATAGGGTTCGTTGCCGGGGGTGTAGACGTGGATTGTGTCTTTGCCGGATGGGGCGAGGGTGCGGTCAAGGCGGGAGGGGATGGAGATGAGTACTACGTTTTGCGGTGCGGTGACGCCCAAATCCCAATCGTTGACGACGATGTGGTGACAGGCCAAATCGTCGGGGAGTCCGGCGGCGTCAATGCCCAGGTGCAGATGCATGAAGCTGTCGCAGGGGGGCAGGGCTTGGCGCTGGCGACGGAGCGATCGCGTGGCGGGATGATCCGGCAGCAACTTCAACGTGTCCCAAATGGAGGCGTTGGCAACTACGGCGCGTTTGGCGTGGAGGGTTTCGCCGGATCGCAGGCGCACTCCAGAAGCGCGATCGCCCGTCACCAAAATTTCCTCGACGTGGGCACCAAGGCGCAGGGTGCCGCCATGTTTCTCCAGCCCGCGCACCAGAGCATTCACCAGGGCCGCACTGCCGCCCACGGGATAATCCAGCGCGACACCGGGGCGATACCAGTCGGCAAACATGAAGGCCATCTCGGCGGCGCTGGTGCCGGACGCGGGGAGGCCCGACAGCAAAAAGCACAGCAGATCCAGCCAGTGGCGGAGAAAGCGATCGCTCACCACCCGATCCATCAGGCGGGTAAACGGCCCCGTGAGATCCAACATGCAGGGAGCGTGACGCAGCATCGGCAAGGCGAACGGCGCTACGGTTTGGACGGCTCCCCAGTCGAAGCGCAGCGCTGCTGGAGGCAAGGCGACAGCCGCTTCACCATAGGGCTGCATAAAGGTTTGGAGATTGCGCCACTGGGCGATCGCCTCGCTGCCCCGCAATTTTCCCAGTACCTCGCAAAATTGTTCGGCTCCCACCTGGGTCTCAAAGGTGCCTTCGGGCAGGCAGCAGCCCCAGGTGTCGTAGGTGTGCCATTCGGGGGCTTCGCCAATGGCATCGAACACGTGGCGCAGGGGATTGTGGGAGGGGCTGTAGGACAGGCCGGAATACAGCGATGGCCCGGAGTCAAAGGTGAACCCGTCCCGCTCAAATCCGTGGGCCGCTCCACCGGGGATCGTGTGGCTTTCGCAGACGACGACCTCCAGCCCATACCGTGCCAGCAAGGCCGCGCAGCTCAGGCCCCCGATGCCACTGCCAATGACGACTACGTCTGTATTCATCGATTTCCCATCACCCATTTTTCTCTAGTGTGGCGAAAATTGAGCGAGGCTGTAAAGCAGGGGTGGGAGGCGAGCGATCGCGGGCCAACTTGGGCTAAGGCGGTGTTGATATCGGCCCTCCGTGTCGGAATTCTTTATCCACGGGTTAAAACTGAGGGGAGAGTTGTTGACTTGCACAGCGTGATTCGATGAGCACCAAGCGATTTCGGGTGGCCTTTTCCTTTGCAGGAGAAAAGCGCGACTTTGTCGAACAGGTAGCGGCACTACTGGCCGACTATTTTGGCGAAGCGCAGATTCTCTACGACAAGTATTGCGAGGCGGAATTTGCTCGTTATGACCTGGGCCTCTATTTGCCGCGACTCTACAGCGAACAGTCTGCTCTGATTGTGCCGGTGCTGTGCCCAGACTACGACCAGAAACGCTGGACTGGCTGGGAATGGGTGCAGATCTACGGCTTGCTGACGAAAGCTGACGGCGAACGGGTAATGCCCTGCCGCTTTGACTATGCCACTGCCGATGGGCTCAGCCCTGCCTCTGGCTTCATTGAATTGGATCAGAAAACGCCCGAACAGCTGGCGACCCTTATTCTGGAACGGTTGGCCAGTAACGAGCAGCAGCGAAAGGACTATTACACGCGTCGCGCCAATTTTCTCGGTGAGCTGAATTTAGAGGCGGTCTCAGAAAATGAGGCAACCGATCGCGCCAAGCCCGACAGTCAGCCGTCATTCCCGGCCCTTGCCGACAATCCCGAGGACGCCACCAATCCGTTTTTTCCGCTGCACGGCGGCATTGAACAGCCTGAGCAGTTTTTTGACCGTGAACGGCTGCTCAATACCCTGTTCGAGTTGCTGAACACGAACCATAACGTGGCCCTGATTGGCGAGCATAATTCGGGGAAGTCTTCGCTCCTGCGCGCCCTCATGCGCCAAGCCCCGGAACGGTTAACTGTTGATCGCACTCCTATCTTTCTTGACCTCACCAACGTGTTTACGGAAGCGGAATTCTTTGAAGATCTCTGCACCGCGATCAAGATCGAAACGCTGAATGGCCGCGCCTTAGTGCGCAAGCTGAACCGAGAAAAAGCCAACCATTCCTATTTGCTGTTGCTGGATGAAGTGGAACGCTTTGCCCAAGCAGGATTTACCCGTAATATTCGAGAACAGCTACGTGGCATTGCCGACACCCAAGATGCGCCGCTAAAAATTGTGATCGCAGCCAGAGTGTCTTTAGACATGTTGTTTCCAGACCGAAATCAAGAACTCACCGTTTCCCCCTTCGAAAATATTTGTCAAGAGCAGCCCATTGCCCCTTGGGCACCAGATACCGCCCGTGCCTATATTGCCGTCCGCTTGGCCAACAGCACGATTCAGTTTTCCGAGCGCGAAATTGACCAGCTCATCAACGACGCCAACGGCAATCCCCAAGCCCTCACCCAAGCCTGCCACACTCTCTACAACCAATACCGCCAAACCTAGGCCTTCGCACCCAATCATCTAGCCACCCAACTACCCTGCTACCCAGCCACTCCCCACCATGCCTCGCCCCACCGCAGTCCCGCGACTCGACCTCGCCCCCAAACTCAAGCGCCCCCTCTCCTTATGGAACCCGCTGGACTATCTACGGTTGCTGTACTGGGTGTTCTACTTTCCGCAGGCGTTGCGGTGGTATGTCAATACCTTTGGCAGGGGCTATATTCCAAACAAAGAAATGAACTGGCGCAAGGGCTGGGAAATTCTTCGCCACAACCCAGTGCAACGACAACTGCTGCTGCATGGGCTATTACTTACGGTGGTGACACCTTTGAGCGTGGTGATCGGTCTTGAGCAGCTCCGCATCCCCATCAATTGGGGAATCATGGCGTTCTGCGTATTTTTTGGTGTGGCGTTCGCTGTGACGGGCGGCGTGGTGGGCGGCGTGATGGGAAACGTGGCGTTCGGCGTTGCAGGCGGCGTAGCGTTCGGCGTAGTAGGTGGCGTGACGTTTGGCGTGGCGGGCGGCGTGGTAGGAAGCGTGTCAGGATTCGTGGCGGAAGGCGTGGCGGGAGTGGTGGCGGGAGTGGTGGCGGGAGTGATGACGGTCGGCGTGTTTGCAGGCGCGGTGGGAGGTGTGACAGGTGGCGTGGCGTTAAGCGTGGCGGGCAGCGTAGCGACAGGCGTAGTACTTGGCGTGACGTTTGGCGTGGCGGGCGGCGCGTTTTTCGGCGTGTTTTTCGGCGTGGCAAGCGGCGCGTTTTTCGGCGTGGCGGTCAGCGTGTTTTTCAGCGTAGCGGTCAGCGTGATAATCATGCGTCCTGATGCCTGGCTGCTCAGGTCGATTGGGTTTCTTATGGGTTCATCTAACCATCGCTTAGGCCTGGGCAAAATTACGCTCTTAGCGCTACCAGGCATTTCTAAGCAATTAACCTATGGCTTGCAAAACGATTGGGCTATTGGTCTCCATAATATGAATACCCTCCTAGCTTACTCATATCAATTCTTTCCTGTAATTAAGACCCTGAATCGTGTGTTAGCGTGCTTACCCTCAGACCAACTCATCTACCGGGTTTCCCAAGTCGCAGCAGTTCCGTTCGATTGGCAGATGCTGTATTTTGCTTCTGCATCTTTAGACAACGCCCTCAAAGCAAAATTTCTAGAAAACCTATTCGTCCTCCCGTTTCGCAAGTGGTGGCTGGCTCGGATCAATACTCATTTGCACTTCGATCGCCCAGCGCGTGCAGCCCCGGCTGGCTTTTGGCTTTTACATAAAGGGGAGCCAGCAGCGGCCAGCCAAGCCTTTCAAGTTGTGCGAGAGCTGCTGTATGGCCAGGAAATGTTTGCCTTGGCAAGCAACTTAGCACTTTTTCAGGAGGCTGAAACCGCTTCCGCCATCGCTACGATTGAAGTCGCTGACTTTCCTGAAGCTCCCTTGCTACGTCCAGTGACGTGGCAGGCTATGCAGCGGTTTTGCCATGTCATCTCCGACACCAAAACGGTGGTGGGCAGCGTCTCCCGCACATCTAAAGCCTTTGCGTCTAACCGGGCATTAGGAGAACTCAAGCACATTCTCGATCACTCAGACGAGTTGCCCGAGGCGGAGCGGCAACTAATTGAGGACATTGCCACCCAGTGGCGTAATGCCCTGCTGGACGTGGCCACCGCCGTAGGTGAGCAAACGATTACTTCCCCGATCCAAAATCCCTACGTCATTGGTGATTCGGTGGAGGGCGACCTGTTTGTGGGGCGTGAGGATGTGCTGCGCCAGTTGGAAGAGCTGTGGCTGATGGGGCAGCAAATGCAGTCGGTGGTGCTGTATGGCCATCGTCGCATGGGCAAGACCTCCATCCTGCGCAACGCGGCGAAGACGGTGGGGGCCGGGTTGCGGCTGGTGTATGTGAACATGCTGCGGTCGGCCAGTGCCGAGTCCATCAGCGATGTGCTGCTGGCGATCACCGATGAGCTGGCAGCGGTGATGAATGCGCCGCCGCCCAGTGACGACGCTATGATGGCGAATCCAACACGGACGTGCGATCGCTACCTCAAGCGCATTCTCGACCGCCTCAACGAGGATGAAACTCTGATTATTGCGATCGATGAGTTCGAAAAAATTGAAGAACTGATTGATACGGGCAAGCTGGCTCCCGACTTCATCGGCTACCTGCGGGGGCTGGTGCAGATGAGCCCCAAACTGGGCTTTGCCTTCGCGGGTCTCCACACCTTGGAAGAGATGACCCAGGACTATTTCAATCCCTTCTTCGCCAGCGTCATCCCTATTAAAGTGGGTTTCCTCAAACCGGGGGCGGTCAACCAACTGCTGGCCAACCCTGCGGGCGAGTTTTTGCTCGACTATGATCGCGCTGCTCTGGATCGCATTTATCAACTCACCAGCGGCCAACCCTACCTGACCCAGCTTGTCGGCTTCCAACTCGTCCGCCGCTACAACGATGCGGTCTTTGAGCAGGGGCATGAACGAGAGCCTGTCTTCACCGTCAGTGACGTAGATATCGTCACCACCGCCCCGGAGTTCTTCCAGCGGGGGCGCTACTACTTCACCGGCGTCTGGGATCAGGCTGGCCGCGACGTGCCCGAGCAGCGTCCCGTGCTGACAGCCCTTGCGCCTCACCCTGATGGCCTCAGTCTAGAAGCTTTGGCCCAGGCCGCAGCCCTCAAGCAGCCCGCCCTCACAGCGGCCCTCACTCGCCTTGATCGCCATGATGTCGTTACGGTCGAGCATGATCACGCCCGCATCCGCGTTGAGCTCTTTCGCCGCTGGCTGCTGCAACAGCTAGATGAGCCATGCTAGTCCGGCCTTAATTGCCGCATCAGGCTTGCATAGGTGCAGCCGCCAAGAACCCGTAACCGTGCGATTGACGGGTGCTGCGGCCTTTCTTACGCTTGAATCTGTAGCGTCCCCATCATGCCGCGATCTTCATGGTCGAGGATGTGGCAGTGGTAAACGGTGTTGCCGGGATAATTGCGAAAAGCCATGCGAATGCGAGCCGTTTCACCGGGGGCGACATTCACAATATCTCTCCACGCTCGGTAGGGCTCGGGCTCACCGTTGCGAGTGATGATTTGGAACTTGTTGGTGTGAACGTGGAAGGGATGGGCCATCATGCCGGTATTGATGATTTCCCACTCTTCTACGGTATTCAGCGCTACCTGAGTATCAATGCGATCGTGGGCAAAGGGCTGACCGTTAATCAAAAACGTCATGCCGCCGCCCATGCCCATGCCGCCGCCCATGCCGTGATTCAGGGTGAACTGGCGCACTTGCTGCGGTTCCGGCAGGGGATCTACGGCAATGAGCTGACTGGGCAATGGGGTGTCCTGGCGATCGCCCTCATAAACTACCGTCGCAATGGCTTCGAGCCCTGCCTCGCGCCGACCAGGCGGGTTCGCGTTCCCTGGCGTCTCGGGGCCACCCATCATACCGGGGCCGCGCCCCATCCCGCCCATCATGCCGGGACCACGCCCCAGGCCGCCCATCATGCCTTGCGCCGGATTAAACGCTCGATTCAGCAGGCGATAGGCACCCGGAGATTGATCGCCCCGCACCAACACCTCCGCCCGCTCGCCCGGAGCCAGCACTAACTCCGCTAGTTCAACCGGGGCCGCGATCGCCCCCCCATCCGTGGCGATGAGATGCAGCGGATGGTCTTCTAACGACAGGGCAAAAAAGCGCGATGACGATGCATTCAAGAAGCGCAGGCGTAACAAGCCACCGGGGGCGATCTCTACCTGGGGATTGAACTGCCCATTCACCGTGAGCAAATCGCCCACACGGCCCGTCATTTGGGCCATGTGACCCGGATCAGGAATCGCGCCGTTCCCTGTCAGCGCAAAATCCTTGAGCACCATAAAGGCTTCTTGGGCGGCCTGAATTTCGGGAATCTCGTCCAGCGTCCCGCGCACGACAAACAAGCCCGCGAGGCCGCCAAACAACTGCTCCGCCACTAGCCCATGTAAATGGGGGTGATACCAAAAGGTACCCGCAGGGTGATCAGTGGGAATCTGAAATTCGTACTGGTGACGTTCGCCTGGCGGAATTTTGAGAAAGACGTTGTCGCCAGTGCCAGTAGGGGGAATGTGGAGCCCGTGGTAGTGCAGATTGGTCGGCTGAGCCAATTGATTGTCAAATTGCAGGCGCACGGTATCGCCCGGTCGGGCTTCTAGCCGAGGGCCGGGGATTTGGCCGTTGTAGGTCAGCAGGGACGCGGGGCGATCGCCCAGTTGCACCGACTGCGGACGGGCCTGCAACGTCGCTTCCAACAGTCCGCCTTGACTTTGATACACCGGGGGCGTGGCATCCATCGCGTTGCCGGCATTGCCCGTGTTGAGCTGCCCTAACCAGGGGCGCTGAGCACACCGGGGGGCGATCGCGGCACTGGCTCCAACCAAACCCCACTTTAAAAATCGTCGGCGTTGCATATCTGATCCGCTCAACTTGCGTTCTGTGCCGAAGTAGACAATCTAGACTGATTCACAGCGAGCTTACCGATGCCCACTTGCTTAGTCTAGATACTCCAGTCGGATGGAGGGTCTATAGTATGGGCGAAGTCAGGCAAATTGCGAGGAGTCATCTTGCGTTGGAAATCGCACTTGACGCTGGGGGCCGCTGGACTGCTGACCGTGTTGATCACGCAATGGGCAGTGGCCCATACCGGGCATCCCCACGGGGAGACCGCGACAACTCCGACCGCTCCAGAGACGACAACCCATGCGCGACCTAGTCATTCTGCTGCCCTCGCTCAAGAGATGCAGCATCCCTTTGGGGGGGTGGTTGCGCCAGCCGTGCAACTTGCCGAACAGGTTGAATTTACGGCGGTGGCTGCTATCGAAAGCGGTGGTCTCGTCGCTCAACTCGCCTCGCCAGCCGGGCTCGGTGGTTTAGGCGAGACGACTCTGTTGTTGGTGATCGGCGCACCGATGTTGCTATATGTCGCCCGCGATCGCTGTCAAAAGTCGGCCTGATGCGTCTACTGCGTTACTGTGAGGATTGCCAGAATGAATCGCCTGCAAGTGCGTCAACTGCACCGTTGGCTAGCCCCGATCATGATGATGCCGCTGCTCTTGACTTTGACCACGGGGATGCTGTTTCAGACGGCGATCTCGTTGGGTAAGGGGAGCGATTTTGTGTGGCTGCTGGCGCTGCATCGCGGCAAATTTGGCAGTATCAATTTAGAACTGGTCTATCCCTTTTTCAACGGACTGGGACTGCTGGCGTTAGTCGTGACGGGCATTTTCATGTGGTGGCAGGGGCCGCGATCGCGGCGGCGGGCCGCTCGCTTATAACCATTAGCGGGTCAAATGCATTCGCGTCATTTTTCGATTCCGGTCTGCAACATGACATTATTGGAGCGTAATCAAGCACGATGAAAAATCCTTTGGCATCCATCAAGTTTTGGTTTTTAAGTGCGATCGTCGCGGGTTTGGTGGTGAGCGCTTGCAGTGCCATCGGGGTCGGCGGACAGAGTGCGATCGCCGCCGAACTCACCGTGTTTCGGAGTCCGACCTGTGGGTGCTGCGGTTTATGGATCGACCACATGGAGCAGGCTGGTTTTACGGTGCGCGATGAAGTCACGGAAGACATGGCAACCGTCAAACAGGAATATGGCCTGCCGCAAAATCTGGCCTCTTGCCACACCACTATTGCTGATGGCTATGTCATCGAGGGACACATTCCCGCTGCCGATGTGCAGCGTCTGCTAACTGAAAAGCCTGACATTGCGGGGATTGCCGTGCCGGGGATGCCCATTGGCTCACCGGGCATGGAGTCTGGCAATTACGTTGAGCCTTACACGGTGTTTTCCTTTACGGACGCTGGCGAAACAGCGGCTTTTGCGGAGCATTCCTAAAGCGCCTTCGATCCCCTCGTTCACCGTTCTGTACGGGGCGGCGGCTCCCTCCTGCCACAAGGTTTCACGTGCTTTGGAAGCAAACCGCATTGCCGACTCAACACACCCTCTGACAAACGATGCCGCCTCAATCAATCATTGTGTGATCGATTGAGGCGGCCTTGAGTCACCGCTGCCGACGGTGGCGACCAGACGATTAATCGAGATCAAAGCGATCGAGGTTCATCACTTTATCCCACGCCGCCACAAAGTCATGCACGAACTTCTCTGAAGCATCGGCACAGCCATAGACTTCCGCCAGCGCCCGGAGTTGCGAGTTAGACCCAAAGATCAGGTCAACTCGGGTGCCGGTCCACTTGAGTTCGCCAGACTGGCGATCGCGGCCCTCAAACACCTGCTCCGCCTCTGAAACCGCCTGCCAAGTCGTGCCGAAATCAAGCAGATTCACGAAAAAGTCATTGGTCAGGGTCTCTGTCCGCTGGGTAAACACACCGTGTTTGGCCCCGCCATAATTGGCCCCTAAAACCCGCAGCCCCCCGACCAGAACGGTCATTTCCGGCGCACTGAGCGCCATCAACTGCGCTCGATCCACCAGCAATTCCTCGGCTGATACAGCAGATTCTCCTTTGAGGTAGTTGCGGAAGCCATCGGCTTTGGGTTCCAAGTAGGCGAAAGACTCGGCATCCGTTTGCTCCTGGGAGGCATCCGTGCGGCCCGGCGTGAAGGGTACCGTCACCTCATGCCCCGCGTTCTTGGCCGCTTGTTCGACCCCGGCGCAGCCCGCCAGCACAATCAAGTCGGCGATAGACACCTGCTTGCCACCCGCCTGGGTGCGGTTGAACTCGGTTTGAATGCCTGCCAACGTTTGGAGCACCTGGGCCAGTTGCGCTGGCTGGTTCACCTCCCAATCCTTCTGCGGTGCCAGCCGAATCCGCGCGCCATTGGCCCCCCCCCGCTTATCAGAATCGCGGTAGGTGGCAGCAGAGGCCCAAGCCGTTCCGACCAGTTGAGCCACCGACAATCCAGTCGCGAGGATTTTGCCCTTGAGCGCCGTGATGTCTTGATCATTAATCAGGTCATGATCGATCGCTGGAATGGGATCTTGCCACAGGAAATCTTCGGTCGGCACCTCCGGGCCAAGGTAGCGCGATCGCGGTCCCATATCGCGGTGGGTCAGCTTGAACCAGGCTTTGGCAAACGCCTCGGCAAACTCATCGGGATTTTCGTGGTAGCGCCGGGCAATCGGCTCATAGATGGAGTCCATCTTCATCGCCATGTCCGCCGTGGTCATGATCGGGGCATGTCGCTGGGAGGGATCAAAGGCATCGGGTACCAGGTCAGCCGCCGCCTTGTCCTTGGGTTCCCACTGCCATGCCCCGGCGGGACTTTTCACCCGCTCCCAATCGTATTTGAACAAGGTTTCGAGATAGCTGTTGTCCCACTGGGTTGGGGTGGGCGTCCAAGCCCCTTCAATCCCACTGGTGATGGCATCCACACCGATTCCAGACTTAAAGGTACTCTTCCAACCCAGGCCCTGCGCCACAATGCTGGCCCCCTCCGGCTCCGCCCCCACGTGGGCCGCGTCGCCCGCGCCATGACATTTGCCAAAGGTATGTCCCCCGGCGGTGAGCGCCACGGTTTCTGCGTCGTTCATCGCCATGCGGCCAAAAGTTTCCCGGATGTCGCGCCCAGAGCCGACCGGATCCGGCTCACCGTCCGGCCCTTCCGGATTCACATAAATTAAGCCCATGCGCACCGCCGCGAGGGGATCTTCCAGCACGCGATCGCCGCTATAGCGCTTGCCACTGTAGTCGGCCTCCCCATGCCAGGTGGTCTCAGACCCCCAGTAAATATCGGCCTCGGGCTCCCAAACGTCTTCTCGTCCGCCCGCGAAACCCAGGGTTTTGAAGCCCATCGACTCCAGCGCACAGTTGCCCGCAAAAATCATCAGGTCAGCCCAGGAAATTTTCTGGCCATATTTTTGCTTGATCGGCCACAGCAGCATCCGGGCTTTATCAAGATTGGCATTGTCCGGCCAACTATTAAGCGGGGCAAACCGCTGATTACCGGTGCCTGCGCCGCCCCGACCGTCGCCGATGCGGTACGTCCCGGCACTGTGCCACGCCATGCGAATGAAGAGGGGGCCATAGTGGCCGTAGTCGGCAGGCCACCAGTCCTGAGAGGTCGTCATCAGTTCAAAAATGTCCGCCCGCAATGCGGCGAGGTCGAGGGACTCGAACGCCGCTGCATAGTCGAATGCTGCCCCCATGGGATTGGCCTGGGGGGAATGCTGATGCAGGATGCTCAGGTTCAACTGATTCGGCCACCAGTCCTGGTTTGAGGTGCCGCCCCCAGCGGCGAAGGCTGATGGGCTCCCGATGAAGGGGCAACCGCTGGCCGCACTGTGGCTACCAGGCACAGAGGTCGATGCCGTCGATTGGAAGACACTCTGACTCACCTCGTCTGGGCGACTGGACCCCAGGGCCGACGTCACGGCTCGCCAGATTTCCATTAGCTTCCCGCTCATGGGGAACGGGCATTTCATTTCGCTACTTGTCATCACTATCTTTCCTATTGTGTGTTGCTTCGTTTGCCGCTCGGCACTGCTGTTTAGGCAGAGAGCAGCGATCGCCATATCTGCATCAGCACAGACATCTGTTCAGGTTTCTCCGCTGCCGGATTGATGTAGTGCAGCATCGTCTCGGCATTAGAAACCACCGGCATGGCCTCAAGGGACTCTCGTTCGACAAAGATTTTGATCATCACGCCGTCATTCACCAACATGGAATAGCGCCGGGAGCGCTGCCCCATTCCCTGATCAGAGAGGTTTACCATCATCCCCATGGCGCGGGTAAAGTCCCCCTTGACGTCGGCGATAAAGCGCACCTGATCGGCTCCCTCTTCTTGCGCCCAAGCCGCCAACGAAAACGGATCATTGACCGAAATACAAACAATGTCATCCACGCCGTGGGCGCGTAGCGTCGCCGCATATTCGTTGTATTCCAGCAGTTGAATGGGGGAATAAGGGCATGTAAAGGCCCCTGGTACGGCAAACACCACCACAGTTTTATGAGCAAACAGATCTGCGGTTGCTAGATCGTGCCAGCCCTCCTCTCCAGGGATCCGAAAGGTCACCTGAGGAACGCGATCGCCCTCCCGATTACATAGCATTGAACTAACTCCTTAGGCATTCATTCAGTTGGGTACGCATTCAGCGCTAGGTAGACTGTTCCTCACCGGAGCTAAGGCACCCAAATTCCTCTACATCAAGTCATACTGGTTACAAGTTTGCATGTCGTTAGCGTAATCAATTGCCATACCCCGTGTGTTCTGGAACTTTCAAAACAACACAACTATTTCGCGAAACTTAATATCTCTAAAAAAGCCGCCCATCTTTCTTTCTTAGCCAGAAAATTCAGGTTTTACGACTCTCAATTCTGCATTTTTTTTGCCATCACCAATAATCATGTGGCACTACGGACTGTCTTTATTGAACAGTTCAATATCGTCAGCAAAAGGGCGATCGACCCTAGCCGGTTGAGTAAAGCCGGGCGCGGTAATGGAATGCATTGGAAGATATCTCAGTTTCGGATGCGTCTATTTGCCACTATTGCCTCACCCTATATTCCTCTCTCAAGTCTGAAAATAGGGGGGGACTGCAAGCTCTACTGAGTATTTCTAAATTCGCCTGAAAGGGAGTATTTCGAACCAACAGGGAGGGCTTCGAACCGAGGCGATCGTAGCCTTCTGAAAAAGGGCGATCGCCTCGGTTCTACGACTCGTCCGCGTCATTTTCTGATCTTGCTTGGCAAGATTACACAATTTGAGCGCAGCACCATCAAAAATCCTTGAGTACCCATCAAGTTCTGGTTCTTCAGTGCGATCGTCGCGGGCTGGGAGGTGGACGCTTACACCACCATTGGGAGCGGTGGACCGAGGGCGATCGCTGCCGAACTCACGGTGTTTCGGAGGCCGATCTGTGGGTGCTGCCGTCTGTGGATGGGGCACCTGGAGCAAGCCGGATTGACAGTGCGCGACGAAGTGACGGAAGACATGGCCGCGCTCAAGCAGGAATCTGGGCTGCCGCAAAATCTGACCGCTGGCCATACCAGCTTTGCCGATGGCGATGTCATTGAGGGACACATTTCTGCCGCCGATGTGCCGCGCCGGCTGACTGAGAAGCCTGACATTGCGGGGATGCCGTGCCGGGTATGCATCGGTTCACCGGGCATGGAGTCTGGGCCTGATGTCGAGCCCGACACGGTATTTTCCTTGGCTGACTCTGGCGAGCCTGGGGCCTTGGTCGAGCACTCCTAACCCGAAACATCGTCCTGCTCAAAAATTTGCCTGCTGGTAGTGGCAAGACCAAACCGGGTACACTCGGCTGATTTCTCGTCACGCTGAGTCAATCACTCAGGCGGTGAGGAACCTGTCCTGCTGCTAGCTGCTTTGAGCATCTTCAAGCGATGATCATCTGTCGTAATTTTCAGCTCCACCGGCTTTTACAATGAATGCCTGTAATATGAACGCGATCGCCCCCAACCGTTGGGGCGGCTCAACCGTTTGCCAAAACTGGCAAATGCGTCATCTTGGGGTGTGTGTGACAACACCACCTGAGGTTTCGCAAGAGACTGGTGACCGCGCAGCGATCGCGAGTTCGGCTGGTCTATGCGGCAGTCACCGTCCAGGTCAGGGTTAGAACGCTTTTTCTTTTTTTGTCGTGCACTTTTATGTCTCAACACAGCTCTGATTCGAGCCAGTTTGCAACGAAGTCTCAAACTGCGGATGAGGCAACGGGCCTGAGCGCCTTTGGTGGTGTGTTCACGCCCTCGATTCTGACCATTTTGGGGGTGATCATGTACCTCCGATTTGGTTGGGTGTTGGGACATATGGGCTTGTTCAATACGCTACTGATTGTCACCATTTCCACCAGCATTACCTTCTTGACGGGGCTGTCGATTTCGGCGATCGCCACTGACCAAGTGGTGCGCGCGGGCGGGGCCTACTACATGATCAGTCGCTCCCTCGGCATCGAAACGGGGGGCGCGGTGGGCATTCCCCTCTTTTTTGCCCAAGCGTTATCGGTGGCGCTGTATACCTTGGGCTTTGCTGAGAGTGTGGTGCGCATTTTTCCGACCCTGAATCTGACCCTGGTGGCCTTGATTGTGACGGTACTGGTGACGGTGCTGGCCTTGCAGTCCGCCGAGATTGCCATTAAAGCGCAGTACTTCATCATGGCGGCGATCGCCCTCTCGTTGATTTGCCTGGTTTTTGGCCATCCGACGGAGCCCACCGCCGCTGCCGACTCAGTCGAGGTCGGCTCGGTGGGCTTTTGGGAGGTGCTGGCGGTTTTCTTCCCGGCGGTGACGGGCATCATGTCCGGCGTCAATATGTCCGGCGATTTGAAGAATCCGTCGAAGGCGATTCCCGTGGGGACGCTCGCGGCGATCGGGGTGGGCTATGTCATTTACATGCTCATCCCCCTGACGCTGTATTTTCGGGCCGATCCGGCGTCGCTGATCGCCGATCCGCTGATTATGCGCCGCATTGCCCTGTGGGGCGACTCAATTTTGCTGGGGGTCTGGGGAGCGACGCTGTCGAGTGCGATCGGCAGCATCCTCGGTGCGCCTCGCGTGTTGCAAGCTTTGGCGCGGGATGGCGTGATCCCCAAATCCATGCGGTGGCTCGGCAAAGGCGAAGGCCCCAATGATGAGCCCCGCCTGGGCACATTGTTTACCCTTGGCATTGCCTTGGCTGCCGTCACCATTGGCGATCTCAATTTAATCGCCCCGGTACTGACCATGTTCTTCCTCACGACTTACATGGTGCTCAATGTCTCGGCGGGCATTGAGGGGTTTCTGCGTAGCCCCTCGTTCCGTCCCACCTTTAAAGTGCCCTGGATGCTTTCGCTGCTGGGGGCCGTCGGCTGCATCAGCATCATGTTTTTGATTAACGCCGTAGCGACCGTGGTAGCGGCGGCGATCGTGCTGGGCATTTATCTCTGGCTCGAACGGCGAGAAATTGAAGGGACCTGGGGTGATGTGCGCCAGGGCGCGTGGATGACCCTGATTCGCACCGGTCTGTTTCGCATCAAGGGGCCGCTGGATTCGAAAAACTGGCGACCGCATTTGCTTGTCTTTTCCGGTGCGCCGACCAAGCGCTGGCATTTGCTCGATATGGCTGATGCCCTGACCCACAAACGGGGCTTGTTCACCGTGGCGAGTGTATTGCCCGAGGGCAGCCGGGACGTGGGCCGCCAAGAAAAATTGGAAGCTACGTTACAGGACTATCTCGAAAAGCGCGGGATTCAGGCGTTCGTGCGGCTGGTGACGGCTCCCGATCCCTTTCAGGGAATGAAGCAGTTGATTGAGGCCTATGGCATCGGGCCGCTGTTGCCCAACACGATTTTGCTGGGGGATACCGAAAATCCCGAGGGGCGCGATCGCTTCAGCGAACTGGTGGCCCAATGTCACCAAGCCCGGCGCAACGTGGCGATTTTGCGGAGCAGTCCCGAACAGTTCACCCTGGTGCAGCGCCGCCCCGCCCGGTTTCGCCGCATCGACGTGTGGTGGGGCGGCTTGCAATCCAATGGGGGGCTGATGCTGATCTTGGCCTACCTGCTGCGGACGAGCTGGGCCTGGCGCAATGCCGAAATTTGTCTCAAGCTGGTGGTGCCCGATGCCGCTGCTGCCGAATCCGCCGAAAAGAATTTGCAGGGATTGACGGAAAGCCTGCGGATTGGAGCAGTTTCCCAGGTGATTGTGTCAGAAGGGCGATCGTTCGACGAAATTTTGCTGATTTCCTCGCAGACAGCGGATCTGGTGCTGCTGGGGCTGGCAACGCCAAACGCCGTCGAAAGTTTCACCGACTACTATGCGCAGTTGCAGCAACGCATTACGCCTTTGGCCAACACATTATTGGTGATGGCCTCGGAAGAACTCGACTTTTCGGACGTGTTGCAAAAGGAATAAGTGAGGGTGTCCCCCAACGATGAAAACAGACGCGGTGGGATGCGACTGACGGGACGGTTCCCTGTTAGATGACCGTAGTTTTTGAGAGCCGCCTGAGGTCACTCGACCAAGCTCTAGCTTTCCTTTGGCGCACTCAGGCGGCCAGTGTTAGCGGAATGAAGGTGTGATGGCAGAACAACCAATCGGAACCCTCTGGGGCGTGAGCGCGGGGCCGGGCGATCCAGAGTTGTTGACGCTCAAAGCGGCGCGACTGCTGCAAACCTGTCCGGTAGTGGCGTTTCCGGCGGGACGGCAGGGGCAACCTGGGGTAGCGCAAACCATCATCCAGCCGCTGTTGTCGAGCCATCAAATACAGCTACCGTTGGCGTTTCCGTTTGTGCAAGATCCGGGCACGTTAGCGGCGGCTTGGGAGCTGGCCGCTGGGGCCGTTTGGGCACACCTCAAAACCGGACAAGACGTGGTATTCGCCACCGAGGGCGATGCTAGTTTCTACAGCACATTCACGTACCTGGCCCACACCCTGCAAAATCATCATCCCGAGGCCCAGGTCGCCACCGTGCCGGGGGTCTGCTCACCGTTGGCGGCGGCGGCCCAGCTAGGCATGCCGCTCACCATTCTGCAACAGCGGCTGCTGGTGTTGCCTGCCCTGTATGCGATCGCCGATCTCGAAGCCGCCCTTGACCAGGCCGATGTCGTGGTCTTGATGAAGGTGGCGTCGGTGTATGCCGACGTGTGGAAAATTTTGCAGCGCCGGGATTTGCTAGCCCAGAGCCGCGTCATTGTGCGGGCCACGCAAGCCGACGAGCAAATTTATCTGGATTTGCGCGATCGCCCCGATCTCGATTTGCCCTATTTCTCGCTCATGATTATTGACTGCGATCGCGCATCTTCTGCCCCACAGGCAACACAGCGTCCAGATTTCCGTCTAGGATAATTATCGCGTCTGGGCTTAAGGGAGCGATCACTTTCATGACTGCCAACCCACCTTCATCGCCACGATTTAACTGGCAACGATTTTTACAACCCACTTGGTTAGCGGGAGTCATTTCTGTTGGCTTTCACGGGGTGCTGTTTGCCGTTGGCCCCACGTTTCCGAGTCTCGGATTTGAGCCAATGACCGAGGCTGACTTGGCCGCCGAGCGCCGCAATGTGCCCCTGGTTGAACTCACGGCAGCGGAACAGGAGCGGTTGCCCGATTTTTCCAGCCCGTTCTACGATTTTGGCGAGTTTGGTAGCTTAGACCCGCTTTCGCCGCTGTTTGCCGAGGGTAATTCGCGGGGTGAGGGCGATCGCATCATCAATTCGGATCCCCTGCTGTCTCCCGGGCGCAATAATTCTCCCCCATCCGCCTATAATCTGCCGTTTGATATCAGTTCCATTGGCCGCCCCCGCTCGCCGCTGCCCTTGTCAGGTGGCTTGCCACCCCTGGGCAGCAGCGGCAACGAGACCATTGATCCAGACGCGACGACACCTGCGAACACTGCGCCAGGGCCAGAGCAGCCGCCTGGTGCGGCTGCGCTTCGTCCCGAGGCCGGTGAATCGAACTCCCTTTCCCAAGAAGACGCTGAGGCGATCGCGGCCAACAGCAATCCCACCAACACTGTCCCCCTCGAAGAACGCTTGCAGGCTTACACCTTTGATGGCGATAAAACGGACATTGACGCGATCAACGTCAGCTACAGCGAGTGGTTGGAAAATGGCGAAACCTTTGCCCTAGATTTGGCCGTCAGCGACGCCGACGCCATCAGCAGCGCCTTCGAATCGGCGGCGACAGCGGGGATTTTGGCTCCGGCCTCAGCCACCGATGAAGCGGGCACGGCTGACGCAGCGGATGCGCTAGTCGCGGGCATCATTCGGCGGCCCCTCGCCTTAGAAATTGAATATGGTGCCGGGTTCTGTCTCACCAAAGAGCCCCAAAAAGGCTTGATCGGCGCGTGGGTCAGTCCGGCGGGCGAACTGTTGGGCGCACCCGAGGTGATTCGCAGTACGGGCTATTTGGGCCTTAACCAGCAAGCCATTGACTATATTGAAACCCTCGATTTTTCGACCGTGGAGAGCTTCACGGGCTATCAATTTGAGGTGTTAGTGGCCTACGACCCAGACAACTGCGTCGAGGTCGGGAACCGGGCACCGGCAACGCTGGGGACCGGGGCGGCGGCCGATCCTGAACGAGAGACCTCAGAAGAGGATAAGACCACCAATCCTGAAAAACCGCGATCGCCTGCCTCCAGCGCACAGACCGCCCCCTCCTCGGAGGCTGAATCTTCCCCCCCTAACGCACCCAGCGACACCGCTGAAGAATAGTTCGGCTGGATCAGCGACGCACCGGCAACCTGAGGGGTGACTCGGGACTCTGAACGATGCGTTTACCGACAAAGGGCTTTACGCAGGTGCTCCATGTTGCCTGGCAAGTCCTGGCGCATCCCCTGTTCAATCAGAAAGGCCGGTATCGGAATTAGTGGCGTGGCTTGTACGGCATAGGTGAGCAGCGTGCCGTTTTGCCAATCTTGCAGCGTCAGGTCAGCCGCAAAATCCCGAAAAGTCCCTTTTTCCAGCCGAAACTGGATACTGCGATCCGGGTCTTCGTAAACTTTCAAATAAATTTCGACTTCCGCCGCGATCGCTAAAAATGCCTTGCGGCCAACTTGGTAAAGCCGATGCCCTTGGGGATTTGAGGCCAGCACCTCACTCCGGCTGATGTTGGGAAAAAGTTCGGGCCACCGACTGTATTGGGTCAACTGTGTCCAGAGGTCAGTGCGGCTGGCGGCGACATACATTTTGGCCCGCACAGCCGCACCCATCATGCCGTGGGGGGCTGTTTCGACTAAAACCTGTCCCCGTCGCAGGGCCTCACTTTGCTGAACTGACTTCACACGGGCCTGACTCCCAAAGAGCAGTGATGGTCGCCGAGAACCGTTCATAAGCGATGCACTACTGACCATAAATCTTCAGCTCCCAAGAATGACTTAGACAGGTGTGGCTGAGGGTGCACAGAAAAGTGTGCGAGTGAGGTAGTCGTAGTATCCCCTAAACGACGTGAAAATTAGCAGAAGTAGAGCGAAATCCAGATGAAGTTTCCAATAAGTTCGACCGCAGGATTGACCAAGAGTATGTAAATTTACACCCTAGATCTCAGGGCCAACCGTTTATAACTCCGATTCGATACCGTGCAAATACGCGATCGCAGACCTTGTTGCCGTTGCCCCACGTTATGCTGGCAGGCGGCAGCACTAGTCCAGGCTAGCCCATGCTGGTTTGAGCGATCGCCGATCTTCCCTCACAAATTACTCTGCTGCTGAGCGTCTCATTCTGAAAAGGGTTTGCTAAAGTGTCAGAGCTGAATTGCGTCTAGGTTGATCGGGTCGGCAGGATGGCTTGACAGAGCAGGAGCCTGGCCCCGCTTCCCGCATCGCGTTGTCGGCTTGGGCTCAACTCAACCGCTGGGCTCGTCTGAACCCTCCATGACTCTCACGCCACTGCTGTGATTAGCGGCCCTATGTTTGCCAAGAAACCGCCCCTCGTTGTCACTATTGGAACCACCGGCTTGCTGCTGCTAGCGGGAGCGTTGGGCTATGGCGGCTTGCGATGGCGCACCTTGCAAGCGCGGGGGCTGCCCGCCGGGGTGAGAGCGGTGCCCCAGTCCGCCGTGGCGGCGGTCACCCTGTCCACGAATCCAGAGCAGTGGGATCAAGTGCGGCAATTTGGCACCCCCGAGACCCAAACCACTTTTGATCAAAAACTGGCGGAATGGCGCGATCGCTGGCTGCGCCAATACGACCTTTCCTTTACTGCCGACATTGCGCCCTGGGTCGGGCCAGAAGTTACGATCGCGTGGGTGCCCCCCAATGCTGCGAGCGCCGACGGGGAGCCAGCGGGAAGCTTGGTGGGCGGTGAACAACGGCTGCTGCTGCTGCCGATCGCCGACCCAGAAGCTGCACAAATTTCGGCGGCAGCGTTGCCCCTAGCGGCCAATGATGACAACTCGATTGAGTATCGTGGCGTCACCCTGCATCAACTATCGCCCTCCGAGGCCGAGGCCACTGACATGGTGTTTGTGGGCCTACTAGGAACCCAGCTGATTCTCGTGGCAGAGGACGAAACCGTTGCTCAGCAGGCCATTGATGCTTACAAAGGGGGCAAGAACCTGGCCGATTTGGCCGAATATCGCCGCTCGTTTGAGCAGATTGGCGTCACTCAAGCGTTCAGCAAACTCTATGTCAACATTCCGGCGGCGACGCAGCTCCTGGCCCAAACATCGCAACCCACGCTGCCCGGGACTTTGATCGAGAGCTTTCAGGAGACGCGCGGGTTGGCCGCCACCATCGCCCTCGAAACCCAGGGGCTACAAGTCAGAAGCACCAGTTGGTTTGGCGAAGACAGCGATCGCACTTACGTCAATACCAACGTGCCTGCTCAGCTACCCGACTACGTGCCCCGCGACACTTTGGTATTTGCCTCGGGGGGAAGCTTTCAGCAGTTTTGGGCCGACCTGAGCGAGCGTCGCAATTGGGGCGCGTTGACGGCGCTCAACCCCGACAACTTAGCGCTAGCGCTGCAAGGCAGCACCGGCCTTACCCTGTCAGAAGATCTGCTGCCCTGGTTGCAAGGCGAGTTTGCTCTCGCCCTGGTGCCCCCTGCCACCGAAAGTATTCAGGATGATGCGACCCCCTTGCCCAATCCGAGTTTGGTGGCATTGGCCCAGGTGAGCGATCGCCTCGCCGCCGAACAAGCCTTTGCCCAACTGGATGATGTGGTGGAAAACCGCTATCGCTTTACCATCAGCGATGAGTCAGCGGGCGATGTGGAACTCGTGCGCTGGACGTCGCCGTTTGAGTCCACCATGCTGTCGCGGGGGTGGTTGGATAGCAGCATTGCCTTTTTGGCCCTGGGCGTGGGGACAGATGAAGCGATCGTGCCCCCACCCCGGCGCTCCTTGGCCCAGTCGCCCCTGTTCCAGCTCACCACTGGCGATGCGCCCTATCCGAACAACGGCTACTTTTTCGTCAACTTAGCCGCGCTCACCCAAACCGAAAGCAATTTATTTGTGCCCGATTTGCCGGTGGCAGATCAGGGCCTGTTGACCGCGATCGAGGCGTTGGGGGTGACGGCCACCGTACTCGACGAGCAGCATTTGCGCTATGACTTGTACCTGGTCTTAAAGCGGGGCAATCGGCCTGGCCCGTTGCCGAGCGGCCCCGCCTCAGACGCCGCCTCGCCCGGCGCTGACGAGGCCGAGTCAACCGAATCCTCGCCGGATCAAGAATCTTCACCAGCTGATGCAGAATCGTCCGGCCCCACCGACACCCCGTAAAAATTGCCATATATTTTGACTCCTACTGGGAAGGGCGGCACAAGACCATTCCAGACTAGAGGCGGTGGATGAGTGTGAAGGCTTTCCCTGCTTTGGTATGGATACCTTTAGGGACTTGCGTGCAAAAAAGATCCCTAAAGATCCCTATGGACCGAGTTTCGACTCCGCTCAACTCTCGATACTGGCAGGTTGAGCGAAGTCGAAACCGAATGGCACGGGTACTTTATTTCATTGCAGCTTCCTTAGCGTGAGCATGTCCCGACTCTTATGCTTGACCGCCGCTGACTCAGGCAGTTGCCATGGGATGGAGCGATCGCGCGCCGATGGAGGGCTTGACAGACAGACTCAGCACCGCCGAAACCGGAAAATCTATCGGTTAGCCGATTTCCAGCGCCGCCGCTTAACTTAAGTTAATATTTAGATTCTTTCTTGGACTAGAGGCAGCTTTGCCATGGCTCCCCCCTCCCCATCGACCCAGCGCGATCGCATCGTCATTATTGGCGCGGGCTTTGGTGGGTTTCAAGCAGCTCAGTCCTTGGCTGGGGCGACGGCGGACGTGCTGTTAATTGACCGCAATAACTACCACACATTTGTGCCGCTGCTGTATCAGGTGGCGACGGCCCAATTAGAGCCCAGTCTAGTCGCGTATCCCGTACGGACAAAACTCCGGGGGATGCGGAATGTGCGCTTTTTGCAGGCCGAGGTCAAGCGGGTCGATTTTCATCACAAATTGGTGGACTTGGGAGATAACCTGATTCCTTACGATTATTTAGTGGTCGCGACGGGGGCCGCTGTTCACGACTATGGCGTGCCCGGCGTGGCAGCCCATGCGTTTACCCTCCAAAGCCTGCGCGAGGCGTTGGAGCTGCGCAATCATGTGCTCCAGTGTTGCGAACAGGCCGCTTTTATTACCGATGACCGGGAGCGCCAGCGGCTCATGACCTTTGCGATCGTGGGGGGCGGGGCGACTGGAGTCGAGCTAGCTGGTGCCCTAGCCGAATGGCTCAGGGGCGCAGTGCGGCGCGATTTTTCGGAGTTGAGTGACTGGGGCCGCGTGATGCTGTTGCAGGCCGGTTCCAGCCTACTGCCTGAGTTTCCCCAGCGGTTAGGCAATTACACCCATCGCCAGCTAGAGCAGTTGGGGGTGCAGGTGAGCCTGAATACGAAAGTGACGGCGTGTTCTGAGCAGGACGTTAAGCTGTCTGACCAAGAGGCGATCGCGACGGCTACCGTGGTCTGGGCGGCTGGAGTCACGGCCAATCCTCCGACCCTGGCTCAGCCCAGCCATCAAAAAGCCAAAGGCAAGCTGGCGCTCCGCGAGACTTTACAGCTAGTTGAGCATGACAATGTCTATGCCATTGGCGATGTGGCCTACTTTGAGCAGTCCGGCGAGCCCCTATCAGGGGTGGCCCCCGAGGCGCTACAGCAGGGCGTGGCAGTGGCCCGCAATCTGCGGCGGCAACTCGCTGGCGACTCGCCCCGACCGTTTCGCTATCTCAACAAAGGGCGGTTGGCGATTATCGGTGGTTATGGCGGCGTGGGCTCAGTGCTGGGCGTTAATTTTGGCGGCTGGCTGCCCTGGCTGATGTGGTTGTTGGTGCATGTGGTTTATCTGCCGGGGTATCGCAGCCGACTTTTAGTCTTGCTGACCTGGGTGCAAAACTACGTCATGGGCGATCGCGCCCTGCGTCAACTGTCTGCTCATACAGATGCCAAGCATTGAGCTTTGACTTGGATTTTTTTGCAGTTTTATTGAGGTATTTTCGATGAAATATTTACCCTTAGTGGCTCGCATTGCCTTAGCACTCGTCTTTCTGAATGCGGGCATTAAGCATTTGATTGGGTTTTCGGGATTTGCTGACATGATTGGCCAGACCTTACCGTTGGCTCCGCTGTTCGCGATCGGCACGATTGCGTTCCAGCTTTTAGGGGCAGCTTCTCTGATCTTTGGCTACAAGGTCAACATCGGTGCCACGCTGCTCATTTTGTTCTTAGTGCCAGCGACATTGGTTTACCACAATCCGCTTTTAGATAGTGCTGAATTGACGGCTTTTCTGAAGAATTTGGGTCTCGTTGGGGGCCTGTTGCTGGTGATTTACACGGGGGCAGGTGCAGCCAGTATTGATGGTTCAAGTAAGCGCACTGAACAACCGCGTGAAATGACGCCCTCAGGACGATGAAACTTGCAGGCAGCAGTGTTCTCATCGCAAGGATGTTCATCTAGTCATCACCGATTAAACAGCCAACTCAGATTTGCCGGTTTCTTCCTGATTGACAGTGAGCGGTTTGCCCACGATTGGAGATAACGACACAAGTTTGGATTGCCTACAAATAAGCAAATCCTGCTCTCAGATATGTGCTGGGGCAGGATTTTTTAATGTCTGCAATCGTTGAGTCACTTAAGCTATTTGGAAAACTTATGCTGCTAATAGAATCTATCCTTTAGATGATTGATTCGAGTGGTGGCCCCCCTTTAATAGAGTCTGACATCAATGTCATGCTTAACTTGGCAAAGGGGAATTGTTTATGCAAGAAATACCAGATTATCTGCAAACGGCAGTCGATGTGATTACGCGGTTTGGCCTGAATGTGTTGGCCGCGATCGCAATTTTCATTGTCGGTCGCTGGATTGCCAAAGCCGTGCGGCGATTCCTTCGGCGAATGCTCAGCAAAAATGGTACTGATCCCACCCTGGCCAACTTCTCCGCCAACCTCGCCTATTATTCAGCTCTAACGGTGACCATTATTGCTGCCCTTAGTCGAGTCGGGGTACAAACGGCCTCACTGGTAGCAGTTTTGGGTGCTGCGGGGTTAGCGATCGGCCTCGCGTTAGAAGGGTCTCTGGCTAACTTTGCCGCAGGTGTCTTACTCATTTTATTCCGACCCTTTAAAGTCGGTGACTTTGTTGAAGCGGGTGGCGTGTTGGGCACCGTTCAAGAGATTCAACTCTTTTCGACCCGCTTAAAAACGCCAGAAGGCAAGCGAGTCATTTTGCCTAACTCCATGGTGACGGGTGACAAAATCGTGAATAACTCGGCGGAGGGAACGCTACGGGTCGATATGATCATTGGTGTTTCCTACGATGCTGATATCGACCATACCCGACAGATTATTACCGAGGTGGTTCAGGCTGATCCCTATGTTTTAAGTGAGCCTGCGCCCGTCATTCGCGTGACTGAGTTGGCCGATAGCAGCGTCAACTTTGCGGTGCGCCCTTGGACAGAAGCAGCACACTATTTAGATGTTTACTTTAACGTGCAAGAAAATGTGAAAAAACGGCTAGATGCAGAAGGTATTTCGATTCCGTTCCCGCAGCAAGAAATTCGGTTATTTCAGCAAAATTAAGCTGCTGTGAGCTATTAGTTTTATGAGCCAATAACCATCTCCGTGAAATGGTTATTGGCTCTTTAAAGCTTCTCACTACTGTTTAGGTAAACCAGTTAATGTCAATATTTCAACATCTATTTCAACATCTATTTCAACATCGTTAATAGCTGAGAAAAAGCAGCTTCTCTAAGAGGAAAATTTGTGATGCGGAACTGGAGTGAATGTCTACAACTGGTCATCTATTTCACATGTTTGATGACTAAAAGCCCGTCTGAACATTAAATTCAGGCGGGCTTTTGGATGAAGATGGAGGATACTTGTTTTTTGTTTTTTGTGTTGGCTTGAAAGTTATGATGTGCGCTCTAGTAAGACGGCTTGACTGTCTGACAGGGCGAACGATTTGGGCACGATCGCGCCGGGTTTGAGGTCAACACCAGGGGAGGCGATCGCCACTCGCCAGTCAGCTAAGTTAACTTGCAGCCAATCGCCGAGCGTTACCTCCAGCGGATCGCCACCCATATGGGTCACCATCGCCACCTGATAGGGATTGCCAGTAGTTTCCGGCGCAGTGCGCAACCCATAAAACAGGGTCTGTGCTTCTGTATTGATGCGGTTGAAGCGATCGAGGTTTGAGAGATTTTCCCGCAACCAGGGATTAGCTAACCGAAACCGCCGTAACGCAAGGTTGTAGGCAGCTTGATCGGTATCAATCGCGTCTTCTTGCAGCCACACGTTGCACATTTCATGGGCATCTTCCATGAAATTTTTGGCGAAGTCCTTGAGTTTGTGGACATCCAGTTGGGTCAGAATTTCGGATTTGTCGGGAGTATTCAACTTTTGCAGCGTTTGGGCCGACTTGCGTGTTTTCGCTTTTTCTTTAACAGTTTCCGACTCCGGATCGGCCACAATGAATTCCTGACATAAATGGGCGACTTCTTCTAAGTCATAGTCGGTGTCTTCGATCGCGTCATACAAACCCTTCACAAACTGTCGCAGCTCGCCCAGCTTGGTAAAGCCCATCGCTTTGAGTCGGGGAAAAATGTTTGGCCACTCATAGGTTTCGGGGATGATTTGCCAGTCGAGAAAGCCGCCGACCTCTTCGGAAACGACTTTGACGCCGTAGCGATCGTCCGTATTGCGCAAAAAGCCCCAGGGAGCGTGCATCGTGCAGTTGATGAAATCCATCGGCAAACCGGGACTGAAGCCGTAGGTCATGAGCGCGATCGCGGGGTTATCGTAGGCGTTGTTCAACACTTCCGGTAGCCCTTCGCCCAAGTTCCAGTTAATGTCGAGGTCGGGATCGACCTGGGTGCCGCGCCGCAGGGTGTCGTGGTTGCCACAGCCCGTAATCCAGTTGGCCCCGACCTGCATTTGCTCCGTGACTCGCCGCCATTTTTTGTCCCAAAACTGGCGAATGCTGGGGGTATTGTGGGCAAAAACCAGCGGCCCCCATTGGAAGGCGTCGGGCTTGAATTCCACAATATCGCGATAGGTCGAGATCTCTTCCCAGCCTTCGGCGGGCCAGGGGCGACCATCTTCAAAGATGGAATAGAGCCGTCGCACGCTGCCGCCAATTTCTTGCCGCACCTCGGCCATGTCGCTGAGGTAGTTGTCGTCATACTCCACGAGGCCGGACAGCGGGTTGAAGAATTTGAAATCTTGCGCCCCATCCACCCGGATGCCGTCAGCGCCGGTATTGTTTTTACGGCGCTGCATTTCCAGCAAAATGCCCCGCACGGTGGGATTCTGGTGGTTGATATCCTGACCGTACATGTTTGGCCCTTTGAGAAATCGCCCATTGAGCAAATTGCTGCCCTGGTTGTCAGCGTGGCCGTACACAATGTCGTAAATGACTTGGATTGGCCCTGTGGGGAAGTTGTGCAGGGTTTCGATAAACTCCACCAGTTCATCGGGGCGCAGGGTTTCCAGCACGGAGGGGTTGGTCGCGGAGCAGCCAAAGATGACAATGTCGTAGCCCCAGTTCTGGGTATCAGGCTTTTTCAGGGTGACTTTCACCTCCCCCTCTTCTCGCTCGACCTCGGCGGTTTCGGGATCCATTTCGCCCATATCGTCTTCGTCAATGATGAAGAAGCCATGTCCCAGTTCGTGCTCGCCGAGATATTCCACCGTGGGTTCGATGGGGAGCAGTTGCACAGATTCGTAACCGATGAAATTTTGCTCAGCGGGGGTTAGCGTCTGCTGGGTTTTGAGTTTGTCGGCGATCGCCCGATACACGCTCGTCAAACCGCTCAGATAACCATTGGGCGATGCCGTATTGACGTGCAGTTGCAGAATGTTGGTGGGTGGATGCACCCGGATCACGTCATTTTCGTCGACATCGCCCTGGGTGAAGTAGTCCAGATCGGCGCGATCGCGCTGTAGCTGCTCCATGTCATACAGCTCAGCGGGGGCATAGACGCCGTAAGGCAGGGAGTAGGCCAAGCAATCGCCAATCACTCGCACTTCATCGGTGTTCATATCCAAGTAGCGCAGCCAATAAAACGAGCCAATCTCGGTTTTCGTGCCCGGTTTCATACCCGATAGCACGCCCCAAAAATACTCTCCCTCTTTGACGAGTTCGATGTAGTCCCGCCGAAAGACCGTCTTTTGGGTGGCCTTGCTGGGATCAATCTTCTTCTTAGGCGTGAAAACTTCCAGGTAGATATTTTTGGGCTGCACCATATCGGCCCCCAACTCCGGTGCCCAGAACCCAATCTCAGTCAGGCCATCGGGACGATAATGCGCCCCCAGCCGGGTCGCGAGCATTTGCGCTTTGTGGTACAGCGTTTCGTCTGATTGCTGAACGGACTCGGACCAATCCACTAAGGCTTGGGTCTCGGTTTCCAACAGTTGAATACGGGCAGCCGTCGCGACCATGAAGCTTCCTTCCTTCGTAGAAAAATGAACAACAGAATGAGTAAGGATTTGATGTGACTTGAGTTTGATCAGCGCGTTGAGCTTTTGCTCGAAACCGCTTTCCTACAGGAACCAAGGCGGCCCACTCGACTCACCGCGTCGCCGCTGCTCAAAGCTCAAGCCGAGCATGGGGGTGGAGCGTTTCATCAAACTCACGGGCTTGGCAGCACCCTATCGCGAGGCGAGGTGCTGCGTCAGTTGCGCAAGTTACTTACTGGTCGAGTTTAAAAACGGCGACGCCCAAGGGCGGTAGGGTCAGGGCGAGAGCATGGGGCCAGCGCGGATGATCCCAATCGTGGCTCTGTTGGCCCCCGTGATTGGTCGTTCCGCTGCCGCCGTATTGTGACTCATCGGTATTGAGCAATTCGCGGTAATAGCCCGTTTGGGGTACGCCCACCCAGTAGTCGTACAGCGGTTGGGGCGTGAAGTTGCACACCGTCACAATGAACTGGTCGGAATGCTTGTCTCGACGGATAAAGGTGACCACGCTGTTATCAGCGTCGTTGCATTCAATCCACTCAAAGCCATCGTCAGAAAAGTCGTCAGTATATAGCGCTGGCTCTTGCTTGTACAGCGTATTGAGACTGGCGACGAGATGCTTCAGCTGGTGATGGGGTTTCTGCTCCAGCAGACCCCAATTCAGGTCGAGCCAAGCATTCCACTCGGTCGTCTGACCAAATTCCATGCCCATGAATAGGGTCTTTTTGCCGGGATGGGTGAACATGTAGGCAAACAGCGATCGCAGGTTGGCCAGTTTTTGCCACTCGTCTCCTGGCATCTTTTGATAGAGATGACCCTTGCCATGCACCACCTCATCGTGGGACAGCGCCAGCATAAAGTTCTCGGTAAAGGCATACCACAGCGAGAACGTCACGTTGTTGTGGTGATATCGCCGATGAACGGGGTCTTCGTGGAAATAGTGAAGCATGTCATGCATCCAGCCCATGTTCCACTTCAGGTTGAAGCCCAGACCGCCCACGTAGGTGGGACGAGACACGTTGGGCCAGGCGGTGGATTCTTCCGCGATGGAGAGTACGCCGGGATAATAGCCGAACAGCAGGAAGTTGAGCTGCTGGAGAAAGTCCACGACTTCGAGGTTCTCGTTGCCGCCGAACTGGTTGGGCACCCATTCGCCGTCCTCGCGATCGTAGTCGAGGTACAGCATGGAGGCGACCGCATCGACCCGGATGCCGTCAATGTGATATTTGTCGAACCAAAACAGGGCATTCGAAATGAGGAAGTTCTTCACCTCATGGCGACCGTAGTTAAACACCAGGGTGCCCCATTCCTTGTGCTCGCCTTTGCGCGGGTCAGCGTGTTCGTACAGGTGACTGCCGTCGAAGTAGGCCAAGCCGTGGCTGTCCTTCGGAAAATGGCCCGGCACCCAGTCCACAATGACGCCAATGCCGTGCTCATGGCACTGGTCAACGAAATACATAAAGTCTTGGGGGCTGCCGAAGCGTGACGTGGGGGCAAAGTGTCCCGCCACCTGATAGCCCCATGAGCCGTCGTAGGGATGCTCGGCCACGGGCAACACTTCGATGTGGGTGTAGCCCATCTCTTGCACGTAGGGAATGAGGCGATCGGCCATTTCCCGATAGGTCAAAAACCGCGCTCCGGGCTTTTGTCCGCCCACGGCCACGGGTTGGGTGCCATCCGTCGGAAGATTATCCATGCCGTCATGAATCCAAGAGCCCAGGTGCACTTCGTAAACCGAAATGGGCTGCTCTTGGGGATCAGAGTTGCGGCGCTGCTCCATCCAGGTTTGGTCCTGCCATTCGTAAGTCAAATCTGCCACGATGGAAGCCGTTTCCGGACGCACTTGTTGCTGAAAGCCATAGGGATCGGACTTCAGATAAAGGTGTCCGTCGGAGTTTTTGATCTCGTATTTATAAAGTTCACCTGGCTGAAGCTCGGGAATGAATAAGTCCCAGACTCCACTGTTCAACATGCGCATTTGGTGGCGACGACCGTCCCAATTGTTGAAGTTGCCGACAATCGAGATATTGCGAGCGTTGGGTGCCCAGACGGCAAAGTAAACGCCTGCGACACCATCCACCTCAACCGGATGCGCTCCCATCTTTTCGTAAATTAGGTGATGGTTGCCTTCATTGAATAAGTGAATATCGAAGTCTGTCAGCAGCGGCGACTTGAAGGCATAGGGGTCGTGCATGACCCGTTCGTGACCGTTTTCTTTCACCTTGAGGCGATAGTTGCGGTCTTCAGGGCCGGGCATTTCGCATTCAAAAAAGTGGGGATGATGTACCGACTGCATCGGATATTCCCGCCGCTCTTGGGGATGGATGACCCAGGCGGCTTCGGCCTCTGGCAAGTAGGCCCGTACGACCCATTTGGCCCCGCTACCGTTGCCGTCGGTGGCGGCCATGGCATGGGAGCCCAGCACCTCGAACGGGTTATTGTGGCGATTTTCGATAACGCTATAAACCTGATCGGATGAAATGGATGCAGTCGACATATTAATCAAAAAGTTTAGTTTGCAGTGAGCAGTGAATTGAATATCGGGGGGGCTGTTGCGCCGATCTTTAAAGTGTGCCAAGCACGGGCTAACAAGTACGCCGAGGGGGGAGTCTAGTACACCTCTTGATGAATTCTGAGTGATCAGTGCTGTCTCATGTGTGTTTTAGAGGATATATCTCGTTGCCGACATCTACCATGAGGACGACTTTATCATCCCTCTGTGATTGACTGGGGGGCGAATTGGTGCCCAGCGAGCATGAAACCTTTAGCGAGTGGATCGTGTGGTTGATGCTCAACCGGATTATTCGGCGATCTTTAGCGGTTGATTTAGTAGTGATCCCGACAACGGCTGGCGACCTTTCTCGTCAGGATAGAACGACTGAGCGAATGACCTGGTGTAATGAAAACTGCGACTTTATTGCGGATTAACCGCGATCGCCTGCAACAGCGATTGTCAGCCCTGGCTACCATTGGCCGACTGCCGGAGGGGGGCGTACGACGCACCGCCTACAGTGATGAAGACCTCGCGGCCCGCCAGTGGGTCACGACGGCGATGCAGGCGGCGGGCATGACGGTAACCCTTGATGCGGCGGGCAACCTGATCGGTCGCTACGGGGGGACTGAAGCGTTACCCGCGTTGGCGACGGGCTCCCACATTGATACGGTGCCAGCCGGAGGGCGCTATGACGGAGCGCTGGGCGTCTTGGCTGGCATTGAAGCGGTGGCGACGTTGCACGAATCAGGGCTGCGGCTGCGGCATCCCATCGAAGTGATTGCCTTTACCGACGAAGAAGGGGAAATGATTGGCAGCAAGGCCATGGCGGGTACGGCCAAGTTGACCGATCCCGAACATTTTCGGCGATTAGATGGCGAAACGATTCAAGCCTGTTTGCAGCGGGTGGGCGGCAACTGGGAGGCGCTAGCGACGGCGCAGCGGACGGAGGCCGCGATCGCCGCTTACCTGGAACTGCACGTGGAGCAGGGGGGCGTGCTGGAGTCGGAGCAGTGTCAGATTGGGGTGGTGCAGGGGATCGTCAGCTTGCAGCGCTTCCAAGTCACCATTACGGGCCGACCGAACCACGCAGGCACCACACCGATGCACCTGCGCCAAGATGCCCTCTATGCGGCTTCGCTGCTGGTGGCTGCCGTCCATGATGTGGCAGTCGAGATTCCCGGTGATCAGGTGGCGACGGTGGGCTTGCTGAACGTGCTGCCCAATGCCGCCAACATTGTGCCGGGACAGGTGCATCTCACTATCGATATGCGGGATCTCTCCCTGGAGACGTTGAGCACCATGGTCACGGTACTGAAGCAGCGCATTGACGAGATTATGAGCAGCACCAGCACCCAAATTGAGCTGCGGCCCCAGCATTTTGTCGAGCCGACCTTGGCGAGTCCGGCGGTGCAGGCGGCGATCGCCACTGTTTGCGACGATCTGAATCTCACCCATTACTCCATGCCCAGCCGCGCCATCCACGATGCCCAAGAGATCGGGCGCTTTACGCAGATGGGGATGATTTTTGTGCCCAGTCAGGCCGGAGTGAGCCATGCCGAAGATGAGTACACTTCGCCGGAGCAGTGTGGGCAAGGGGCCGATGTGTTGCTGAATACGCTGATCGCGTTGGACGCACAACTCGCAACGGGCCGCCATGACTGACCGGCTGCCGCAGTTTGCCGACTGGCCGGTGGCCTGCCTGCGCAATCCCCAAGCGCGGCGCGACCTGGTCTACGATGCGCAGCCGACGCCGTGGCTATCGCTGGCGGGCACGGCGGCGGCGTGGGGCGAATTGCGCCAGTGGCCGACGTATCAGCCCACGCCCTTGCGATCGCTGCATGACCTCGCGGCCAATCTATCCATTCAGCAACTTTGGTACAAAGACGAAGCCTCCCGTTTTGGGCTGGGCAGCTTCAAAGCCTTGGGGGGAGCCTATGCGGTGTTTCGGCAACTGGTGCAGCCGGTAGAGGCCGCCACGGGTAAAGCCGACATCACCGCTGCCGACCTGTGCTCTGGCCAGTATCGTGACCTCACCCAAACCGTCACCGTCACCACCGCCACCGATGGCAACCACGGGCGATCGGTCGCCTGGGGGGCGCAACAGTTTGGCTGCCGCTGCGTCATCTATCTGCACGCTGGGGTCAGTGCCGGACGGGAAGCCGCGATCGCGGCCTATGGGGCCGAGATGGTGAGAGTCGCGGGCAACTACGACGATTCCGTCCACCAAGCCGCTGCGGATGCCGAGACCCACGGCTGGATTCTCGTCTCCGACACCGCCCATCCCGGCGACACCGAAATTCCCAGTGTGGTGATGCAGGGCTACACCGTTATGGTGGCCGAGGTGTTTGACCAACTGCCGCCCGACCAACTGCCCACCCATGTGTTGGTGCAAGCCGGGGTCGGCGGGCTAGCGGCGGCGGTGTGCGCGTATCTGTGGGAACGATTTGGCCGCGATCGCCCCACCACCATCGTGGTGGAACCCGATCGCGCCGCCTGCGTTTACGCCACCGCCCAACAAGGCGAACTGGTGACCCTCACGGGCGACCAAGACACGCTTATGGCCTGCCTCTCCTCCGGCCATACTTCGACCATTGCGTGGGACATTTTGCGCTATAGCGCCGACTGGTTCATCACCATTCCCGACGAGGCGGCGGTGCTGACCATGCAGCAACTCGCCCACCAGCGATCGCCCATCGTCGCGGGAGAGTCTGGAGTCGCCGGCCTGGCTGGATTACTCGTCATTTGCCAACAGCCCGCCATTCGCCAGCAACTAGGACTCACCACCACCTCGCGAGTGCTCACTTTCGGCACCGAAGGCGCAACCGATCTCGAAATTTATCAACAACTGATTAATCGCTCAGTCTCCGCGCCCGCAAATTTGATGCCGTAGCGATCGCCAGACGATGACTAAAAATATGTGGAAAGTTTCTCACGATCTACCGACGTCGGCATAATATGCGGAAACATTCTCGCGATCCACCTAAATCGGGATAATATGCAGAATCTTTCTGTCTAATAAGATTGTTAGATAGCCTGGATTTTAATGCGGACTGTATTGAAAGCTGGTTTGTGAGTAGATGGTTGTAAGCCTTTGAGGTACAAGTTAAATTGAGTGCAAAACTTTGGAAGGGCAAAGGTCGATGCCTCGATACACTATCCCTCAGTGTCCAGAACTGTTACTAACGGTACCAAATTCAGATCCAGAAAAAGCTAGGTATAAAGCTACACAAAAGCTTATTCATTTAATTAACGAGAATCAATTAGATGTTCAGATCCCCGAAGGATTCAGCACCAGACAGCTTATTGAAATTACAGAGAAAGATTTAATGGCACAGGGTGAGGATAAAGTTATTGAGGCAGTGAAGACTCTTAGTAAACTCTCTGCATCAAGACGAAAGGTTCAAGAACTTCATGAACAAGCCCTAGAAGCAAGGCATCAAATTGATATTTTGTTTGAAGACAAGAAAATAACAGCAGAAGAGTTTGAAAAAATTGAAGAAGGTTTTAGAGCTCTAAAAGAGTTTGCCACAGCTAACCTTCGCTATAAAGAGGCGCTACCAAATGCTGAGACTGCCCGCTTACTAATTGATCAAGCTCTAGAATCTCCTGAATCACCTAAAACTAAGTAAATGCAGTACTTTTCTCACTTTTATAAGCTTTCTACAACTGGAGAGGAGATTTGGCTCGATCCTAGAATGGATCGAGATACGGGACTTTTCATTGACCCTTTTTTCGTCTTTAGATCTGAAATTCCTACTTTCTCAAATGCTAAGCAGAAGTTCTTGGACTTTTTCAGGGCAGCGTTTGAGCTAGCACACGAGGCAAAACGGTCTGGAACAGCACTAAAGAAATTAGAAAACCTTCTTAAGTTTCCAGAAGTAATGGAAATTCGATTAGGATTATCCGTGGGTGAAGGAGGGGCTGGACCGGGCAGCAAATTTGCGAAGGCTTGTGCTGGTGCTTTAGTAAGGCTAGCTGAAAAAGGTTACAGAGGACTCGATCATTTTGAGGAGATAGAAATCTTCACTAAAGGAATTGGTCCCGATGGGATTAGCGATGCCACAGCAAATATTCTGAAATACGAATTGATTCAATATACTCAAGAAATTTGCGAGCAATTTTCTATTCCAACCAAAAAGTTTTTGATTGACAATGCTCAATTTGATTTTCATGACAGACGCTGGGATCATGCAACGTTCAGCCTACCTGAGAATCCTTGTCTTAAAAACAAGGCAGTACTGTTAGTTCCAAAGGAATTTTTATGCACAATTCATGCTATAGGCTCTGATGGATTTTCAGAATACGTATCTAGAAATAAGAGCGAGGAACTGAGGGCAGATCTCAATTATGAGATTGAGAAGTCCTTTAGCAAAGCGACCATTATCGATATTGCGGAAAAGCGCCCAGAGTGGGTTAGTGAATACATACAGTATGTTGAGAATGAAGCGAATATTACTCCTTACAATCTTGAGGAGGATGAGAAAAACTTATATCGCAATACGAGAAAGGCATTTGACTTTGCATCCTTGAATCCCATACCTCTATCTGCCTCGAATGATGAAGAGTTTCTACAGTTTGTAGAAACCATAATTCAACAATTCCGCTTGTGCGTTGAGGAACAAGGCTGCTTCAAGCTTCTTTGGAATGATGCACAGAAATTGACTAACTCAGATGAAGCTGAGCGTAAACCGCGTGATGAAAATACAGCACAGTGTTTGTTCTCAAGCATAGTGACAAGCTATTGTCAAGCAAATAACATAGACATATCAAGAGAGGTTGAAACTGGGAGAGGCCCAGTCGATTTTAAGTTCTCATCAGGCTACCAAAAACGTGCTTTAGTTGAACTGAAACTTGCAAAGAGTAGCAAGTTAAAACAGGGGCGTTTAGAGCAACTTCCCGCTTATTTGAGAGCAAAACAAATTCAGCATGGATATTATGTGATTATCGTTTATAGAAAGAAAGAATTTGAGAAGATAGAAAAGCTGCTTGAAGAAGCAGAAAAGGTAGATTTTGGTGACTTGTTGTTTAAAGTCGTAACTGTTGACGCAGGTCTAGATAAACCGTCAGCTTCAAATATTTAGGAACGTGTCGGCAATCTAGCAATCCGGTTGGAGCGAATAGTTGAGAGTCTTTTCGTCTACCTTTGTGGTCAATCTGCTGCCGCTCAACCGGAACGTTAAGTGAGAAAATTATATGTATAAGATTTTCGGGGATATGTTGTCTGGGAACTGTTACAAAATCAAACTGTTGATGCAGTTTTTGGATATTCCCCATCAATGGATTCCGGTTGACATCCTCGCGAGCGAAACTCATACCGAAGCGTTTAAGCGCATGAATCCCAACACCCGAATACCCGTCGTGGAGTTGGATGACGGCAACTATCTGTGGGAGTCCAATGCAATCTTGAATTACTTCGCAGAAGGAACTGACTTTTTGCCCTCAACCAAGTATGAAAGAGCGAAAGTTTTACAGTGGCAGTTTTTTGAGCAGTATAGTCATGAACCCTATGTTGCCACCGCCAGATACATCAATAAGTACCTGGGTTTGCCTAAAGAGCGAGAAGCCGAATATCACGCAAAACAAGCGGGTGGATACAAAGCGCTGGCCGTGATGGAACAGCATTTAGCTGACAATCAATTCTTTTTGGGTGCGAATGCGACCATTGCCGACATTAGCTTGTATGCCTACACCCATGTCGCTCACGAGGGGGGCTTTGATTTGTCAGAGTATGCCAATATTCAACGATGGTTCAAAGATTTTGAAAGCATTCCTGGCTACATCAAAATGGCGAGAGAAAACGCCTGACAATCCTGCTGCCCTGAAACCTCTCGAAATGGTCGGCTGAGTTAAATAGGGTGCTTTTGTCCAGTTATCGCGACTGTTAAGAGTTGCCAAAAAGGGCACTGTCAATCGTTAGTCGGGGTAGTCGCGGTTGGCGTAATAGCAGCCATCAGGTTTATAGTCGATCGCATCGCTGAATATTCGTTTAATCACCATGTCTTTGACCACTGACACCCAGTTACGCGACCAGCCGTGTCACCCCTGCTCATTAACCGCGATCGCCTCTTGCACCGACTGGATGAACTGGCCGAGATTGGGGCGATCGACGGCGATGAGCTTTGGACTATGTCTGAAAAGATGTGGAAAGTTTATTGCGATCGCCTTACAGCCCCATGATCGTAAGAAAGCTTTTGGCGATCTATCCAAATTAGAACAATATCCAGCAACTTACTATTCAATAAGTTTGTTAGGCGTCACTACCTATGAGTAATGAAAATTTAGAAAAAGTTTATATCGATCTTCCCAATCACTGGGCGATCGGTGGTGAGTCACTTTGGGCTACTCCGCTGGGAAATGACCTGTATCGCATCGAAAATGTCCCATTCTTTGCTTATGGTCTAAATTTTTTAGACATTGTTGTTGCCACGGCTGACTCTGATGAACTCAAACCAGAAATACGTAAGGTTGTGACCCCAAGCGGACACAGAACTTACCGAATCATCTTTGACAAAGAAATTGGCCGCGATCGCCAGATTGAGCTTCTGAAAACACTGGAAAAGTATGAAGCCTCGTATGAACGAGCTGATGCAATAAATGTTGCTATAGACATCAAACCTAGTGGAAATCATCTGGCAGTCTACGATCAGTTAGATGAATATGAACAGGCTGGTTTTTTATCTTTTGAAACCTGTGAAGCAAGAATCGACGGCAGCTTTGATGATACGCCGGATGAAGCAGAAAATGCCTGACACCGTGCTGTCAAAGATTGGCAAAGTAAAAGTCGTCGGGTTTATAGTCAATCTTGTCGCCGAATATTTATTTGAGCACCATGTCTTTGATTACTGATACCCCAATGACGCGGCCACCGCTGTCCCCTCTGCGCATCAACCGCGATCGCCTCTTGCACCGCTTAGACCAACTCGCCCAGATTGGAGCCATTGAAGGCGGCGGCGTCTGTCGGTTAGCCCTCACCGATGCCGATCAAGCCGGACGCGATTTGGTGGTGAGTTGGATGCGTGATCTCGGCCTCACTATCACCATTGACCAACTTGGCAACGTTGTCGGTACCCGTCCCGGCGTGGAAGCTGGCCCCCCGGTGATGACCGGCTCCCACATTGACACCGTCGCCACCGGGGGGCGCTACGACGGCAACCTCGGCGTGTTGGCTGGGCTGGAAGTCATTGAGACGCTGAATGAGCAGAATATTCAAACCCGCCATCCCCTCGCCGTCGCCTTTTTCACCAATGAGGAAGGGGCGCGGTTTCACCCCGACATGATGGGTAGTTGGGTGTTTAGTGGCGGCTTGTCGTTGGAGGATGCTTTAGCTGAAGTGGGCACTGACGGCACCACCGTCGCCGAAAACCTCGATCGCATCGGCTATGCGGGAGCGGTGCCCTGTGGCAGCCAGCCCGTCAAAGCCTTTGTGGAACTCCATGTGGAACAAGGGCCAGTCCTCGAACGAGAAGGGATTCAAATTGGCGCAGTCACGGGGGTGCAGGGCATGTCCTGGCAAGAGTTCACCGTCAAGGGCGTCTCGAATCATGCGGGCACCACCCCCATGAACTTGCGTCACGATGCCGGGTACGGAGCCAGCGCGATCGCCGTCGCCGCCCGCCAACTCGCCCTCAAAATGGGGGGCAATCAGGTCGCCACTGTCGGTTCTATTCAGCTCAAGCCGGGACTCGTCAACGTCATCGCCAAGGAAGCCAAACTAACGGTGGACCTGCGCAACACCGACTCGACTTTGCTGAAACAGGCTGAAGCCGAACTCCAGACTCACATTGATGCGATCGCCGCCGCCGAAGCATTAGAAATCACCGCCCAATCTCTGGCCCGGTTTGAACCCGTCAGCTTTGATGCCGCCATGATTGACAGCGTCGAGCGCACCGCTCAAGCCCTCGGCTGTTCTGTGAAACGGCTACCCAGCGGGGCCGGACACGATGCGGGCATGATCGCCGCGATCGCCCCCACCGCCATGATCTTCGTGCCCAGCGTCAACGGCCTCAGCCACAACGTCAAGGAATACACCGCCCCGGCAGACCTGGAAAACGGCAGCAACGTCCTTCTGCAAGTGCTGTTGCAACTAGCCGAAGTGAAGCATCTAGGGGACGGTTCCCGGTTGGATTAACCCATCAGGTCAAGCTTGAGACCCAGGGAACCGTCCCCTGATGCTCCACGCCCCTGGCCCGCTGCCTCATGCTTACGACAGCCCAGAGGCGCTATCTTGAGGATTCTGACTCGACAACGCCGCGTTGTAAAATCCGCCTTATGACATCACAGCCATTGGACAAAATCACGCAAGCCGAAGCCTTGTTTGCCGCTGGTCAACTGGCCTTTGAGCGCGGCAACTATAAAGACGCGGTTCTGGCCTTTGAGGAGGGCAATCGCCTGGCTGGAGGCGCGACTCTATTAGGCGGTAGTATTCAGCTCTGGCTCATGAATGCCTACTCGGCGGCCAATCGCCTACCCGACGCGATCGCCCTGGGGGAAAAACTCACCAAACACCCCGACCTCGATGTGCGCAAACAGAGCAAGCGCATTCTGGAAATCTTGCAGGCACCGCAGCTTTCCCGCCGCTCCGATTGGCTCACCCCCATTCCTGATCTCAGCGAGCTGGACGAAAACACCGACACCGACTTTACCCTGCGCCAGTACGACCCGCCCGCCAAGCCCAAACGGGTTGCGCCCCTAGAGTCCACGCCCGAAGACCTGAGTCAGATGAATACGAGTGACAACGGCTTTTTGTGGGCCGCGATCGCCGTCATTCTGCTGACTTTAGGCAGTTTGTGGTGGCTGGCGTAAGCGGCTCCGCTGACCCAACCGTGCGGCATCCCGGATCGTTCACGGTCTATTTTTGGTAAGTGCTGACGGTAAGTGCCGACGAAACGGATACCATACTGGCATCTTGTGAGCTAGGGAACCATGACAGTCGGGGCGCAACCAGCAGGGACAACAACACAAAAATCGGCGATCGGGCTGTGCCTCACGCTATTCATGGTGTCGTTTCATCTCGGCATCGTGCCCGCCATTATGCCGCCCCTAGTGCGCAGTTTCGACTCTAGCGTCGGCTACGTCCAAAGCGCCCTAGTGCTGCTGTCTCTGGTTACGGCGGCCTTTGCCCCCACCAGCGAAAACCTGAGCCGGCGGTGGGGACGACAAAGGATTTTTCACGGCGGGCTCCTGCTGTTCGCGATCGGCACGCTATTGATCACCATCAGCCCCAGCATGGCCCTGTTTGCCGTGAGCTACGCCTTACTTACGGGGCTAGCCGCCACCCCCCTCGTCAGCGTTCCCTGGGCGTTGATGGATCGGTTTTACGATGGTCAAGCCGAAAAAATCGCCTTCTTGCTGCTGACGCTGTCAATGGTCGTGGGCGGTTTAGTCGGTTCCCTCACCGGCGGCTTGATCGCGTTTCAACTGAGTTGGCGGTTGGCGTTTCCCCTGGAGCTGCTCCTCATCCCCCTCATCTGGGGCCTAGTGACGGAATATCCCACCGACCCGATCGCTCACCACACGCCCATTGACTGGGTCGGCGGGTGCTTATCGTTTTTGGGCCTGGGCCTCACCCTGTTGGGTCTCAGCTTGGCAGGCGAGTTTGGTTGGTGGGAAGCCAAAAAAACGTTGTCACCGCTAGGCGTGACGATCGTGCCCTTTGGCATTTCCATTGTGCCGATCTTGATTGGATCAGGCTTGGTCTGTCTGGGCCTATTTGTCTTTTGGCGACGTCAACAAAAGCAGGCAAACCGGGCCTCGTTGGTCAAAGCGGGGCTCCTCAGTCGGCGTAACTTTATTAACAGCCTCATCGTGGCAATGCTCCATTCAGCGCTGATCACGGGCTTATCGTTTAATTTGTTTCAATTCATTCCGCCCGTTTTAGACCTCAATTCCTTTCAAACAGCGCTCACGGTGCTGCCCTACAACTTCGTGATGGTGATTGTGCTGCTGGTGCGGTTTATCAATCTGCAACTGCTGCCCCGGCGCATTGTGCAGCTCGGCCTCAGCATTGAAATCATCGGCATTCTTTGGCTCGTGGGGGCGATCGCACCGGGGATGACCCGCTGGAGCATTCTGCCCGGTTTAGTCATCACGGGCATCGGGTCGGGATTGTTCACCTCGCAAATTGGCGCGATCGCCTACTCCACCGCCACACGGGGCGAAAAACCCGAAGCGACCGGCATCTTCAATCCTCTGCAAAAGGTCGGACAGGCCCTCGGGCGAGGCATTCTGGGCACCGTGCTGATCAGTGCGGCCTCGAGCAAAATCGTGGACGGGGTGATTCTGCAACTGGATAATAATCTGGATGCCACCACCCGACAAGCCGCCATTACCTATCTGCAAAGAGCCATTCAAACGTTCACCAAAGACGAAATGCAAGCTCTCTTTGCCCGACTCCCCGAGACCGTGCAGCCGTCCTTAGACACAATTATTGAAACGGCCGCTATCGGTGCTATGGAAACGACACTCATCATTATTTTGGTGGCCAATCTGGTTTGCCTCTTGCTCACCACCCGACTCCCCCATCTGCGGCGACTAAAGCGTGCTTAACCCACAATATCGCCATGGCTGGACGAGTCTGGCCCTAAATGTAGCCGTTGAGAAATTCGTAGGGCTCATCTTCCCAGCACGGTTCGGGATAAATGCGAGATAGGTATCGATGGACATCCAGCGCCATGTCAGATATGTCATCGCCGTCAAACAGCTCATCCAACGCATCGCGATCGCGGGCTCGCAGGGGTGCCAAAGGGCTCGCATGGCTCACCTCTAGACTGCGCGATGTGCGGGCAACCCGCTGGCTCTCTGGCAACCCGCCATGGCTCAAGCTCAGGGTTTGCGCCCCTCGGGCCGCTGTCGCACCAGTTGCGGCTGCAGGCGATGCCGTTGGCAATAGCGCCTCCGGATCAACCAGACCAAAGCCGGCCTGATCCGAGGGCCAAGCCTGATCATTAGCAGTGAAGTCGCCTACCCGGTGATCCATAAGTGCGATTGGTGACCGTTCATTCACTGAAAACTGTTACCGACTGGCAGCACCACCAATGACTTAATCTGTGCTAAACCAGTCCGACTATTGGCTTTGAGCAAAAATGCCGACTGCTGTGGCCGACAAAAGTCGGCCCTCGCCGATACCCGCCAAGGATCTGTAATCTGGTCAGATGACTGATGGATTGTGCCAGTTAGCGCTAGCCAACTGCCTGCATGGCCGTTTCATCCGCTGACAACCTAGCTCATGCAAATTGTCAGGATGGCAATATCGCTAAGCGTAAATACACCTTGTCAGTATCATTACTGTAACGCGAACCCACCCCCATCGCATCGGCGGTACCTTCGCCAGAGAAAATTGCCCTCCCCCCTACCCTGGTGGGGCCGCGATCGCCCTTAACTGAGCCGGGTCTTGGGGCCAAAGCTGCAGTTGAAAAACCTCCGCAAACTGCTGTTCTAAAACTGGCTGCACCTGTTGGCGCGTAATTCCTGGCATGAACTGGGCCAAGCTGCCGACGGGTTTATCACTAATGCCGCAGGGCACAATATTTTGGAATCCCGAAAGATCAGGATTGATATTCAACGCCAGGCCGTGCATCGTGATCCAGCGACTGACCTTAATGCCGATCGCCGCCACTTTATAGCCCGCGATCCACACCCCCGTCAGCCCGCTCACCCGTTCCCCCATCAGGCCAAACGCCGCCACCGTCCGCATAATCACCTCTTCAAGCTGGCGCAGATACCAATGCAAATCGGGCTGGTGCCGCCGCAGATTTAGGATCGGATACCCCACGAGTTGGCCGGGGCAGTGGTACGTCACCTCCCCCCCCCGCTCAATTTTGATCACGGGTGGCAGCCCCGGCTGCGGCGTAAATTTGAGGAAGCGATCGTCCGCCCCTTGCCCCAGGGTATACACCGCCGGATGTTCTAACAGCAGCAATGTATCCGGTTGCTCAGGCTGGGCCCGCCTCTGGGCCAGCAATCGTTGTTGCCATTGCCAAGCCGTTTCATAGGGCACCTCGCCGCAGCGATAAAGGTGACAACCCGTCAGCGCAGTCACCTGCCCCCAGGTCGGAGTTAACTCACTGTCCATTAACACGGCAAAAGTAGGTTGGATGGGAATATTCGTGAAAAGGAAATCAAAAATTGTCAACGGATGCAAAAGTTCTTGAAGCTGCCTGTCGTGCAGAATACAATATTGCTACGGTGAGAGTATCAAAAGAATATCGCAACGGAGGCGACTCTATGAAGCTCGTGATTCAAGGCAAGAACATCGAGATCACGGATGCCATCCGCAGTTACGTTGACCAAAAGATTACCAAAGCCGTCAATCATTTCAAGCATTTGACGAACGAGGTAGACGTCAACTTATCTGTGGCTAAGAACGGGAAGACTCCTCCCCAACAGAGCGCAGAAGTCACGTTGTACATTAACGGTGCAGTGGTTCGGGCTGAAGAACGTAGCGAAAATCTCTACGCCAGTATTGATCTAGTCGCCAACAAAATCACCCGGCAACTACGGAAATACAAAGAAAAGCGCAACGGTCGCAATACCTCCTCTGTGAAGCCTAATGATGCTTTGCTGAGCACCGATAGCCCCACCGCCGATGTTTCCGCTCTGTTGAACAAAGCGCCGACGCTACCGGACGCAGTGTTGAGAACCAAGTACTTCTCCATGCCCCCGATGACCGTCGCGGAAGCGCTAGAGCAACTGGAGTTGGTAGACCATGATTTCTACATGTTCTCCAATGCTGAAACGGGCGAGATCAACGTGGTGTATGAACGCAACCATGGTGGTTACGGCCTCTTGCAGCCCCGGCAGCATCACAACGACCAGCAGGCCGCTGCTGAACCACACACGGCAGACGTTGCTTGATCCATGATCTCCATGGCTACGACTTGGGCTTAAGGTGAGCCCCCTCTGAAGATTACTCAGAGGGGGCTCATGACAGCTATCCCCTTGGCTGTATGAACGGGGCTTGCCCCACGGGGCCTGTCGCCGCGTTGCAGTTAGGCTTGTGCTGTTGATAGCAGCGCATCTAATTCTCCTTGCCGATCAAGGCCATGGAGTTCGTCGCAGCCACCAATGTGCTGATCATCAATAAAAATTTGCGGTAAGGAGCGTTTGCCATGAGTCCGCTCTGCCATCTGAGCGCGGGCGGCCTCATCTCCGTCAATGCAATATTCGGTGTACTCAACTCCTTTGCGATCTAAGAGTGCTTTCGCGCGAATGCAGAAGGGACAGCTGCTCCAAGTGTAAATTTCGACGTTAGATGATGCCATAGGCTCAACCTCTACCGCTGTTTCAAGTGGTTTCGTTGCTTATCTTAACGTTTTGTATGAAATCGCCCTCGGTTAAAAGTACGAATCTGAGGGCAACCAGGCTGCGAGTCGGGCCAATTCCCGATGGGTACTAGTCCAACGTGAGCTGCGCAGTCGTGAAATCGCCTAATTCGGGTCTGGTAGCGGGTGCTAGAATCACTGCCTCATAGGGCACGACGCCGTCCTGGGTGCTGCCCAAGCAGTTTGCCGCCGCTTTGGACAAATCGAGCGATCGCTGACCGATGTAAGGCCCGCGATCGTTAATCCGCACCACCACCGAGCGACCATTCATGCGGTTTGTTACTTTGAGCCGAGTATTGAACGGCAGGGACTTGTGGGCTGCCGTTAGTTCATTCTCATCAAAAATCTCGCCATTGGCCGTTTGGCGACCATGAAAATAGGGGCCGTACCATGATGCTGTGCCATATAACGTTTCGGAGGTTTCCATCAGGCCGTTGAGCACCATTTGCACTTGGGCTAACCCCATGGGCGCTGCATTTAAGGCGCTGCGCAGGTTATTGACCCACTGCACCGCCGTCACCGCTGCGGGCACCTCGGGATGTGGTTGCAGGGCCTCATCCACCACCAACAACAAATCATTGTCGTGGGCAATGCCGATAAAGTCTGGCCCCACCAGTGGCATCAGCTGCTCTGGTTGCAATGTGCCTGACTGGATCAGCGATCGCAGTTTGGCCGCAATTTTTTCGGCAGCGACCTGTCCGGCCACCTCACCGACCAAATGGTTATGCACCCAAACGGTGTATTTCGGAGAGGCTTTGATGGCGAGGGCACTGGGTTGATAAGTCACCGCCGCATCTGACAGACAGTGGCGGGGGAGCGGGGTTGAGACGACTGGTGGCTCTGGGAGGCTCGGTTCGACCCGGACTGCCGCCACCGCAGACCAACTATGCCACTTCTCGTCAAGGAAAACGTTTTCGGCAGCCTCGACGGGGGGATCGATCGCCACCGTTGGAGACGCAGTCACTGGTTTAAAACTGGTCAGAGCGACGCCAATGGCCGGTTCCAAGGTATCGAGCGGAGCTGATGTTTCTAGGCCGCTGAGGTCGGCATCCAGCGTACCGCTGCCCCAATGTGAACGCCAGACAACATCCGATTTCAGTGCTCTCTCGGTGGACACGGCCCAGTCATCAACCGGAAGTTGCGACTGTAGCCACTCTGGCAACTCCGGCGCAAGCAAAGATTCGTATTGTTGAGTCGGCGCAAAACAGATTCCCTGGGTAGACTTAGCAGCGGCAGATGCCGGACAAATAATTGACGCTGCCCAAACAATTCCTAGAATTTCCATAACTATTTGGCAGAGGCCAAGACCTGTAGATTGAGCGTAGCAATGAGTTTTATATCCGTGTAACCGGATACAAAATTGCTTTAGCCATTCAGTATAAACAGTTATTTTCCCCTTGGGGATCAGTCTTATGGCAGACTCATGGCGTCTGATCTGTGCTGAGCAAGCGTTTTCGAGAAAGTTTAACGGATTTTTAAATTGCGTTAAGGGACTGATATGGCACACCAGGATGCGGGGAGGCTGCCAACCCATGAATTAGTCAAAGCCCGTCTCTTAGCTCATTTGAAAAATTTGGTGGGCGATCGCGATCCCTATTTCGCCGCTGGCAGTCATTATCTCGCCCAGCAATATATCCACAGCCAATTGGCCGTCGTGGGCACCGTGATCGGTCATCCCTTTGAGATGCGATCGCGCGAACATCACAACTGGATTGTGCAATTGCCCGCGACCGCCCCAGCCCAGAGGGCCGCCTCGCCGTTAATTATTGGGGCACACTATGACACGGTGCCGGGTACTCCGGGGGCTGATGATAATGCCAGTGGCGTGGCTGTCTTGTTAGAGCTAGCCCATTATCTGGCGACCCAACCGTTGTCGCGCCCCGTTTGGTGCGTCGCCTTTGATCTAGAGGAGTATGGCCTGTTGGGCAGTCGGGCCTACGCCCAGAGCTTGCAGGCGCAAAACCAATCAGTGCATCTCATGCTGTCGCTAGAGATGCTGGGCTATTGCGATCGCACCCTCCACAGCCAGAGCTACCCAACGCCGCTGCTGGCGCAGATATATCCCAACCGGGGCGATTACCTGGCCCTAGTGGGCAATCTCACAACCCTGAGAAAAATGCAGCGACTGCGACAGCATATACGACAAGCCGGGGCCGCTTGCGAGTACCTGCCAGTGCCGAATCGCGGTCAGGCCATACCAGCGACCCGCCAGAGCGACCACGCCGCATTTTGGGACTGTGGCTATCCGGCGTTGATGGTGACCGACACCGCCTTTTTACGCAACCCGCATTATCACCAGCCCAGCGATCGCCTCGACACCCTTGACCTCGACTTCATGACTCACAGTTGCCGGGGCCTCATGACTGGTTTGCTGGCAATTGCGTCGCGCTGATCCTCGGTTAACGGTGGAAGGTAGTCAGCCACCCAACAGAACGGATGGGCAAGAAAAATCTCTTTCCCTCAGGAGATGTCCGAGTTTTCAATGCGCCTTACGTTAGCAATAGATAAATCAGGTTTGAGCCACAGGTGACCATCATGAAAGGATTGCAAGGGAAGACCGCGATCGTCACCGGGGCAAGTTCGGGCATTGGGCAAGCGATCGCAGTGCGACTAGCCGCCGAAGGCTGCCATGTGGTGATCAATTATCGCAGTGATACCGCCGGTGCTGAGACGACAGCGCAACAAGCCCATGAAGGAGCCGCAGCGGCTGGCTATCAGAGGCAAACCCTCAAGGTGCAAGCGGACGTTTCCCAAGCGGCTGAGATCAAACACCTCTTTGCCACCGCGATCGCCACGTTTGGCCGCCTCGACATCTTGGTCAATAATGCCGGTATTCAAATAGAAGCCGCCTCCCATGAAGTCAGCACTGATGATTTTGATACAGTCATTAATGTCAATCTGCGGGGGGCTTACCTCTGTGCGCGAGCCGCCATTCAGCAGTTTTTAGAGCAGTCGCAACCGGGCAGCATCATCAATGTTTCGAGTGTGCATGAGGTGATCCCGCGCCCCCAGTACATCAGCTACGCCATCAGCAAAGGGGGCATGGGGAACCTCACCCGCACGTTGGCGCTGGAATACGCGCGCTCAGGCATTCGCGTTAATGCGATCGCGCCTGGTGCCACCGAAACCCCCATCAACGACGATTGGGTCGATGATCCGCAAGAGGAAGCCGCCGTGAACGGTCATATTCCGCTCGGGCGTCCTGGCACCCCTGAAGAAATGGCTGCCGCTGCCGCCTTTTTGCTCTCAGACGAAGCCACCTACATTACGGGGCAAACCCTTTACATTGACGGTGGTTTGACCCTTTATGCTGATTTTCGCGAGCCGTGGTCGGCTTGAATTTTTGCGCCTATGCCTGCCGATGCTGCCATTCAGAACGTCCTCTCAGTGCGTGCCCGTCTGGGCGAAGGCCCCCTTTGGGATGCTGAGCGGCAAGTGCTGCACTGGGTCGATATTTATAATCGCCGCGTCCACACCTTTGATCCCGCGACTGCGGTGGATACCTTCATTGAACTGGATACGCTGGTCAGTGGCTTATTTTTGGGCGATCGGGATCATCTGATCGTGGCTCAAGAAAACGGGTTGGGCCAACTCAATCTGCCCACTGAGCAGGTGACTCCGATCATGCCGATTGAAGCGCATCTCCCTAATAACCGATTGAACGACGGGCGCTGCGACGATCGCGGTCGCTTATGGATTGGCACGATGAACAACGACGAACAGCCCCTGGCTAATTTGTATCGTTACGATCGCGATGGCACCCTCCAGCAAATGGCAACCGGACTATCGATTGCGAACGGGTTGGGATGGAGTCCTGATCGGAGTCGGTTTTATCTCACCGATACCCCCCGCCAAACCATCTATGTGTATCACTTTGAGGCCGAAAGTGGGGCCATCAGCGATCGCCGTCCGTTCATTGACCTCACCGACGAGCCGTTTTACCCCGACGGGTTGACTGTTGACGCCGAAGGCTGCCTCTGGTCAGCAATGTGGAATGGCAGTTGTGTCATCCGCTTTGACCCCCATGGCCAAGTGATGCAGCGGATTCCATTGCCCGTGCCCTTGGTTACGGCCTGTACCTTTGGCGGCCCCCACCTGACCGACTTGTACATCACCACCGCCTCGGCGGGCATGTCGCAAGGGGAACTCAAGCAGTATTACCAAGCGGGAGACCTATTCTGCTTGCCGACTGATATTCAGGGACTTCCCAGCGATCGCTGCGCTCAGTTCCCTTCACTGCCAAAGGCGGCCTCAAGTTCCGCCAACGACCAGAGTTAGCATCGTTTCCCGACAGGTTGCCATGACTACTCGATGGTGCCGTTGCGCCAGGGAGCCGGATCGACTGCCACATCGTTGACGTAGAGTCCCCAATGCAGATGCGGCCCGGTGGAAGCCCCTGTGTTCCCGATGGTGCCAATCACTTGCCCGGCCTGCACAAAGTCGCCCTCGTTCACATTGATGCTGTTGAGGTGAATGAAAATGCTTTTCACCCCTTGGCCATGATCGAGCCCAATGGTGTTGCCGTGCAGTTCGAACCCTTGGGAAACCCGCCCGACTAGCGCAATGCGACCCGCCGCTGGAGCTACCACCGGAGTCCCCACCGGAGCCGCGTAGTCCACGCCTCGATGGTAATAATCGTTGGCAAAGACGCCATTGTAATAGCGCCGAACGCCATATTCGGAGCTCACTCGCCCCTGACTGGGTCGCCGAAATGGGCCACTCCAAAACTTTTCTGGACTCTGAATTTGTTTGAACGCATCGACGCGATCGAATTCATGATCGGTGCCTAGGTCACTTTGCCCAGGGCCAAGATTGATGTACTGGGTGCGGAAATTGCGATCGCTTAGCCACACCATCGGATTTCGCAGCCCTTTTGGCCCCTCCACCTTAATGATGTATTCCCCCGAGGCATGGAGTGGGCTGGTGGGCAAAAAGGTCCGATAGCGCCCCTCGCCAATCGCAAAGGTGGGGTAAGTCGTATCGTTGATGCGCACAGTAGGCGCACTCGCCGCTGCGCTCTCAGTAGTAATGATGGCGACGGTATCCCCTTGGCTCGGCCCCGCTGGCCGAATCTGCACATCATAAGCCGCATAAGCCGGACGATGCGCCAACGTTACAAACAACGTCACCGCGCCCGCTAAGGCCATAAAGATGACCGCTTTCCAAGAAAACTGAAACCGCTTGAGAGCCGCATTCAGCCCTGGCAATCCATAGAACGAAAAGGTCTGTTTCATGGCAATCAAGGCTGGGTAATCAATACAAAACTCGTTCCACTCGGGCTGTTCAGCAGATTCAGCTTGTTAGCCGAGACTCGCTCACTATGGCTATGACGCTAGCACATGGTTACGCCGATGTACTTTTCATGGAGGCGAGGGCGGAGCGCCAGAGCATATTCGGCACGCCATCGACATCCACACAGATACATTGTGGATCTTGCCAAGCAAGGGTGCCAATCACCGTGTCGCCGGTGACGAGTTTCACCTCAACGGTCTTTTTGTCGCGCATGTAGCTTTGCAATAGGCGCGTACTCGGTAAGCCAGTTTCCAGATCTAAAGCCATGGCAATCAGCAGGGGATACTGCTTATAAACAACTGATACTGCGTCTAAGGGTACCCACCTTTGGCGGGGATTGACAAACTTCGTGAAAGTCAGTCACCTCGGGCTTTTCATTGCGCCTTACAAAGGTCGTAATCAAATGCTGAACCGTTTGTCCTATCGGGGATAAATTGCTTTCCCAGTTTTCCTTGCGAGTTGTTAAATCACGTCTCTCAACGCTTCGACCCAAGGGGGCTGGTGCCCGATCGCCCGCGCCGCCGTCACCGCCCGCCAACTCGTTCGATGTCGGCATCCATGCCAGCGATCAATCCAGTCAACTGACGATTTACGATAATACGATACAAAGACTCGTAGGCTGGGAAAGCGGCGTCAGCGATCGCCTCGCTGGAGCAGTTTGACCACCATGAATCCATGGCAGCAGGGAAAGGGAACAACCAATGACGATCGCCTTTAGTAAATATCACGGCTTAGGGAATGACTTTGTGCTGGTGGACAATCGCCATCAAGCCGACCTGATGTTGACCACCGAGCAGGCCATCAAGTGGTGCGATCGCAATTTTGGCATTGGCGGCGATGGCGTCATTTTTGTGCTGCCGGGGCAGCAGGGCACCGACTACACCATGCGCATCCTCAACTCCGACGGTTCCGAACCGGAGATGTGCGGTAACGGGATTCGCTGTCTCGCCAAGTTCATCGCGGAACTCGAAATCGCCGATGGCCTGCCGACGGCACCGCCCAAGGCTTACACCATCCATACCCTGGCCGGCACCATCACCCCCACCCTGCAACCCGATGGCCAGGTCACCGTCGATATGGGCGAACCGATTTTAACGGCAGGCGAGATTCCCACCACCCTTGCCGCCGCTGACGAACGGGTCATCAGCAAAGCCCTCACGGTAGAGCAGCAAGACTGGGTAGTGACCTGCGTCAGCATGGGCAATCCCCACTGCATCACCTTTGTGAAGGATGCCGCTGCCATCGACCTGGCAACGATCGGCCCCAAGTTCGAGCATTATGCCGCTTTTCCCCAGCGCACCAATACGGAATTCATCGAAGTCATGAGCCGCGACTATTTGAAAATGCGCGTTTGGGAACGGGGCGCAGGGGCGACGCTAGCCTGTGGCACGGGTGCCTGCGCCTCCCTGGTCGCGGGCGTGTTGACCGAACGCTGCGATCGCGCCGCCACCGTTGAGCTACCCGGTGGCCCCCTCAAAATTGAGTGGTCAGCGATCGACAACCGCGTCTACATGACTGGCCCAGCGGAGAAGGTCTTTGCGGGGGCGATGGCGTGAGTGGGTGTGAGGGTGGCTGGGTGTGAGGGTAGAGTGTTGAGTCAGTAGTCAATGGGAACGGTTCAGGAAATCGGGGCCGACCGAGCAACTGTGCCTGCCGACAGTATGCCCTCAGGCTCAATGACCTGCTGCCCCGTTCCAGCCACCCTGCTACTCAACCACCCTGTGACCCAACCACCCTGCTACCTAAGGGACTTGCGCGCAAAAAAGATCCCCATGAACCGAGTTTCGACTCCGCTCAACTCTCGATACTGGTAGGTTGAGCG
>NZ_JACSWC010000298.1 GCF_016888165.1 Halomicronema sp. CCY15110 | reverse complement strand
TATTTGTAACTGACGCTCATGGACTCGCCCTGACAGATGCTGGCAAAGCCTACCACGAAAGTTAAGTTGACAGTGCCTATTAATTTATTGCCAGTTGCCGACCAAAACTAGCGGTGCCCACTTGCCGGGATTGCCATTGGGATCTTTTTCGATAGCCCTAACCTGTGCCTGTTGCAGAGCTTTTGCTTTAGTCACAGTAGGCTCTTTTAGCTGCTCATAAAATATCGGCATTAGCTCGATCGAAGTTGCACCCGGTAGATTCCAGAGGGAAGCGATCGCACTACGAGCACCCGACTGAATGGCGACTCCGGCTAATCCCAGGGTGGCGCGATCGTTTCCGGTCGCTGTCTGGCAGGCCGTTAGGGTAATTAACTCAAGCGGTTCATTATTCTGCGAAAATTCTTTAATGATCGCTTCTAATTGATTAAACGTGATTTCCTCCGCAAGGCCAGCGGCATTCGGCCCAGTGATGATGAAGGTTTCTTCCGGGACGGTGCTGAACTGGCCATGGGAGCCAATGTGCAATATGGAATAGCGCTCTTCTTGTAAAGCGGCGGCAAATTGCTCGGTCGTGAACTCTTCGTTGATTAAACTCCGGCTACCCGGCAACCTCTGAATGATTTTTTCAATGGTCAAAGGTACCCCTCTAACGCCTGTCTCATCAAAGGTGCGTCCACTTTCAGTGACGACTTCTTGATCCAACCCTACTGCCAACGCTCGAAACTCACGAGTGCCTGAACTTGAAGCGGTGAGACTTAAAGACGGGGTCGTGGCGATCGCATATTTCTGAATCAGATATTGGCTACCGTCGTAAAGGGCCGACATGGGAATGTTGCGAAGAAAACCATCTTGAACAAACACCAAAGTTTCTGTTTGGGTACGCTGAAGTTCCGCTTCCAAAGGTTGGATGAGTTTCTCATAGAGGGTCTCCCCATCCGAGCCGTCGTATACCCTATCGGTAAATCGGACTAACTTACTTCGAAATTGTTCGGCGGTGGCCTTTAGCTCTGGAGTATCGTCGATCCAATTGATTTTTGTAACGCCGTCGGGCAGGTTGGCAATCAACGCAGTACGGTCTGGCAATACCACAGAAGTAATGACAGTTGTTTGGCGGTCGTCAGCTAGCAGCCGCTCGCGGGCATCGGTCGAAGCGACTAGGACACAGTTGTCACCAAAAAAGTTTTGCAGTTCCGCCAGACGCAGCGCATCGACCGTGCGTAGAGTTTCACCAATGCGCTCCTCATCACTGAAAGCCTCTACCTGTTTAGTGGCTAAATCGGAGGGTATGGTCGCAAGTTGTAGCTCAATATATTGCCGATAAATGGGCTCAACCGAATCGCGAAAATCGAATTGCAAATCGCGATCTGCTGTGAGAATATCTGCTCGAATGCTTTCTAAAGTAGCGATCGCTTTTTTATAAAAGGCCGCTGCTTCACTTTGTTGCTCTTGCTGTTTAAGAATGCGCCCCATCTGCCATTCCCACAGATAAAGACTGTCCGCAGAATCCAGTGCATTGGTGGCGGCAAGCTGAGCTAAATTTGTCAATCTCGTTGCTTCGGCCCAGTCACGCTGACATTCAGCCACATGTCCGAGCTCACCGTAGGCAAAAGAAGCGGCACGATCATCACCGATTTGTTCCGCTATTTGCTGGCCAGTTTGCAGCCAGCGAATCACCTCGTCCCTATCTTTATAGTTCGTGCAAGTAAAATCTCGCGCAGTGGTGCGATAGGCCTTTGCTAATGCAATAGCAGCATAGGCCGTTTCACGATTGGCAGGGAGTTGAGAAATTATCTGGGCTAAGCGAGTTCGCGACGGTACTGCAATTGTGGTCTTGATTTGTCCTAAATAAAAAGAAATAGGAATTTGACTAATCAGCTGAGGGAAATCACCACGGGTCTCCCCAGTGTTGACATTCAACTGATCCTGATAAAAAGCCAGCAAGCCGAGATGTGCTCTCATCTCAGAGGCCAAATCTGACTGAGCCTTTGCTGCATCAATAGCCTCGGCAAAAAAATGCTGTGCTAACTGCCGATCCGCTATTGCCTCATTCCTTAAGCGTTCAGCCACTGACCTATCATCTCCCCGACGGTTATCTTGTAGGCCAAGTGCTTCAGCCGCCTCAGCCCGGAGTTCTTTGGTGCGGGCTGTGCGGCCATAAAGGTTGGCAAGGCTGTTGAGCAGCGGTGCTCGATACGGCACCAGGTCGATTTCGCCGTCGGCTAAGGTGAGGCCCGCTTTCAAGATCGACTCTGCCGTTGCATAATCGCTGCTGAGACGGTAAGTTTCCGCCAAACTGCCCAAAGCGGCTACCCGTCCCATTTGATCCTGGGCGGTTTCAGCAATGGCATAGGCACCGCCAGTACAGCGAATGGCGATATTGTCTGCTGGCGTTAAGCTGACATTCTCACCACAAAGCAGAGCGACAGCTCTTTGTTGCTGACCAATATTGATGTAAACCTGGGCTTGCTCAGTCAGCATCCGGCCAAACTGAACGATGTTGTCGCTGGCTTGGTAGTAAGTTGCCGCCGCTTCCCAACTAGAGATCGCCGCTTGGGTTTCCCCCACTTGCTGATAAGCGCGCGCCAGATTTTCGTGGACGATCGCGCGAACGGCTGGGGTTGCTGCTGAGTCCGTCTGGATGGCCTGCTGCCAGAGCGCGATCGCCTGCCGATAGTCACCGGTCTGGTAGGCTGAGACGCCTTGTTCCACCAGGGCTGCGGAGGGGGGGGATTGGGCCCAGGCTGACTGGCTTAATGCACTACCGTGACTGTGCCAAGGCTGCCCTACCAATAAAGCGAGCCCCAAACTTCCCGCGAAGAGTAATGATAACCAAGGCCGCAGAGAAAACCGATGCAGTAGATGTCTCATTTGATATCAGATCAGATAGGAGAAGACGGACTAACAACCCTAATTAGGCTATCAGTTCCCTGAAAATCTGGGATGTTTTTTCACAATCGTTTCGAGTTTGAGAAAGGATGATTAACGACTGTGGCGATCACCCTGGCCGAAAACGGCAATCCGACTTGTCAGGGAGGGAAAAATTTTGCAGAAAGTGGGCAATCAAGATTGCCATAGCGATGAAATAAAGCTGGCGGAACTGCTAATAAGTTTCACAGAAATAGTCCATGACTGTCACTTGCAAAAATAATATCTTTTACGCAACGAGAGAACAGCGAAGCCAATGAAAAAAGCGCTTTTGAAGCAGGCTTTGAACATGGTCTGAGCTATTCCCATCTGCCCCTAAGAGATAGAAAGGTGATTACATGTCTACCATGCTTTATAGCCCCAAAGCCATAGCTTCCGAAAATACAACGACAACCAATTTTCTAATTGCAAACAGCAACGTTACGGGCACCAATAGCACCGCTCTGGGTTTCCCTTCTGATCCGTTAGTTAACTATCAGTGGTATTTACATAATCCCACCCCTGGATTATTAGATTTGAACGTTGTTGATGTGTGGCAAGACTACACTGGTCAAGGCGTGGAAGTTGCGATTGTTGATGATGGTGTGCAGTGGTGGCACCCCGATTTGGCGAGCAACTACTCAACATTTAAGGACTGGGATTTTGAAAATGGTGACACCAGTGCTAGTGGAGGATTTAGCGACAACCACGGCACTGCCGTAGCCGGCATTATTGGCGCAACCGGCAATAATGGTATTGGCGGGGCCGGAATTGCTTACGACTCCACTATCTTTGGTTATCAAGTTGACACTTTTCAACACATTACGAGTGCCATTTTTTATGCATCTGGGCAAAATCAAGGCGGATATGACGGTGAAGCGGATATCGTCAACATCAGTCTTGGGAACTCGAATCAATCTTTCTTTGACTCCTTTTTAAACTCTCAAGATTTGACTGCTCTGAACAACGTGATCGATCAGGCTGTTGTGGTTGGTCGGGACGGTTTGGGGACGATTTTGGTCAAGTCAGCGGGCAATGGCCGCGAAGATAATCAGAACACCAACGCCTCGTCTTGGAATGCGAACCCCCACACCATTTCGGTGGCGGCGGTTGATCAAAATGGCTACGTCTCTGATTACAGTACGCCGGGCGCTTCGATACTCGTTTCTGCCTTTGGCACCCCGGGGCAAGTTTTCACGACAGATCGGGTGGGGATGGCTGGTGACAATCCCTTCGGCGATTACATGTTTGACTTTAATGGCACCTCAGCCGCTGCGCCGATGGTGTCAGGAGTGGTCGCGTTAATGCTCGAAGCAAATCCAAATTTGGGGTGGCGTGACGTGCAGGAGATTCTGGCCTATTCGGCGCGGGGGGTAGGCTCTTTAGGTTCGACCTTTAGTCCCAATCCGTTTAGTGCAGAGCAATATAGCTGGACCTTTAACGGGGCGGATAACTGGAATGGCGGCGGCCTGCACTTTTCAAATGATTATGGGTTTGGCTTGGTCGATGCCAAGGCCGCAGTGCGTCTGGCAGAAACTTGGGATTCAACGCCTCAAACCAGCTTTAATCAGGTGGAACTGACCGCTGATTTATTGAACAGCTCGGTGTTAGTGAGTCAGCAAGGAACGTCGTTCAATCAATTTGTGACGACCAATATGGATATCGAGCATGTGGAGGTCGATATCAGTTTTGCCCAATGGTACGACTTGGGTGATTTAGAAGTGCGATTGGTGTCGCCTGATGGGACGTCTAGCATTTTGATTGACAACAATGGCGAAAATAACGGCATGCTATCTGGCGGCCAAACGGCATCTAGGTGGCAGTTTTTCTCGAACGCGTTTCGGGGGGAAGACACGATTGGCAACTGGACGGTGCAACTGTTTGATGCTGATAGCACCCAAATCTCTCCTATTGTCATCAATGATATTGATTTGACGTTCCATGGCAGTGCTGCCACCTTAGACGACACTTTCATCTTTACCGAAGAATATTCTGACGTAGCGTCTGGCTGGGCTGGACATTCGACTTTAATTAGTGGCGGTGTGGGCAGCGATACGATTAACGCTGCTGCGGTGGATTCCAACACAGTGGTCAATCTCGCCACTGGCATGGGTCAAATTGATGGGGTGGCAGTGAGCATCAGCAGCATTGAAGATATCGTGACGGGCGACGGCAATGACGTCATTACTGGCAATAGCGCTAGCAATACCCTGTCAGGGATGAGAGGCGATGACATTTTGATTGGCGGAGCGGGCAACGACAGTCTAAACGGTGGGGCAGGCAATGATGTGTTGGATGGCACAGACCCCACCGTTTGGAATGCTGGGTCGGGTCAATACGACGTGCTGACGGGCGGATCTGGAGCCGATACCTTTGTCCTAGGCGATCAGTTTGAGACTTTTTACAGCGGTTTGGGGTATGCCCTGATCACCGATTTTGATTGGACGGAGGGCGATCGCTTCCGCGTGCATGGCAGCCTCGCTGACTACTCGCTGGGCTTCGGCGACTGGGCAGGTGATCTGGCGCAAGACACTTTGATTTATTACCAGAGCGATGTGGTGGGGGTCGTGCAAGACACGACTGATGTCGACCCCATGTTTGACTTCACCTTTGCTTGATCGGTTTGATACGACGATCGCTACCCATCTTTGAGGCGATCGCTAGAGCTTCACTTTCATTGGCATCGACGACAACGTCGGTGAAAGTGACCCGCCAACCACGCTGCTGCGGTTGGCTTGACCGCTCGATTCATTGATTTGAGGGCGATCGCTGCCATCACCGCTACTAGCGACGCGAACGCCCTCGCCAATTGTCTGCACCTTTTTCGAACACGACTTTTTATTTCGGAGTGAATCATGAACTTTGGCACCGTATCCGGTATTGATCTCCGCCTTTGTGCGGTCTTGTCCATCAGCTTGGCTCTGGGTACAGGGCCAGCCCTTGCGCAGACCAAAGCGGACGAAAAAGCACCGACCGCGTCTCCCGCAGTCAATCTCTCAAACTACTTTGCAGCGGACGGTTCAAGCTCAGGAACTACGATAGATGAACGCTCTCCGCAGGCTTCCCTTGACGGGAATGAAACGGCCTTGCCCAGGGCTAACCGGACTGAATCGACAGCGATCGCCCAAGTTTTTCCGGCCCTCTATTCCACCACGGCTGAAGATTTGGCTCCCACGACCCGCGATCGGGATGCGGCGGCGATCGCCCAAGCAGAGGACGCAGACCCAGACGCTGCGATCGAGACTGAGCCGATGACTGCACCCGCGCCGATCGAAACTCGCGTTTTGGGCAGTACGGCCCAGTGGGAAATTGGGGCCGATGTGGTCTTTTTACGGCGCAGCATTCCTAACGTCACCACTTCCATTGATGGCCAAATCAACCCTGACGATGGCTCCTTATCTGGAAATACCAATGCTTTGGGCACTGGCGCTTTGGATTTTGGCTTGGACACGGGAGCGCGGTTTTCAGTCGGCTATTACCCTGATCCGCAGAACGGCTACGAACTTTCGTTTATGGGCCTGCAAGACTGGCGGGACACGGAAACCTTTGTCAGCGCCGGGAACGAAAATCTGCGCGTGGCCTTTATTGACCCCGTGCGGGCGGGTCAGGATGATGCGGTGGGTCTTGGCCCCAACAACACCGACCAAGTGGAAGACTTTGTGCAGGCTCGCTCCCATACTTTGCGATACGAGTCCGACCTCGACAGTCTAGAGTTCAACTATCGTCATGCGTTAACGCCGCCCTCGGAGCGCTCTTTTGCCACCTTGATTGCCGGGCTGCGGTACATGAGCATTGACGAAGGCTTTGACCTGATCTCGGACGATGGCGCTACCCGGCTGGGCGGCAGTATCGGCACCTACGAAATCGATACCAGTAACGACTTGTTGGGTGTGCAAATTGGCCTCGACAGCGGTGTCCAGTTGACACCCGCTCTGGGCCTCGGCCTGAGTGCGCGAGCCGGGCTGATGCTCAATTTCAACGATCAGAGCAGCGAGTTTGTGAATGACAACGGCATTCCCACCGTGTTAACTGGGTCGAATAGCGCCACCAGCCTGTCACCCCTGTTTCAGGTGGAGGGCTCGGCTCGGTGGGATGTGACGGACAACTTTACCCTCAAAACGGGATATCAGTTTCTCGCAGTGGGCAATGTCGCGACGGCCCCCTCGCAGTATGGCCCGTTGGAAGACCTCGGCGACTTAGAGCGGAGTTCGGCGCTGTACCATGGCCCGTTTGTGGGGCTGGAGCTCCGCTTTTAAGGCGCGTTGCAGTGGAGGTGTGTGTTGCCTGCGATGGAGAACCACCTCACCTAGCCTCTCCTTAGAAAAGGCTACTAAGTACACACAAGTCATGTTGTAGTAGGATGCGGCCAGAAAACAGGGGGTCATCGAGATGGAGAATCCTATTCTTATTCATGCGGAAGCGGCGCGAGGGAAGGCTTTTGGTGATAGTCGCCT
>NZ_JACSWC010000297.1 GCF_016888165.1 Halomicronema sp. CCY15110 | reverse complement strand
CACAGATGGCTCCCCTTCTCAATCTGAGAATCTAGCTACATCAATACTCTCAGGACTTTTCTGCACCACTAAGGAATCTCGCTCAGACTCAGAGTTTTTGTAGTGGAGAAATCGCCTTCTCTGTCATCTTTTTCGAGACATCGCCCGCCGCACCCCAGCCCGATCGCTTTCCCAGTGATTGCAGGGGCGATCGCTTACCATCGTAGCTAGAGAAATGGTGGAGAAAATGACCGCATCACCCGTGTTGACCAAGCAGTATGTTGAGCAGCGCGATCGAGGCTACTGGATTGCTGGCACTCGGGTCTCATTAGATTCTGTCGTCCACGGCTTCTTGAATGGCGAGTCGCCGGAAAGTATTGCCCAAAATTTTCCGGTACTTAACCTTGAGCAAGTTTACGGAGGGATCACTTTTTATCTCGCTAATCGAGAGCTGATTGATCATTACTTACAAGACAGCAGAGCTGAGTTTGAGCAGTTGCAGCAGACTCTCAGGCAACAGAACTCGCTTTTGTACCAAAAACTAAAAACGGCCCAGCTTCAGAAGCCGCGTGAGTCATGACGACGGTGCGGTTCCAAGCGGACGCTGATCTGAAGCAGGCCATTGTCAGTGGAGTCATTCGTAGACAACCTGAAATTGATTTTCGATCAGCAAATACAACGAATTTAGAAGGAAAGAAAGATGCCGAGGTTTTGGCGATCGCAACTCAGTCCAGTCGGGTTCTCGTAACACACGATCGCAAAACAATGCCCACAGAGTTTGGGAATTTCATCACGTCTCGAAACAGCTCTGGCGTCATCGTCATCGCCCAAAACGTGTCACTCAACGAAGCAATAGAAGCCCTCATTTTGATTTGGGAAGCGACGACTGCAGAGGAGTGGATAAATCAGATTATGTCTGTTCCTTTCTAGTCATAGGCTGAGGTGAGATCGCCCATCCCACCCAAGCGCGATCGCACCAAAGAAGTTGTCCGAAAACCGCTGACCAGGTAAATTCGGTGCAACTTCCCCAAGAGCATTGATGAAAGTGAAAGAGAAGGTTCCGGAGCAGGCGTTTGAATATCGGGTCAGAGTGCAGCCGCATCACACCGACTACGGGGGCGTCGTGTGGCACGGCAACTATGTCGCGTGGCTAGAGGCGGCGCGGGTGGAATGGTTGCGATCGCACCACATCGAGTTTGCCGATTGGGTCAAGAGTGGGGTCGATTTACCCGTGGTGGATTTGTCCATTCAGTATCGGCAACCCCTTACCCTGGGAGCGATCGCCCTGATCAAATGTTGGTTATTGCCCAGCAAAAATGTGCGGCTGGTTTGGCAGTACGAGATTCTCAATGCGGATACCCAGGAACGGTGCGCCTCGGCCCAGGTTACTCTCGTCCCGATTCAACAGCAACCGCGCAAAATCTTACGCCGCTTGCCAGAACCCATGCAGTCTGATCTTGCTCGATTAATGGCCTCCTCATCCCCGTCAGGATGACTGCACCGAGTTGGGACAATGGTCCGTGCGGAGCATATTAATAAACACCTCAACGGCGGGAGCATGGGGCGTTTGGGCTAGCGTGGCGACGCCGATCACCCGCTCTAACGGCTCCGGCAGTGATCGCACCTGCACCCCCGCCGGAATCGGCAGCGCCGCGAGCCGGGGCAAGATGGCCGCCCCCAATCCCTGGGCTACCATACTGACAATGGTGGAATCTTCCTTGATCACATAGGCTACCTGTAGTTCTTGGCCCCAGCGCTGCCAATGATCCCGCACCACATTGGTACATTCCGCATAGTTGTATAAGACAAAATTATAATCGGCCAGGTCATGCCAAGTCAGGTTGGGCGACAAGTTCGTCCTCCCTGCCGGCAACAGCGCCACATACTCATCGCGGGCCACTTCCCACACCGCAAATTCTTCAGATCGGGGCAACGGCACCAGCCCCATATCCACCTGGCCTTCCCGCAGCGCTTGCTCAACGCCCGCCGGTTCCAACTCGGTCAAGCTGATTTCCACTCGGGGAAACTGCGATCGAAATTGGGCCAAAATGGGCGGCAGCAAGTGGGTCGCCGCACTCCGAAAGGAGGCAATACGCAACCGTCCTGCATACAGCCCCTTTTCCAGATTTACCTCGTAGTCGATGAGCTCCCGCAGTTCCAGCATGTTGTGTGCGTGATACAAGACGCGCTCGCCCACCTGGGTCAGCTTGGCCCCAAACCGCCCCCGTTTCAACAGGGGCACCCCCAATTCCCCTTCTAAGGCGGCGATCGCGCGACTCACGGCCGCCTGAGACGTATCGAGGGTAAGAGCGGCGTGGGAAAAAGTGCCTTCGCGGGCGATCGCCGCCAACACAGCTAACTGATGAATGTTCATAACAGCAACCTATTCGGCTAGCGAATAGATGAAACTCGCAGAGGGTTTTGATCTCCCCTAGCAGTAGAGGTTAGCGTGACGGACAAGCTGAAATCATGCCGAATTTGACAGGTTGCCATGTTTGAACTCATCTCTTTTCATCGTTTTCGCGACACCCCCAGCGTCCAGTTTTTTGATATTACGGTCACCGATTCCAACGCCCGCGACTTAGTTTTCCACGATGGCCCGGCCACTAGTCCCAATAACTCCTCGCAGGGCGGCTGGCAGTTTTATCTGCATCCCAATCAAGAAGACAACCTGCTCGCGGTTTCCGGCGGTCGCACCTTCTACCTGGTCAATTTTGCTTGGCAATATCCCTTCCATGAAGTGCGGTTAGATGCCAATAGTCACATTTTGCGACTGCCCCCCGGCACCTTCCACCGTTCCGTTTCCGACCCCAACGGCTCCCTCGTCATTAACCAGGCCGTGCGCACCGCCCAAGCCACCATCCACAGCGAGTTCCGCGTTTACAACAGCGACACCATCCCCCGGTTGCGGCGCTTACTCACCTCGGGCCTGCCGCCCATGCGCCACGGCTTTATCGAAGATTGGCCGATGGCGGCGTAGGCAGAGGCCGCATGAGGCAGGGGACGGTTCTCTTAATTTCCCGTTGAGGTAATGTTTTCCCCGCGATTAGAGAACCGTCCCCGGTAGAGGCGCAGAGCACCGTCCCCTCGTGCTCTGCGCCTCTCAATTGGAGTTAAGGTTTTCCCCTTGAGTAGAGAACCGTCCCCGATGGGACTATCGCGTGACGGGGATGAGATGCCCCTCATCCAGCACATGCTGAATGACATCGCCGATGACCTGTCGCAACATCTGTTGGTTGCCGCTATTGTCAATCGTCACCGTCAACACATAGCGCTCATCATCAATCTTCAGGGCGGTCGAGCTGCCAATCATATTCGAGTTTTGGCCGGTCTTTTCGCCAATCCACGCGACGCGCTTATTGCGCAGCTTGCTGATGGCGGTGTAGCCAAAATCCCAGTCATACTGGCCCACCATGGCATCCAAAATTTCCGTGGCCCCCGGCCCTTCAAAGGTATAGACCTGGCGCATCATTTCCGTGACTTCATTGGTAGTCATCACGTTGCGGCCCACGGCACGGTTGCGGGTGGGGGAGACCCGATTACCCGTCAACTTCGTGCGAATCTTGGTTTGCTCGTATCCCAGCTCTTGCAGGGCCTGATCCATATACTCCCAACCCAGATAATCCAGCAGTTGGTTGGTGGCAATGTTGTTGCTTTCCTTGATCATCCGCACCATCACCTCGCGGATGGGGTAGGTCTCAGTCACAAAGATCTTGGCCCCCTGAGCATTTTCCGTCCAGTTGTGCGCGTCGATATACATCGGCTCTTCGATATCGATGCCTTCATCGGTCAATTTTTTCATCAACACGACGGCGACGGGCAGCTTGATCAGGCTGGCGGGACTGGCGGGCGGTTGGTCGCCCTTGTAGTCCAGGCAGGTGCCGTCCAAATGGCACAGGGTAATGCGAATCGCGTGGGGTCGCCCGGTGGCCTCAGCAATTTCCGCTAAAAAGGCTGACTCTAGCTCACGAATATCTGCTTTGACCGGGTTGAGAATGGCAGTGTAAGTTTCGCGTCTAGTGGCCGCCACCTCGGCCAGACTCGATGAATCAGGAATTTGGTCTAACTGGCGCAGGGTCGCTTCCCACAGATATTCCTGCTGTTGCAGCTCGGCCAAGGTTTCTTCGCCATCGGCACGACTGGCATCGCGGACGGCAATGCCCTGCACCGCCAGCTCTTTTGACCGGGTGAGGTTCGCATCGGCGATCGCCTCTTGTTCTAGTCGCCGCCGGGTCAGCCGCAACGCTGGCTGATCGGTAAATTGAGCCGCCAAATCCATCGTTGCTGCCGCTTCCGTAGCCATGATGTCGTCTTCAACGGCGGCACTGTCCGCCTCACTATCGGTGGCCGACGGCGGTTGCGCCGTTAGCGACATGACGGTTGGGTACAGGGTGCCAATGGCGATCGCCAAGGCCAGACCAGTCCCCAACCCTGCCCCAAACAATACTGGTCCCCTCCAGCCTCGCTCCGTTAATCGATTTTTCAGACTGTCTCCTATCACCACGGCTTCTCACTCCTTACGGACACACACCACACCGCTCGCTAAATTATCGCGTTTAGCAGGCCAATAAGTGTCCGGTGGGCTACGAATTGCCTTGAAAATGACCTGGTCAGGGGATTAGGGGATGGTTCCCTAGCGATTTATCCGACAGGGGTAAGCAAAGTCCAAGGGAACTGTCCCCTTAGGTGCATCCCAGTTTCGTCACCCTCATCCTAAATCCCTCTCCCAGCTTTGGGCTACTAAGTACACACAAGTCATGTTGTAGTAGGATGCTGCCAGAAAACATGGGGTCATC
>NZ_JACSWC010000296.1 GCF_016888165.1 Halomicronema sp. CCY15110 | reverse complement strand
AGGATTCTCCATCTCGATGACCCCATGTTTTCTGGCAGCATCCTACTACAACATGACTTGTGTGTACTTAGTAGGTTCAACTTGGAGAAGGTTGGCCGCTGCCAAAAATAGTGAAAATCTGGCTACTACATAGCACGATTGGGCAAGGGGCGTTACGTTAATTCACAGAAATCATGCGCTTTTCACAAAGGCAGGCAAGATAGTTTGAGATGCGCTAACTGGCCTATTTGAGTGCCAGTGTTCCCGACTAATAGATAGATCATGGCTAGATCTGAGTTCCGTTTGAGCACAGTCGTCACAGGTTCCTGTTGTTATGGTTCACAGGATTGAACAGGTTTCAACGATTTTTCTACCGTCAATTCAAGTTTCACCCCGGAGTTTCAAAAGGCAAATTGAAACGGTATTGGGAGCACTGACACAGCTAAATATGCCAGTCACTTTATTTGCCAAACTGCCACGGGGCAAGAGTTGGTGGATTGATTTTCAACACTATCGCCAAGCCATCAATCCCGCTCCGGATGTTTTTTTGTGGGTGCGTGAAACCACAAATATTCCAGCTTGGCAGCAACCGATTCTCATTCCTGATGTCTCCCCCATGCAGGGGGAATATTTTGTGGTTGGGGTCTCTGAGACCGTGGCGTTTTGGCTGCATGGCGATCGCGAAGAAACCCCTGTCAGCGTTAGCGATGACGAGTCCGAGGCAACTGTAGCGGGCGCTGAGGACGAAACCTTGCCCGTCGTCAACTATCGCCTGACATTTCAACCGGAGCTCATTCAAGACTTTTTAGGAACCTTGGAACAGTCGTTGACAAGTAGTGTGCAGCAGCAGCCTGAGCAACCGGTGGCAACAGCGTTGTTAGCCGACTGGAGCGATCGCCTGTGTTTGCCCGAGCAGTGTCATCCAGCCATTTTCGACGCGATTGCTCAACATGCTGGCAGCCATCAAGAACGCTTGCAGCGACAAGCGCGCTCATACCGTCGGCAAGCCATGACCGCGTCTAGCCTATCCACGGAAAACGAGTCGTTGATGAATACGTTGCGGCTCAAAGATGACTTTCTCAACACTGTGGGGCAAGAACTGCGAACCCCTCTGTCATCTATCAAAACGGCACTGCCGCTGTTGTCTTCGCCCAATCTGAAAGCGCCGCAGCGGCAGCGTTACTTAGACATGATCAGTCGGGAGTGCGATCGCCAAGTCGACTTGATTAACGGCGTATTGGAACTCTTACAAATAGAACGCACAGTGATGACGGCCCAGCCCGAGCCGGTCAACTTGTTTGACATCCTGCCTGGCGTGGTCAGTACCTATCAACCCCTGGCGCAAGAAAAAGGCATTCGGCTCGCCTATACGGTGCCCAATAATCTGCCCGCTATCTGTTGCCCAGAAAGTTGGGTGCGGCAAATTGTCATTCAACTGCTGAGCAACAGCATCCGGTTTACGCCTCCGGGTGGCGAAGTCTGGGTCACGGTGCAGCCCGACAATGATGAATTCTTGGCGATCAGTATCAAAGACACTGGCATCGGCATTCCCCACAATGAGCTACCCCATGTGTTTGAGCACTTTTATCAGGGACGACAGGCCAGCGGCGAAGAGCAAGGGGTGGGTCTGGGCTTAGCGATCGTGCATCAACTACTGGTGTATTGCGACGGGCAAGTCAGCGTGGAGAGTCAGCCCGACGTGGGGACTCACTTCACCGTCAAACTGCCCTTGCACCATTAAGGGACTTGCGCCCAAAAAAGATCCCCATGACCCGAGTTTCGACTCCGCTCAACTCTCGATACTGGTAGGTTGAGCGAAGTCGAAACCGG
>NZ_JACSWC010000295.1 GCF_016888165.1 Halomicronema sp. CCY15110 | reverse complement strand
GATTCTCCATCTCGATGACCCCATGTTTTCTGGCAGCATCCTACTACAACATGACTTGTGTGTACTTAGTAGCCTTAGTAAGGAGAGGGGCCGGAAGCTCCGTGAGATCCAGACCCAACTTTTCACCCGTTTCTGAATAAACCTCTCCTTGCCAAGGAGAGGTGCCGCAGGCGGTGAGGTTAACCCAACTGTCAAAACTCCACTTCTGCAATTAGATGAGGGTTAAAACTCGATGCCGGGTTGGGCTTTGACGCCCTGCTCGCGAAAGGGATGTTTGACCAGGGACATTTCGGTAACGAGGTCGGCTTGGTCGATGAGGTCTTGGGGGGCACCGCGTCCGGTGAGGATGATGTGGGTGTCAGGGGCTTTTTCCGCGAGTCCAGCGAGTACCTGATCGCTGCTCAGGAAACCGTGCTTGAGGGCGATGTTGACCTCATCGAGCAAAATGGTGCGATAGGCCGGATTGCGGATGTAGGTGAGGGCGATTTCCCAGGCGGCGTTAGCCTTGGCGATATCGCGATCGCGATCCTGGGTTTCCCAGGTGAAGCCTTCGCCCAGGGCATGAAAGTCGAGTTGGTCGGGCCATTTCTCGAACACGGCTTTTTCCGCTGGTTCCCAAGCGCCCTTGATGAACTGGATAATGGCGACCTGATAGCCGTGGCCGAGCGATCGCAATACCATGCCCAGCGCTGCCGTCGTCTTGCCTTTGCCATTCCCGGTGTGGACGATGATCAGTCCTTTTTCTAGCGTGCGGGCCGCGAGCCGTTCTGTTTGTACCGCTTTGCGCCGCTCCATTTTGCGCTTGTATTGCTCAGCGGTCAGTCCCACTTGGGTGGACTGTTCGGTCAGCGTTGCGGCGGTGGCGTCGATATCTGGGCGATCGCTGGAGGGAGTCATGGTCATGTCAAAACGTGGGGCTGCTCTCATCCTATAGCGTCGCGTAGATCACGCCATGCCGTCCTGCTGGCTTAGCCACCAGAGGCTTCGTTCTCCGGTGAGTCTCCCCAAGCTGCGGTGATTAGGTCGCGCGATCGAGGGAGGCCACGACTTGATGATAAATTTCCTCCGCCTGTTCGGGGGAGTTGCCGATGCTGGTGAGGCCCAATTTGCCATATTCCGATAGACAGCCCATCAGGTGAAAGGCCGCGCCCACCCCTTCGATACTGTTGAAATGCAGGCGATCGCTGACAATAATATCCATCAGGTCACTGGGCAGGAGGCCCCGGTAGCGCTCTTGCTGCACATTGTCAGACGCGCGATAAAACTTGGGTTGGCCCCGCCGGGTATAAAACAGACCGTCCGCTGGCGAGTAGTTGCCATCGGTCAGCAGTTTGAGCGCCATGAGCGGATGCGTGGTGCCGCCCTTGCGCAGGTTGATCTCAATGGCGTGCAGTTCCCACTGGGGGTCTTGGTCGGGATGGTAGACGGCGACGAAGTCCACCCCATACCGTTCAAGTGCGCCTTTTTGGGCCAGATTTTTGCCGATCGCGGCCCCCATTTCCTGAATGCGCAGGCGATACCCCTCATCAGCGGGAAACGAGCAACCCAAAAAGATTTGCCCGTCGGGGCCGCCGAGCACCTGATCGTGGGTCGAGAGCATTTCGACTTCGCCCAGAGGATTGATGTGCCCCTGAGCACTCGGCGATCGCTTCACGTCGCCTTCGATGAAGGCTTCGGCGATCGCCCCCAGTTTGTGAATTTTCTGCTCAAAATGCGTCCAGGTTTCGGTCGGGCATTGAAACCGCAAGTGCTGAAAGGCTTGCTGAATCTGTTGGGCGCGTTCGCCGTGGGTGGCCTGAGAGGGGGCGACCGCCGCCAAGGGGGCCAAATTAAGCAGGGCATTGCCCTCGCCCGAAAACCCCTCGTTCAGCTTGATCACAATGCGCTGCAAATCAGGCTGCCGCTCCCACAGGTCAGCAGTCACATCAGCCAGACTGGCAACGTCATTCACTAATGCGCTGCCGTCGGGGTGCGGCACGCCACATTCCGCAAAAATTTGCCGACTGCCGCCTTTGGTACCCCAATAGAGCAGATCGGGATCCAGCCCCAGCAAGGGAATTTCGAGTTTGAGTGCCAGTTCGCGCTCTAGCGGCGTCGCGTTAAAGCACACCATGTAGGCATGGTCTGAGTCGAGCCGACGACGGATCTTTTCTAACAGCCGGGGCCGCTCCAGCAGCTTTTGGGTTAGGGGCTTTTGCGAGGCGTCGTAGGTGGCAAAGAGGTCGAGGCGATCGCGGGCGTGGGAGCTGGGAATGCCCGGTAGCAACTCCAGGTAATAGTCCACAATGCTGGGATGCAGCGGCTGCGAGGTGACGTAAATCAGCCGCGTGTAGGGATTGCGCAGCCGCGCCAGGGAAAACAGGAGCCGCTCTTCGTAGTAGTGGACGCCCGCAATCTTTTGCAGCTCTGACTGGTCGAGACTCAGAGACGGCACGATCAGGACTTGGCAATCGCGCACATCAAACTCGTCGGGCGATCGCCACAACGTTTTTAATCGAGTTTGCAGCTGCTGAAATTGCATGTCCGCGCAGGGGGATGAAAAGGCATTTCCATAGATTCACACGTTCTCCCCAGCGTCCGCAGCCTCCTTGAAGAATCGTTAGAAACCAGCCGATGACGCACTGGGCACCCCTCACCCGCCTCAGCGCATGAGGTGTGAGAACCAAATAACATCCAAATTGTTAGGGCAGGCATCTTGCCTGCTTTGGAAAAGCCGAGACGGCTAACCCAACTGATTCAATTCTCATTCCTTAGCGATCGCCCGCTGGCAACTGCGGCAAGCTCTGTGCTTCCTCTTCTAGAAGGACGGGGGCATTGGCCCGTCGTTCGATGGCCGCGTTCCAGCGCTCATCCAGCACCGCCAACCCGGCTGCCAATACCTCTGCCAGGGTGCTGTTCAAGCGATACAGCGCCACCACCCCCAACACAATCGCCGCCGGAAACTGAGGCGTCAGCACCGCCAACACCGTGGCTTCAAACACGCCGAGCCCGCCGGGGGCACCGGGGATCACTAACCCCAGTAGCCACCCCAAACTAAATGCCCCGACCAAAGTCCACACGTCCGCCACATCGAGGGAATAGAGCGCCATAAAGCAGAAGACAAACCCGACGCCGCGCAGGGCCACGAAGGCTAATTCCCCCAACAAGGGCCGCCAGGGGTATTGCTGGAGTTGAGGAATTTGGGCGGTTTCTGGTAGCGGGTCGGACTCCAGCTGATCGGCTTGCTGCAGCTTGGCCTGGGCCAGTCGCTGTAACACGGGATTCAAAATGCGGGGATGCAGGGCCACCAATACCGCCATTAAAATGACCAGCTGCACCAGCGTGGATGGCAGGCTGACCAGCACGATCGCCAGCGCGGCAGCGGCCATGAGCAACGGTTCCAGCACCACTCCAGTAATCGCCACCCCGGTTGAGGTGCCGTATTCCCGCAAAAACTGGATGCGCCCCACAAAGTGCCAGATATTGCCGGGGAGATATTTGCCCAGGTTGGTTTTGAGATAGGTGATGATCGTCCACGTCGGGGGCACAGGCGCATTGAGCGATCGCATAATGCCGTACCACACCCAACCCGACCAAATGTGGGCGGACAGCGTGATCCCCAGCGCCAGCAACAGCTCGGCGATCGCATACGGCGTCAGGCGCAGGGTCAATACCTGCTGCCAGTTCAACCGCAGCGTGTGCAGAATGAAGCCCACAGTCAGCGCCAAAATAAACCAGCGCAGATAGGGCTTGAGCCGTTGATAAGTTGCCTTGAGGGCAGGAGGCAGTTTCATAAGGGCAGCGACTGAAGACTCAGCGGCAAATCATCAGACACAGGATAAGGCGAAACGGCAAGAACGCGATCGCTGACCTGCAAAAAATCTACCCTCGCCGCCCAGCAATGCGGGGGATCACTTGACCGCTTGGGGTGATACCACTTCATTTGTGGATAATGCCGTCATGGTGGGATAAGGCGGTAAATGGCAGAACGGTGGATTGATCAAGTTGACCGAGGTGATGTCTTCGCCCAGAGTTTCTAGCGCTAGCGTCAAGGCTCGATAGCACGTCGGCAAAAAGTGGCTAGCAGGCAGCACCTGGTGAATCTTGAATCGGCGCAGGCGATCGGCCACCTGGCCCTGCGCCCCCACAATATAAATTTGCCGATGCCGTTGCTGACGCGCCGCTTTAACTTCTTTTTCAATCGTCAGAGCTGCCGTCACCCCAATTAGCGGGACTCGGCTCAAATCGAGAATAATCGCTTCATGGCTACGGCCCATGTGAAACGAAATTGTCCGAGCGGTGCCATAACTCATCGGCCCACTGATTTGAATCAGCAACACCCGGCCCCGCGCCTGCTGCAACAAATAGCCTTCTTCCGGTGTGAGGATCACTTCTGGGTCATCCTCTGGCCGCTGCACCGCGCGCACCTTTTCGATTTGCAGACTGGTCAACCGCTGAATCGTCAAAATGTTGGCGACAAACGCGCCCACCGCTACAGCGGTAATCAAGTCGACAAACACCGTCAACAGCAGCACGCCATAGGTGACGACCGTCGCGCGAATCGACACCTGACAGACCCGCCACAAAAAATCCCAGTCAATGATGCGCATGCCCACTTTGATCAAGATGCCCGCCAGCACCGCATGGGGAATTTGGGATGTAATGTCCCCAGCCCACAGCACAATGCATAGCAGCACCAGCGCGTGAAACATGCCAGATAAAGGCGTTTGTCCCCCCGCCTGGATGTTGATCACCGTTCGCATGGTCGCCCCCGCACCGGGCAACCCGCCAAAGAGTCCCGACAACAAATTACCGATCCCCTGACCAATCAGTTCTTGTTCTGAGTTGTGCTGAGTGCGCGAGATATTGTCGGCCACCAGCGACGTCAGTAGAGAATCGATCGCGCCCAAAATCGCCAACATCAGACCATAGCCGACGATCGCTTGCAATTGATTCGCGTTGAGTCGGGGCCACTGAATTTGGGGCAACCCTTGCGGAATTTCGCCAATGCGCGCCACGTCTGTGTGGCCGAAAACGAAGATCGAAATGGCAGTACACACCACGAGGGCGACCAGCGGTGACGGTACCATTCTGGCCAGGTGCTTGGGCCAGCCAAAGACAATCATCAAGGTCAAGATCCCCAGTCCGGCGGCCACCGGCTCCGGACTGGCGAGCACGGTGGGCAATTGCTGCAATGAGTCAATCACGCCGCTAGAGGCTGGATGCCCCAACAGCGGCGCAATTTGCAAAGTCACGATAATGACGCCAATGCCCGACATAAACCCCGAAATCACGGAGTAAGGCATAAGCGTGATGAACTTGCCGAGCCTGAGAATGCCAAACAAAATTTGGAACACCCCGCTCAGCATCACTGCGGTGAAGGCCATCGCCAAGCCGTGTTCTGGGTTTTGCGCAATCAGCTTGGTAAACACCGTCGCCATGACCACGGTCATTGGCCCGGTGGGGCCGGTCACTTGGGCTGGCGTACCCCCAAACAGGGCCGCAAAAAATCCGGTAAAAATCGCGCCGTACAGTCCGGCGGTGGGGCCAGCCCCAGAGGCGACCCCAAAGGCCAAGGCCAACGGTAGCGCCACGATCGCAGCGGTTAATCCGCCAAACAAATCGCCCCGCAAATTGTGCAGACGGAGGGGTTGGAATATTTGCATAGTTACGAAGAGTGGGAAGCCAATCGGACAACAGCAGCCAGAATTTCGACAAAACTGCAGTGATCCCAAACGGCGACAGGACAAAATACCTGCATCTACTGGCTCGTTTTAAGGCTCAGGTTCTTGCACTGTATGTGTAACCCAACACAGTCGTGGGGCTTTGAGAGGTTTCTTGATACTGCTTGAACAAAGTACGTAGTTGTTTACGTCTTCGTAATGGATATCGCTGGCACGATGTGGGCGATCGCTCCGCCCCTGTAACCTCCATCCTCAACAGTAAAATTTATTGAGTGCTGACAGCTCCTTGCGTCCTAGCAAGGTGGCTCCAAGGTTGTCCCGGACAACTCCGATCAGCTCCCGCCAATAGCCCGCCAAACTGGATTCATCGCGTTTTCTGTTGCCATCATGAGTAGTCGTTTTCGGGTCTGCTATGATTTCGAGCAGTTTTAAGCGCCTTCTTTAGCCCTCAGGAGATTGAGACACTATGGCCAACCAGCAAACGCGTAATCGAGCCGTTAATTCGGCGGGCGGCTTTATGCGAGATTTTCAAGCTTTTTTGATGCGGGGCAACGTCGTTGATCTGGCCGTTGCCGTGATCATCGGCGGGGCCTTTGGCGCAGTGGTCAATTCTTTCATCGCCGATATCGTTACCCCCTTGATATTGACGCCCGCTTTAAGCGCCGCTGGAGTCGAAGACATTGCTGAACTCTCGGCCAATGGCGTGAAGTACGGGTTGTTTCTCTCCGCGATCATGAACTTCATCGTCATCGCCTTTGTCATCTTTGTGATGGTGCGACTGTTTGAAAGAGCTAAACGCAAGGAAGAGGTAGAAGCAGCAGCGGAACCCAGCGTCGATGAAAAGCTCAACGAGACCCTGACCAAGCTCACCGAAGTGATGGATCGCAAGCTCTAATTGACCCCGGCTCAACCAACGCCCCCGGCGATTGGTGTGGCCCCAGACCTACCGACAAGCCATCGGCTGTCCTTGGGGCTGATAGCTGCGAGTCACGCGACCCGCGCCGCGCAGTTGCCGATGGTAAGTGGCACTAATGGGATCAGTCAGATCAGTAATAGAATCGATGCCGATGCCGTTGCGCCCTTGATCCCGACCGGAGCTATGGATGTAGCGACCGTCGCCCAGATACAGCGCCACATGATTGGGGCGATCGCCCTGCCCAAAAAACAACAGATCCCCCGGTTGCACCTCCTTCAGCGCCACTGCCTCGACAAAATCTTCTTGCTGATAAGAGTCGCGGGGCAGGCGAATGTCCGCAGCGGCAAAGGCGGTTTGCATCAAACCCGAGCAGTCGAAGTTTGGCCCCACAGTGCCCCCCCAGAGATAGGTATTGGCTTGGGTCATTGCGACCTGGGTAAAGCGAATAATGTCAGGAATTTGCGCGGCGATCGCGGTCGTCGTCCACTCAGGTGCAACATAGGGCCGATCGGCGGGTTGCAACGCGGCCAAAGCGGCAACGGGCAGCCAGCCGGGGTAGTCGTCTTCGCACAGGCAGACGGCGATCGCGGTGTCGTGAACCTCGGGCCATGCCGTGATGCGGAGGTGGCGGCCCATCGCCGCTTGAGTCACCAACCCTTCGCAGGCCGGCGACTTGAACAGATCAAGGTGGGCCTGGCAGCGATATTCCGTCCCAAGCTTGAGATCAGTTGATGGCATTATGGCGGCCTCTTGTCTGTGAAAAAAGTTACTTTACGCAAACATCGGGTGGGATTTTGGCGCGATCGCTGCCGTCCCAACCGACAATGGAAAATTATAGAAGAACGCTCCCACACGATTGCCAGCCATGACCTCAACCTTGCCGCTCAATACATCAAAAGTGAATGCTGCCCACAAGCTATCCCTAGCGCCGCTACAGGTGCCCGAACGCTTGTTGCTGGGGCCAGGCCCCTCCAATGCTGAGGCCACCGTCGTCGCCGCGATGAATTGTCAGCCCATCGGTCACCTTGATCCCGCCTATCTGCAAATGATGGACGAGGTGCAAGACCTGCTGCGCTACACCTGGCAAACCGAGAACGAACTCACCTATCCGGTGCCGGGGACGGGCTCCGCCGCGATGGAAGCGACCTTGGCGAACGTGGTGGAACCGGGCGATCGCGTCCTCGTCGGCGTCATGGGCTACTTTGGTCATCGCTTGGTGGATATGGCCGGACGGTATGGCGCTGATGTCCGCACGATGCACCAAAGCTGGGGCCAAGTATTTTCGCTAGCAACCATTCGCGCTGCATTGGAAGAACACCGCCCCGCCGTCCTGGCCTTGGTACACGCTGAAACCTCCACCGGGGCTCGACAACCCTTAGAAGGCGTGGGCGACCTCTGCCGCGAATTTGACTGTTTGTTGATTGTCGATACCGTCACCAGCTTGGGTGGCGTCCCCATCTTTTTGGATGAATGGCAAGTGGATCTGGCCTATAGCTGTAGCCAAAAGGGCCTGAGCTGCCCCCCCGGCGTTTCCCCCTTCACGATGGGGCCACGGGCGATCGCCAAAATGGAACAGCGCCAAACCAAAGTCGCCAACTGGTATCTCGATGCGGGGCTGCTGCGGAAATATTGGGGCCGCGATCGCGTCTATCACCACACGGCCCCCGTCAACCTCACCTTTGCCCTGCGCGAAGCTTTGCGCCTGCTCGCCGAAGAGGGACTGGAAAACCGCTGGCAGCGCCACCAAGACACCGCCGAATTTTTCTGGGATGGCTTGGAGTCCATCGGCCTGAGCTGTCATGTCGATCGCGCCTATCGCTTACCGACTTTGACTACGGTGCGCGTGCCCGCAGGCGTGGATGCCAAAGCCGTCGCCCGTACCCTACTGCTGGAGCACCACATCGAAATCGGCGGCGGTTTGGGTGATCTAGCGGGTCAAGTTTGGCGGGTCGGGCTCATGGGGGCCAACAGCCACCGCGATCGCGCCACCACCCTGCTAGCAACCTTAGAAAAAGTGCTGCATCAATCGCGTTAACACCGTTGCGGGTATGAGGCTTGGGGCACCTAGAGATTAGCGGCTCGCTCAGCATCCCCGACTCCCCAGCCGCCCGCGCCCCTTATCCCCTATTACTGGTCTATGTATCAAAGAATTTTGGTTGCCCTGGGCGAAGACGACGCGATCAACGCCAAAGTGTTGCAAGAGGCGATCGCGATCGCGGCCCCTAGTCAGGCCACTCTCAATCTGATGCATGTGCTGTTGCCGCCCGAGTCGGGCTATCCCAACCCGATGTACATCACTGCCGACGGCATGCATTCAGCGGTCAATGTCGATGCTTTTCAGCTATACATCGGCCAGTGGCAGATCGAGCAAAAAACCAATCAGCAAGTGCTTGATGCCAAGGCCAACCAAGTGCAACAGGAGCACGGCGTCGCCACCGAATGGACCCAGGCCGTGGGAGATCCGGGTCGGCAAATTTGTCAGGTAGCTAAAGACTGGCAGGCTGACCTTATTGTCATCGGTCGGCATAATCGCTCTGGCCTGTCGGAGCTTTGGCTCGGCAGCGTCAGCAACTATGTAATGCACCATGCGGGCGGCTCGGTCATCGTCGTTAAAATCGCTGAATCCGCGATCGCTGACTAGCTCGCCCCACGCACACCGGAGCTATACAGGCCTCTCTCACGCTGAGGCGGGCATCTGGTGGGCGATGCAAATGCATGGTCGCGACCTTGGCGATCGACTGTGGCAAAAAGTTGCAAGGTGTCCGGTGCCCGGAACGCTGATTGCTCAGGCAGCGCGGTCATGGAGAGTAAGTAGCTGGGCCTAGTTAAACGGCAACCAAGTGGCTGATTTCGACTCCGCTCAATCAGAGATATCACTGTCCAGGTAAGAGGTTGAGGGTTGAGCGGAGTCGAAACCCGTCTGCGAAATAATTGTGTCCACCTACT
>NZ_JACSWC010000294.1 GCF_016888165.1 Halomicronema sp. CCY15110 | reverse complement strand
CTCACAGATGGCTCCCCTTCTCAATCTGAGAATCTAGCTACATCAATACTCTCAGGACTTTTCTGCACCACTAAGGCGTGAACGACAAACTCAGTCCGAACGCATAGAGCCCGCTCATCCTGAGTTTGTCGTAGACCTTGCCTTGTCGCAGCAATAGGATGTTGGCGAGTGTGCATCACCCTAGAATCAAGCACTGACAGAGCACTAGGATGAATTTCTATAGTGCAGTTGCGATCGCCTAAAAGCGTGATTTAACCGACCGTTCCAGTCGGTTTCCTCAATGCGTCAACGATCGCCTCTCGCAAAATCGATAACCCCAATGCGATCTCCTGATCTGAAACAGTCAGCGGCGGGGCAATGCGAAAGATTCCACCCATCCCCGGCAGATTGACGATATTCATGCTCAGACCCAGGTCAAGGGCTTTCTGGGTAATGCGATCGCCCAGTTCCGGGGCCGGGGCTTTCGTTTCTTTATCGCGCACAATTTCCAGGCCCAGTAGCAAACCGCGCCCCCGCACATCCCCGATGCAATCGAATTCTGCTTGCAGTGATTCCAGCCCCTGTCTGAGCTGAGTTCCTGCGACCTGGGCGCGTTGCACCAACTGATCGCGCAGGAGTACCTGTAAAACCGTGAGGCCGATGGCCGCCGGGAGCGGGTCTGAGACGTGGGTGGTGTAAAAGACAAAGCCGCGTTCGTGGCATTTTTCCTCAATCTCAGCAGAGGTGAGCACAGCGGAGAGCGGTAACCCTGCGCCCAGGGTTTTAGAGAGGGTCAGAAAATCGGGCACGATCGCATCTCTTGAGAAGGCAAACATCTCACCGGTGCGGCCCAGTCCGGTTTGGGCTTCATCGATAATCAGCATCATGCCCCTTGCCTCACAGTGGGCTTTGAGGGCTTGCAGGTAGCCCACAGGCAAATCGAGAATGCCCCCCGCACTGAGAATCGGTTCAGCAATAAAAGCGGCCAGGGCTCCGGTGGATTGGCGATCGACGAGTTCAAAACTGTAGTCTAGCTCGGCCCGCCAGTCATACTCCGCTACCTGACCAAAGGTCGGGCGGTAAAAATTGGGAGCCATGATCGCCATCCCACCGACGCCCATCGGTCCATACCCCCGGCGGGCGGCTGAGTAGGTGGCGGCGGCAGCTCCTCCCGTCATGCCATGCCAGGATTGGGCGAAGCTCACCACTTCGTGCCCACCCGTAGCCAGCCGCGCCATCTTGAGCGCCGCTTCGTTGGATTCAGCACCTGTGCTCAAAAACATCACCCGATCGAGACCGGGCGGCGTGAGGGCGGTGAGGGTTTCGGCGAGGTCCACCACCGGTTCTGACAACATGCCGCTAAACAGATGCGCCAGAGTCCCAATGGACTGGCTAACGGTTTCGACAATGTCAGGATGGCTGTGTCCCAAGATGGCGCTCATTTGACCAGATGTAAAGTCCAGCACACGGCGTCCACTGCGATCGTAAAGAAAGGAGCCTGCGGCGCGGTGAGCAATAAAGCTAGAGAAGGTTCCACCATAACGAATGAGGGAGTTCTGAGCTTTCTCTAAAACAGTGGGTGTCGGTAAAGAGGGGCGGGTGGCTTGTGTGTGATCACCAATTAAGACCATGCGATTGACCTCATGAGATATCTATTAGTTGGTTAGCACGGAGTCGTATGGAGTAGTTGTAGCGTGATTCACGGGGGCGAATTTTCCGGGCGGTAGACAATGGAACAGAACGTTAACTTCGCCAGCATCGCGATCCACTCGCGATCGCCCAACCCGCCCGACCTCCGGCCCCGATCGGCGGCTCACAGGTTGGGGTCTCCGGTGAGCTCTCCCGGTCGTTCTCGCGGCACTGCAGCGGGAATCACCTGAGTCACGGCTCCGGTTTTGCGAAACATGGCTTTGCGATTGAGCCCCACCACCACCAGCGCCACCGCCACCACAAAAATCATGTCGTAGGGCTGGGCATCCGGCCAGATCGGGTTAATCAGCTGCAAGTG
>NZ_JACSWC010000293.1 GCF_016888165.1 Halomicronema sp. CCY15110 | reverse complement strand
AGCCCTTTAAATGGAACTATTCGGGCAAGCCTTTGACCTCATAATGGCTATGGTTATTTATGCCGTCGAGTACTAGGAGCAGATAATCGTTTAATCGAAACGATACAAGTTAAGGCGTATGGCAGCAATTTATCTCTGGAGACCTGATTGCCTGACAAAAGTTGTCCGCAAAATGCTTGAAACGATTTATCGATAGAACATTGAGCGCGTAAAGAAGATGAGTGGGAG
>NZ_JACSWC010000292.1 GCF_016888165.1 Halomicronema sp. CCY15110 | reverse complement strand
GTTCTCGAAAGTGACGACTTTCTCACGATGAGACTACCGATACTTTGCTCCCAAAACTTTTCTGCACCAGTGAGCAATGCTTGCAGAGCCTCTGATCCGGCTTCCCGATCCGGCTCAATGAGTCGGTCGCGTTAAATTAAATTTTTACCCCCTGCGTAGAAGAGAGCAGCGCCGCATCACCCATTCGAATGTGGGGGGGCGTTCCTCAACACAATTTACCGATGCCGACGTTTATTTGTATCCACCGATTTGTATCCACCAACGGATGGCAAAAAGAGTCAGCCTGACACTGGCTTAATATCAGCAGCATCAGGCTTCGCGGTTTATGCAAATTGCTCGGAGATTGTCACAGTCCCTAAACGGCAGTAACCCATCCGGGCGGCTTTCCCACCAGGGTGCCCCCGTGGTACGACTAAGCCGAAGGCGTCTGCTCGTCGGGTTCTGCGGTGGTTGGCGTGGCAACTGGCTCAGCCACTGCTTCTGGCGCTGTATCGGCTGACTCTGGCGAGTTCGTTGCCTGTTCTTTTTCAGCGATCGCCTGGGCTCGTTCTTCCCGCTTTTTGCGTTCTGCTTCCAGCACTTCCGCCATCAGTGCTTTGGCCTGCACCATTTTGTCCAGGTTGCTGCGATAGAGCTCGATATCTTTTTGCAGTTTGTCGAAGGAGATGCCGAGGGCTTCGGCGGCCTCCTTCATAAAGACCATCAAGGGCTCTTTGTCTTGTACTAAATCAGGGTCAATCTTGGCGGTGAGGGTATAAAAGCCGATGCCAAAAGCTCGGCTGTATTTGAAGCGATCGCGCTCAGCCACCCCTTTCAAAATTGCCGCTAGCCCTTCTGAATTGGCTTCTGGTAAATTGCCCAAGAGTGCCTTGAGATCATCCAGCGACATGCCCTCAACGGTACTCAGAGCGTGCTGGGCGTCGTGGCGATATTGCTCAGGTGTAGACTCTACGGATTTGCACAACGCCACAAAAATTGGCTCGACATCACTCTCGGGGCGATAGCCTTCCATAAAGGTGTCGTAAGTCGTAACGATGCCTAATGCATAGATGGGGTCATAGACAAAGTCACCACTCACCGAAAGGAGATGCATCTCCACCATGAGTTCTTCAATCACGCGGCGATACACCGACGTAACTGGACGGTCAAAATTTTCGTAAAAGGCGCGTTTGGTGTCAGATACAGTGCGAACGTTGCTCACAAGACTTGCCGAGGCTACAGCTTTTCTATCTTACCGTTTGCAGACGCTTTGCCAAGGGATCATCTTCAACCTCTCAATCAAGCCGCCTGAAAAGCGTGGGGATCAGCAGCCAGCAAAGTCGCGGCATCAACGCTTCCCAGACCACGGGGATTAACCTGACTTTTTCGCGATGTCAGTGGTTGGGGCCGGTTGTTGTGGCGGACGGCGCTCGGCCAGTGCGAGCAAAATCTGCTGATGGCGATCGCGGCTAATCGGGTAGCGATAGGCAAACCACACACTGCCCAGCAACAACACCGCCGGCAGTGGCCCGATGAGTAGGCGAATTGTCCAAAGGGCTAGCCCTGGCTGGCTGGTGGCATTGGCCACAAACCCAGTCAAATCGAGCAAGGTGCCTGACGCGAACAGCGCGATCGCAATGCCCACTTTTTGCAGAAAGACGACCGCGCTGAAATACAGCCCTTCGCGCCGCAATCCCGTTTGCAACTCGTCCAGGTCAACCACGTCAGGCAGCATGGAAAAGGGCACCATGTAGAGCGTTGCGACCCCCATCCCGGCGAACATGCCCAACAGATACATCATTTTCACATTGCCGGGTTGCAGCGTTAGCAGGGCAATCAGTGCCAAAATCGACAAGGGTGCGCCTAATAAAAAGATGGTTCGCTTATCGCTGAACTTCGCCACTCGCTCCCACACGACGACCATAGCGATTGCGGTGCCCTGGACGGTCAGGGCCATGCGAGCAAAATGGCTTTCTGGCAGACCCATCCAAGCGCCGACAAAATAGGGCAGCATGACCGCTGTGAGTTGAATGCCAATCCAACCGCAGAGATAAAGACCCAGGATTTTGCGGAATGCGCTGTTCCGAAAAACACTGCGAATTTCGACAAATAAAGAGGTGGTAGCCGGTTGCGAGACGAGGCGATCGCGGTGGGCCTGCACCTGCCAGTAGCGGCGATAGGTGCCGACGATACACAGCACGATCATAAATACGGCCAGACTCGCCGATAGCCGACCCAGCAAGTGATATTGCGCCTCGGGGTCACTAATACGATCGAACACGATTTGGGCCATCACCAAGCCCAAAATGCTGCCGCCAATACTGAAGGCCGACTTCATGCCAATCAGGGCTGTGCGCTCATCGTAATCATCTGACAGCTCTGCGGCGAGAGCGGTGTAGGGCAGCTGTACTGAGGTGAGCGACGCAAAAGCGAACAGTGACAGGACCGCGTAGTAAGTGAAGAGTCCCCACTGGGTTTCCACTGGCGGCACCGTCCACAGCAAGATAAAGCAAATGGACAGCGGTACTGCCCCTGCCAACATCCAAGGATAGCGGCGGCCGAGAGGCGATCGCGTGCGATCGCTAAGCCAGCCAATTAGCGGATCATTAATGGCATCCCACAAACGGCCAAACATCAGCACGCCCCCCGCCAGTGCTGGAGTCATGCCCGCGACATCGGTAAAAAAGTACAGCAGGAAAAAGGCCGATAGGCTTGATGGCACCGCCGCTGCTAGTTCCCCAGTACCGTACGCAAATTTGACTGAAAACGGCAAAGGCGGCAATTTTTGCAAGATTTAGGCTCCTAGATGCGGCTTACCAAGACGCCGACATCCTTTGTCCTCCATCCTGTATCGAAAGCCGGGAATTTTGCAACTGAGCGGCGGGTCGCAATACCCCGGCGATCGCTGATTTAACCACGATTTGGGTTGCAGTGCCCAATCGAAAGCCCGACCAATCACAGATAAAACTGCCATTGATCGGGCTGTTGAGAGGCGCAATTAAGTCGTGATAATGAGCTGACCCTTATGCACCGCCCATGCTCATGAGTCGACGCAGCCCCGTCCAACCGATAACGATGTAAGCGATCGACATCAGGAAGCTACTGATCGAAATCCGCGCAGCAGATTTGATCGCCTCTTGTCGGACTTGGGCACGGGCATCTTCCTGCCGGGTGCCAATTTCCGTTTCAATCTCTTGGGCAGCTTGTCCGGCTCGCTGTGACAGAAACTCATTCAAACCATCGGGATTGCCCTGAAACTGTTGAATCTCTTCTGGTAACTGGCCGGCCGCGATCGCCTGCTCTAACAGTGCTTCATCCTGAAACAAGACTTCAAGCTGGCTCAACTGTTGGCTGAGTTCACCTTCTAGCCGCTGGCCCAATTCTTCGCGGGCCTGATTGGCCTCCCGAGAGACCTGCGCCAACGCTCCCTGAGCGGTGATGCGCACATTGTTGACATGCAAAAACGTCAGCAGCAAGAAAACGAGGCCCAAAATGCTGGAAACTATGCAAGTCCAAAACCGCAGGTCGGTCAGCAGATTGCCGCCTGCCTTTGCAGTCCCAGCACTGCGGTCAATCCAGTAGCCTGTCAGCAACAGAGCGATCCCAACTAGCGGCACAATGCCCCGATCCACGATTTGAGTGGTGGCATTCAATTGCCACTGCGCATCTAAAAAATTGGGAGGAATTAACAGCACCAGAAAATCGAGCAGTGCTGACAGGATAGTAACGATACCGACTAATTTGAGGGCGGTCGCCGCGAGGGGGGAGGCAGCCGCGCTGGCAAAAGGTTTTTCAGCAGTCATAAAAGTATTTTGGGCTAATGTTCACAATAGTTTGCCCCACTTGCGCTCAATTAAATCAGCGGCATGGCACGAGGCAGACAAATTTAGTTTGTAAGGGTTTTGCGGTTGGCGGATGGGCCAAAATTGACTTCTCAAAGTTACACCTAAACGCTGTACCCCGCGAAATGTTTGGCGAAAACTTTAACACTCATGACAGAACCGATGAGCCGTTCTCTAGGTTTCCGGAGCGACTGAGGCGCAGGGCGAATAGACTGGGTTGGCTGACACCGACCCCAGACTGACGCAACTTTGACAGCAATTTTGTCAGGGTTGTGCAGGCATTAGCTACCTGCTGGGGAGCGCACCATCGCTAGCAGGCCTGCCCCGCCTTCAAGAAAATAACTTTAACTCAGGGCGGAGGATGCCTAGTGGTCTGTCAGTTATCAATTTGTGGTTGTGGGTAAAGCCGCTTGAGTCGAATCCGTGCATCTGCGGTCGTAAACTGCCAATTGACGGACTTGTGTAAGCGATTGCGCTCGATGTACCAAGCGGTGGTTTCGCACGCTAAGGTGCCACGGTCAGGAATGCGTCG
>NZ_JACSWC010000291.1 GCF_016888165.1 Halomicronema sp. CCY15110 | reverse complement strand
GTCGGGAAGCGATCGACAGCGTCAGCGCCGAAATCGACTTTTTGGAACCGGGGGAACCGGCCGCCATTCTCTTTACGGGACATCGGGGCTGCGGCAAAAGCACCGAACTCAAGCGCATTCAGCGGCGGTGGGAGTTGGAGTACGAGGTCATCTACATCAAGGCGACGGATGAACTCGACATCAACGACACCGACTACAAAGACCTGTATCTGGTCATCATTAAGTATGTGACCGAGGCGGTGCAGTCGTGGGGGCTGAAGCTCGACCCGCAACTGGTGCAAGAGTTTGAGAACTGGTTTAAGGAAATCACGGGGGAAACCCAGGAAACGCTGGAAAAATCCGTCAGCCTCAGCGGCGAAGCGTCAGCGGGGCAGCCGTTTCCCTTTGTGTTTACCCTGATGGTGAAGCTGCTGTCGCAGATTCGCGGCTCGGAAGCTTACAAGAAGACCATTCGCGAAGACTTGCAGCAGGGCTTCTCGCGCTTGCAAGAAAACACCAACCACCTGCTGCAAGATGCCTACGCCAAGCTGCGAGAAAAACGCCCCAATTGCAAAGGCTTTTTAATCATTCTCGACAACCTGGATCGGGTGCCGCCCCAAGTCGGCGAGCATCTGTTTATCAAATATGCCGACCAATTGCGAGAGCTCCACTGCACGGTGATCTACACGGTGCCCATTTCGGTGATTTATTCGGGGCAGAACTACAGCAACCGCTTTGGCAATCTCAAGCTCATGCCGATGGTGAATGTGTATCGGCTGGAGCGCGATCATCCCCACCTGACTTACGACCCTGACCAGGTAGCCGAGATGGCACAGATGATCGAACAGCGCATTGATGTTGATCAGGTGTTTGACTCACCGGACTTGGTGCGTAAGCTGGTAGAACTGAGCGGCGGCCATGTCCGGCAACTGATGCAGCTCGCTCGCATTGCCTGCCTGACGGCGAAAACGAGAGGTCACGACAAGATTATGGCGGCGGATGTGGAGTACGCTGCGAATGAAGAACGCAGCAACTTTGAGCGGTTTATCCCAGCGGCCCATTACCCGGTGCTGGCAGAAATTTGCCGCACCCAAGCATCGCCCCGTGAGCCGGAAAAGCAGGCTATGCTGCAATCAATGCTGTTTAACATCACGGTGCTGGAATACTTCACGGGTAACCAGTGGGTGTATGTCAATCCTTTAGTCAAGCAGATCAATGCCTTCCAAGCCGCCCTCGGAATCTGAGCCAGCATTGGCCCCCCCTGACGAGTTGACGCCGACCGCGCTCGACCCGGTAGAAGAGTTCGTCAGCCTTAATGCTGAAGCCATTGCCAAGCTGGCGACCTTCATTGACTTTGCGGAAGGATTCACCATTGGGTTTGTGGAGATTAACTTTTTGGTGGATCTGGAGATTTTGATCCAGCAGTTAAAAACCCATCCCAACTGCGAAGGCACTCAATTTATTGAGCTAGAATTCAGCGATCCCCATCTGCGATTTTTGAAGGATGTGTTGCTGGAACAACTGGCAGCGGTGCCCCTGAAGCCGGATCAAAAGCCAATTTTGTGGATTAAAGGTCTGGAATATTCGATTGGCATGTCAGGGGAGTATCCGCCCATGCTGGTGGACCTGAACTTTGTGCGGGATGCCTACACTGATCAGGTGCCCTATCCGGTGCTGTTTTGCCTGCCGGACTACGCGATCAACCGCATGATCAAGTTTGCCCCCGACTTTTGGAGCTGGAAATCGGGTCTATTTCGCTTCCAGACTCGCTCCTCGACCCAGCAGCAGGCGGCAGACAACACCCTCTTCTCTGACCGCATCCGTGGCAGCTTGCAGCTTGCTGACTGGCAAGAACGCATCGACCAGCTAGAGCGACTGGCGATGGAGTATCGCCCTTCTAGCGATCCGAGTCGTGAGGAGTTGGCGAATTGGTGTCGAGTATTAATGGAATTGGGGATTGCCTATCGGGGGCAGGGCGAGGTAGCACAAGCGGAGTACCACCTGCGACGGGCCCTTGAAGTAGCCGCTGGCGTTGAAACCCTGCAACGTCAGCAGGGGCTGCTGCTGCACGAACTCGGCTGGATTTGTAACAATACGGGTCGGGTTCAGGAAGCCGAAACCCTCTATAAAAAGTCTATCGAGATTAAAGAAACACTTGGCGACGATGGCAACAAAGCCGCCACCCTGCATCAACTGGGCATCCTCAAAGCCAAACAGGGAGATATTGACGCCGCGATCGCCCTCTACCAGCAGTCCCTCGATATCACAGAAAAAATCGGCGATGCGCAGGGCCAAGCCGCCACCCTGCATGAACTCGGCAACCTCAAAGCCGACCAGGGCGAGACTGAGGCGGCGATCGCCCTCTACCAGCAGTCCCTCGATATCCAAGAACAAATCGGCAACGTGCAGGGCCAAGCCGCCACCCTGCATCAACTCGGCAACCTCAAAGCCGACCAGGGCGAGATTGAGGACGCGATCGCCCTCTACCAGCAGTCCCTCGACATCACAGAAAAAATCGGCAATGTGCAGACCCAAGCCGCCACCCTGCATCAATTGGGCATCCTCAAAGCCAACCAGGGGGAGATTGAGGACGCGATCGCCCTCTACCAGCAGTCCCTCGACATCGAAGAACAAATCGGCAACGTGCAGGGCCAAGCCGCCACCCTGCATTGCCTGGGCATCCTCAAAGCCAACCAGGGCGAGATTGATGAGGCGATACAGCTATTTGAGGAGTCGGTCAGAATTAAGCGCCAGATTGGACACTTGCCCGGTCTGCCCCCCACGCTGAGTTCGCTGGCATTCATCGCCGAACGGCAGGGCGACATCGCCACTGCCAAGACGTATCTGCAAGAGGCGTTGGCGATCGCCCAGCGGGTGGGTTCCCCCGATGCAGCCCTGTACCAGTCGCGGTTAGCGCAGTTGTCGCCCCCCACCGAGCTGGCATAAGTCGTGCGACAACCCGAGACCTCCGGCTTCTTCAAGAAGCCGGAGGTCTGGTGGGTCAAATGTAATCAAACGATCCGCCACGGGGGCCGATTATCTGGCACGATCGCGGTCTTGGCAACATTTCAGGTTTTCCCTCTATGCCTTCCCCTTCCTCCGTCCATCCCCTAGAACCCTTGACCGCCGCTGAAATTCACACCGCTGTCGCCCTCGTGCGGGCCGAACAGCAAGCCCAGGGACTGCTGCCCGCACAGCGCTGGCGGTTTCCGGTGGTGACCCTGCAAGAGCCGCCCAAAGCCGTCGTGCAGGCGTATCAACCAGGGGACGCCGTGCCCCGCGAGGCCTTTCTCGTGCTGCTGGATAACCAGACCGGGCAAGTGTACGAAGCCACGGCCTCCCTCACCGACCACACCATCACCCGCTGGCAGCACCTACCCGACGTGCAGCCCAACATCATGGCCGACGAGCTAGAGGAATGCGAGGCCGCCGTCCACGCCCATCCCGATTTTCTCGCGGCCTGCCAGCGCCGGGGGCTAGACCCCGCCACAGTGGTGGTCGATCCCTGGGCGATCGGGCATTTTGGCTTGGCCGACGAGGTGGGCCAGCGGCTCTCCCGCTGTCTGTGCTACGTGCGATCGACCCCCGACAGCAACTTCTATTCCCGCCCCATTGATGGCCTGGTGCCCGTGGTGGATCTAAACACCATGACCGTCGTCCGCATTGAAGATGTGGGGGCAGTGCCCGTGCCGCCGGAAGCGGGGGAATATGCGCGGGAGTTTTACAAAGACGAGTTTCGCCAAGATCTGAAGCCCCTCAGCATCACCCAGCCCGACGGCCCCAGCTTTACCGTCGAGGGCCACCTGATTCGCTGGCAGCGCTGGCAGATCCGCATCGGCTTCACCCCCCGCGAAGGGCTGGTGCTGCATCAGGTCGGCTACGAAGACGCAGGCCGCTTGCGCCCCATTCTCTATCGCGCCTCGATGGCGGAAATGGTGGTGCCCTACGGCGACCCGCGCCCTCAACACTTCCGCAAAAACGCCTTTGACCTGGGGGAGCACGGGGTCGGCATGCTCGCCAACTCCCTCACCAACGGCTGCGACTGCTTTGGCGAAATCCGCTACTTCGACGCGGTGCTCACCGACAGCCGGGGCCAGGTCGCCATCACCGAAAACGCCGTCTGCCTCCACGAAGAGGACTTCGGCATTCTGTGGAAGCACACCGACTGGCGACGGGATCATGTGGATGTGCGGCGATCGCGGCGGCTGGTGCTGTCCTTTGTCGCCACGGTGGACAACTACGAATACGGCTTTTACTGGTACTTCTATCAAGACGGCACCATTCAGTACGAGATCAAATTGACGGGCATTTTGCTGGCGGCGGCCCTGGCGGACGAACCCCGCTACGGCACCCTGGTGGCTCCCGAAGTCAACGCCCTCAACCACCAGCACTTCTTTGCCATGCGCCTGGACTTAGATGTGGATGGCACTGAAAATAGCGTCTACGAAGTGAACAGCGAAGCCGTGCCCCTGGGGCCGGAAAATCCCTACGGCAACGGCTGGTATGGCGTCTCGACCCTGCTGGAGACCGAACAGGCGGCGCAGCGACTGATCGATCCGCTAGTGGGGCGCTACTGGAAGGTGGTGAACCCCCATGTGCAAAACCGCCTGGGCCAGCCCGTGGGGTTCAAGCTCATCCCCGGCGAAAACGTGCTGCCCTTTGCCCATCCCGAAGCGCCCATCGTCAAGCGGGCGGGTTTTATCACCCGACACCTCTGGGTGACGCCCTATCATCCTGACGAAAACTTTCCCGCTGGGCCGTATCCCAACCAGCATCCCGGCGGTGAGGGGTTGCCGAAGTGGACGCAGGGCGATCGCCCCGTCGACAACACCGACGTGGTGGTGTGGTACGTGTTTGGTCACCACCACATTCCCCGCCCCGAAGACTGGCCCGTGATGCCCGTGGCCTATAGCGGTTTCACCCTGAAGCCCCTGGGCTTTTTTGACCAAAACCCGGCGCTGGATGTGCCGCCTTCGCCGCCTAAACAGGCGTGTCATTAGCGTTCGCTGAACATTAGGGTGCGTTGCTTCGCGTAGGCAAAGCCGCGCTGCTTGCGCTACGCACCCTACAGAATCTTGTCGAGGCCGTAAATGAGGGACTTGAGGGGCATGACGCGCCGCACCGCGAGGAGCACCCCCGGCATATAGCAGGCGCGATCGCTGGTATCATGCCGCAGCGTGTAGAGCTGCCCCGGTGCGCCAAAGAGCACTTCCTGGTGGGCAATCAGCCCCGGCAACCGCACACTGTGGATGCGAATGCCATCGTCAGTGCGGCTGCCGCGTGCGCCGGTCATTTTTTCCGATTCTGCCACCTGGGCGGGATTAAAGGCTTTGTCGGGCGCGGACAACATTTGCGCCGTCTGGATGGCGGTGCCGCTGGGGGCGTCGGCTTTTTGGTTGTGGTGCAGTTCGATAATTTCGACATGCTCAAAATACTGCGCCGCCTGCTGCGCCGCCTGCTGCATCAACACCACCCCGATCGAAAAGTTGGGGATGATTAAACAGCCGATGCTGGCTTTTTCGGCAAACTCGGCCAGCTCTTTGATTTGCTTCGCCGATAGGCCCGTGGTGCCGACGACGGGACGCACCCCGTACGCGATCGCGGCCCGCACTGAGTTGTAAATGGTGTCGGGGTGGGTGAAGTCGATCATGACCGCCAGCCCTTCACTCTGGGCCTGCACCAGCGCCGCTTCGAGATCTGGCGTCACGGGAATTTCCACCGGGCCACACCCGGCGATTTCACCAATGTCTTCGCCGATGACGGCGGGATTTTTGTCAATGGCGGCCACCAGGGTCATATCTTCGGCGGCGGCGATCGCCTTGATCACTTCGCGCCCCATCTTGCCGCAGGCACCGTTGACGACGACGGGAATGGTTGATTGTGCTGCCATGAATCTGCTTCTAAACGGTCAACAGGATGAGTTTAGAGCAATTTGGGGGACAGGGTGAGGGGGTGGCAGGGTGGCAGGGTGAGGGGGTGGCAGGGTGAGGGGTAGTTGGGGGATGGGTGGGGGGTAGTTGGGGGATGGGTGGGGGGTTAGCGACACAGGGCTGTTCCGAGCTTCGCTTCACAAGCGCTTTTTTCGGCGGCACTGAGGTCGGCCATGGCCACGTCGCGGCGCAGCACCATGCCGTTGTGTCCGGTCAAATAGCGGGGCAGTTGGCCGTATTCAATCCGCTCTAAGGTCTGAATGTCGTAGGTGGTGTAGCGAATCAGTTCGCCCGCTGCCGCGTCATAGTCCACATCGAGCACGGTGACGGCTTTCCACTTGGGCAAGTCGCTGTCGATGAGGGCGCGCGGCCCGGAGCCGATAATCCCCATGTGGAGGAGCTGCAAATTGCCCCGATGGCCGGGGTAGTAGGCGTGGTGATGGCCGCTGATGTAGGTATGCACGTCGTATTTTTCCAGCATGGCCCGCAACTGGTCAGCGTTGGCCATCACTTCACCGGGGGTGTTGCGCCCCTCAGCCACGGCATAGAGGGGCAAATGGCTGACCAAAATCCGTAGGCGAGCGCTCTGGGCGGCTTCGCTAGCGAGGCTCTGCTCGACCCAAGCCAGCTTGTCAGCGGGAATCTGGTGGGTCGATCCATCCCAAGCCATCAAGAAGGCGTCGCCCTGACGAAAGGTGTAGAAAAAGGGATAGTCGGTGCGATCGATAAATTCCACGCCGGGATCATGTTCCGGCGTTTGCCAGTAGGCAGTGGCTAAATCGCGCTCTTGCTGAAAGCTAAACTGGCCGTTTGCCCCCCGGGCTCCGGAGGCGTCGTGGTTGCCAATGGTGAAGCCAAAGGGAATGCCAGCGACATCCAACGGGGCGCGAACGTGGTCATCAAAGGCGGCCCACATCGCCTGAATTTGCGCGGTCGTCAGTGAGGGGGATTGCCCCGCCACCATGTCGCCTCCCGCCACCACTAAATCCGGTTGCCAGAAGGGGAGGAGCGCGATCGCTTTATCCACATCGGGGTCGTAATCGGTAGAGCCGTAGGCTCCGTTTAGATCGCTAATGGCGACGATGCGCAGGTCGCCCCGCTCTGGCTGAAACGGCGCTTGGTCGAGGCTAGCGAGGAGTGTCTGAGTGGCGGCAGGGAGTTCGGCGGGTGCCGTGATCTGGTCGGCGTCAGCCGCTGAATCAACCACCTCGGTTGCGGCAGTTTCTGTCGGCGTCCCGGTGGTCACTGTCGGCGCAGGACCTTGCATCGCGGCGTGGGCATAGGCGAACACAATGCCGCTCAGCAGTCCCAGGATAATCAAGAGCCCTAACCGTTTCCAATTCATTGCCCCTCATCGCTTATGAACAGCTCTACGGCCCATACTCTACCCCAGATTTAGGGACTGGCGAGCACATGACATTCCGGTTGAGAGTAGTGGATGGGTAGTTGGGTAAGTGGGTGACTGGGTAAGCGTTGGTGCTTTGATTGCGGGTGTGCCCCTGGAGGACGAGGGGCGATCGCGGAACAGCTAGGGGACGGTTCCCTGGCGAATCACCAAACTTTACTCAGGATCAGCGCGAGGGAACCGTCCCCTGGGTGCGGCCGATGTTTTAGGGCAAATCTGGAAAAAGCGACGAGGATATTGGCGGGAAATCTCGGAAAAGCAGTCCAGGATACAAAACTATCGCAGTCTTTTATCAATCCTTAATTTGAACTAGATCGAGACTGTGGTGCCGTGCAGGCTCCGTAGCGGCGATCGCCGTCCTCACCGCCTACCATATCCACACCGCCTTAGCTTAATTCGCTGACTCAGACGGCCACACTCAATCCCCCATTCCTTGTGAGGAGAACACTCCATGACTCAACGCCGATTTTCCCGAATCTCTCGTCGCCAAATGGTGCGCGGCTTGATGGCGACCACCGCTTTTGGCATGGTCACTAAGTTCGGCACGGCCTGTAGCCCCCCTCCTGCTGAGGGAGATGCCGCCACTGACGATGCGGCCGCTGGTGACGCGGGCGGCGAAGATTTAGTCGTCGGGTTCATCTACGTTGGCCCCAAAGATGACTTTGGCTACAACCAAGCCCATGCTGAAGGGGCCGCCGCGATGTTGGCTAATGTGCCCGGTATCACCCTGGTCGAAGAAGCCAGCGTGCCCGAAACGTCTGCCGTGGCCGAAACCATGCGCAGCATGATCGAAATCGATGGCGCGAAGGTGTTGTTCCCGACGTCCTTTGGCTACTTTGATCCCTACATTTTGGAACTGGCCGAAGAGTTTCCTGAAGTGCAGTTCTTCCATGCGGGTGGCTTGTATCAAGACGGCGTTCACCCCGACAATGTGGGCAGCTACTTCGGTTACATTGACGAAGCGCAATATGTCGCGGGGGTCGTCGCCGGCCACATGAGCCAGTCTGGCAAACTCGGGTTTGTCGCGGCCAAGCCCATTCCCCAAGTGCTGCGCAACATTAACGCCTTTACCCTCGGGGCCAAGTCCGTCAACCCAGCCATCACCACCCAGGTGATCTTTACCGGCGACTGGGCGGAACCTGTCAAGGAAGCCGAAGCGACCAACAGCATGGCGGATCAGGGCATCGACGTGGTGACTTGCCATGTTGATAGTCCCAAAGTCGTGATGGAAACTGCCGAACGACGAGGCATCTATTCCAGTGGGTACCATGCCAACCAAGGCCCGCTAGCGCCCGAAGGCTACCTCACCGGAGCCGAGTGGGACTGGTCAAGCATCTACACCCAGCTGGGTGAGCAGTTCAAGGCTGGGGATACCCTGATGGCAGGCGATATTCCCCACATTCTGCGGGGCGGCCTGGCGGGCAAGTTTTGTAAGCTTTCGCCCTATGGTCCGGCGGTCACGGAGGAGGCCAGCGCCGCTGGCGATGCTGCTCGGGAGCAGCTCATCTCTGGAGAACTGGTCATTTACAAGGGCGAATTGAAAGACAATAATGGCAGCGTTATTCTGACTAGCGATCAAGAGTACAAGCAGGACAACATCGAACTGGAGAAGATGGATTACCTGATCGAAGGGGTCGAGGGCAGCATTGACGGCTAAGGTGTCGCCGCCTTCACAGTGCGCTAAACGCTGACTATTTACAACCATAAAAGCGCCGGGAGCGATCGCTCCCGGCGCTTTCTATTTCAGATGAATGGGGCGCTTAAGTGCTTGGGCGGGACTACATCATGCCCATGCCGCCCATACCACCCATACCACCCATGCCGCCCATGCCGCCCATACCACCCATGCCGCCCATGCCAGGGTCACCACCAGCGGGGGCGGGGGGTTCAGGCTTCTCAACCACCAGGACTTCAGTGGTCAACACCATGCCCGCAATCGACGCCGCGTCTTGTAGGGCAGAACGCACCACCTTGGCGGGGTCGATGATACCGCTCGCGATCAGGTCTTCGAACTCACCAGTCAGGGCGTTGTAGCCCATGTTGAAGTCGAGTTCGCGGACTTTCTCAACAATGACGGAACCTTCGCCACCCGAGTTATCCACAATTTGACGCAGGGGCGATTCCAGCGCTTTGATCACGATGTCAACGCCGATTTTTTCCTCTGGCACCGTGAGGGAAGCCTTCAGGGTTTCCAGCTGACCCGCCAAGTGCAACAGGGTAGCGCCGCCACCCGGCACGATGCCTTCGTCCACAGCGGCCTTAGTAGCACTGAGAGCATCTTCGATGCGCAGCTTGCGGTCTTTTAGTTCGGTCTCAGTTGCTGCGCCCACTTTGATGACGGCAACGCCCCCAGCCAGCTTAGCCAGCCGCTCAGAGAGCTTTTCTTTGTCGTAATCAGAGTCGGTGCGCTCCAATTCCTGACGGATTTGGGCGACCCGCGCCTGCACATCGGCCTCGTTGCCAGCATCCGAAACCAGAGTCGTGGTGTCTTTGGTAATGCTGACTTTGCGGGCAACCCCCAACATCTCCAGCGTGGCCCCTTCCAGACTTAGACCGATGTCCTCAGAGATGACTTGCCCACCCGTGAGTACGGCGATATCTTGCAGCATGGCCTTACGGCGATCGCCAAAGCTCGGCGCTTTGACGGCAGCCACGTTCAGCACGCCGCGAGCTTTATTGACCACCAACGTGGCCAGCGCCTCGCCTTCAATGTCTTCCGCAATGATCAGCAGCGGCGCTCCCGCCTGGGCGATGCGTTCTAGCACGCCAACCAGATCCTGAATGGAGCTGATTTTTTTGTCGGTGATGAGAATGCGCGCCCCTTCTAATTCAGTGACCATCCGCTCTTGGTCGGTCACAAAGTAGGGGGACATGTAGCCGCGATCGAACTGCATCCCTTCGACCACTTCCAATTCCGTGAAGAGGGATTTGGACTCTTCAACGGTGATGACGCCATCTTTCGTCACCTTTTCCATGGCGGCAGAAATCATTTCACCGACTTCTTCATCACTGCCCGCAGACACCGCCGCCACCTGTGAAATGGCGTTGCCAGTCACGGGCTGAGCTGCCTTCTCAATACCGGCGACCACTTCAGCAACGGCTTTGTCGATACCGCGACGCAGGCTGACCGGATTGCTGCCAGCGGCAACGTTCTTCAATCCTTCGCGGATAATGGCCTGGGCCAACACTGTTGCCGTGGTGGTGCCGTCACCCGCCAAATCCTTGGTTTTAGAGGCGACTTCCTGAATCAGGCGAGCGCCGGTATTTTCGTAAGGATTTTCCAGATCAATTTCTTTGGCGATCGTGATGCCGTCATTCACGATCTGCGGTGCGCCAAATTTCTTTTCCAGTACTACGTTGCGACCCTTTGGCCCTAGGGTGATCTTGACCGCATCGGCCAGGGCGTTCACTCCTTTTTCCAGGGCTTGCCGCGACGCTTCATCAAATATGACTAATTTCGCCATGTCCCACTCTATTCTCTCTGCAAATGAAACATTAGCACTCAATTGTGTCGAGTGCTAACCAGCATAGAATAGCCCGTGGTCGACATCTCTATAAGTCGCAATAACCGACCATTGGGGGAGTGGGGGGGTGAATGAGTGTGAGGGTCGGGCGTGGTGGATGGAGTCGGTGAAGTGGGTGAGGTAAGGGGGGGAGTGAGGTGAGGTGGGGACATGCCCCTCGACTCAATGTCGCTTTGGGATTTAGCGATCTCACTTCCGCACCCACTTACCCCCTCACCGATCCATTGCCGGGATTTGATCGGGCTGCTGGCGATCGCTACTTCAGGTTACTGAGCACTTGGCGGGCAGCGGCGATCGTCTTCTCAATATCCTCGTCAGTATGAGCCAGGGACATAAAGCCTGCTTCGTACTGAGATGGAGCCAGATAAACGCCTGCCTCTAACATGCCGCGATGGAAGCGGCTGAACTTCTCGGTGTCAGCACCTTTGGCGTCGTCAAAGCTGTGGACATCCTTATCCGTGAAGAACATGCCGAACATGGCGCTGATGTTGCCGCCGGTGGCGGCGTGGCCGGTTTCATGGGCGGCTGCAAGCAGGCCAGTAATGAGCTTATGGGTCATGGTTTCGAGCTGCTCGTAGGTGCCGGGGCGCTGCAAGATTTCGAGGGTCTTGATGCCAGCGGTCATGGCGAGCGGATTACCCGACAGGGTGCCCGCCTGGTAAACCGGGCCAGCGGGGGCAATCATTTCCATGATGTCGCGGCGGCCACCATAGGCCCCAACGGGTAAGCCACCACCGATGATTTTGCCCAGGGTCGTCAGGTCAGGGGTGACGCCAAATTTTTCCTGAGCGCCGCCGTAGGCAATCCGGAAACCCGTCATGACTTCGTCAAACACGAGCAGGGCGTCGTGTTCCCGGGTAAGTTCGCGCAGCCCTTCGAGGAAGCCCGCATCAGGGGTGACGAAGCCGGAGTTCCCCACCACAGGTTCCAGAATGACGCCGGAGATTTCGCCGGGATTGTCTTCAAACAGCTTTTTGACGGCTTCCAGATCGTTGTAAGGGGCGGTGAGGGTGCTCTGGGTGGCGGCTTTGGGCACGCCAGGGGAGTCCGGTAATCCCAGAGTGGCGACGCCCGATCCAGCTTTCACCAAAAACATGTCGGCGTGGCCGTGGTAATTGCCTTCAAACTTGATGATTTTGTCGCGGCCGGTGAAAGCTCGCATGAGCCGCAGGACGGCCATGCAGGCTTCGGTGCCGGAGTTCACAAAGCGCACCATCTCAATGCTGGGAACGGCGTTGATTACCATCTCTGCCAGTACGTTTTCGAGATAGCAGGGAGCGCCAAAGCTGGTGCCTTTTTCGAGGGCGGCAGACAGGGCTTGCAGCACTTCGGGATGGGCGTGACCGCAGATGGCGGGTCCCCAGGTGCCGACGTAGTCGATGTATTGGTTGTTATCGACATCCCAGATGTAGGCACCTTTGACGCGATCGAAGACGATGGGCTGACCACCGACCGATTTGAAGGCGCGAACCGGAGAACTGACGCCACCGGGCATGAGGTGTTGAGCAGCGCTAAAAATTTCTGCTGATTTGCTGGTTTTGAGTGGGGCTGTACTGACCAAAGTGTTTTCCTCTTAAGTACCTGGCTAAAGTCGTGTGAGCGGGGCGATCGCCCGCTGTATGACCTGTTCTAATAAAGTTGCTGTTTATTATCCTATCGATCGCGTTGCCTGGATTTCCGCCATGTCAAGAAGTATTAAGGACTCGGTGCCCGTTGGTGATCAGCCCACCGCCGAGATCGCGTTAAGACGGTTGGCTTTGCTGGGCCGCCCGCGCATTGCGTCGCCACATCGCGGGTTTAATGCGCCGCAGGGCCGAGGCCGGAAAGCGACGATTCCAGTCGGCTTCACTGAGGTTCGCCAGTTCGGCGAGGTTCGGCGCGACGTTGTCAGGGTAAGGCTGAAAGTCTTCCATGTCAGTGGGTTGGGCAAACCGTTGATTCCAGGGACAAACGTCTTGGCAAATATCGCAACCGGCCACCCAACCGTGTAGGTTTTGCGCAATTTCCGGCGGCAGGGTGGGATCGCGATTTTCGATGGTGTGGTAAGCGATGCAGCGATTAGCATCGACGACAAATGGGGCGGCGATCGCCCCCGTGGGGCAGGCGTCTAAACAGCGGGTGCAGGTACCGCAGTGTTCGGTATGGGGCGGGTCAGCAGGCAACTCCAAGTTGGTGAGAATTTCGCCCAAGAAGACCCAGGAGCCATAGTCGCGGGTGATGACGTTGCCGTTTTTGGCGAGCCAGCCGATCCCCGCCTGCTGCGCCCAAAATTTGTCGGAAACCGGCCCGGTGTCCACATAAAAGCGGGTTTGAATGTCGGGGTGGTGCGATCGCAGCCATTCCGATAAAGTCTTCAACTTCTTTTGCATCACGCGGTGATAGTCACGCCCCCAGCCATAGCGCGAGATTTTGCCGGACTGGGGATCGTCGGAGTGCGGCTGTGGCGTGTAGTAGTTCAGCGCGACGCAGATGAGCGATCGCGCCCCTGGCATCACTTGTTGAATGTCTTGGCGCTTGGGATTGTTCATCCAAGCCATATCGGCCTGATAGCCCTGGTGCAGCCAACTTTGCAGGGCGGTGTTAGCGGCGATCGCGGCAGTTTGACTGTGATCAACCTGGGCAATGCCGACGTGATGAAAGCCAACTTGACGCGCTTGTTGACGGATCACATCGGGATCAATATTTGGTAACTCTAATTTGTGCTCACCCACCGCCAAGCATCACCGTAAAGCCTTGCCCTAAGAATAGCGACTCGCGTGAGGAATGGTCGCCCATGGGAGCTGGCTAACGCTGCACCGCCAGATTGCTCAAGATGATCGTGACGGCATGACGGCTAACGAAAGATTGCCTTCCCCTCGGGTTGGGGACGACTATCGTGAGAACCGAGCCATCTCTAAAGTGAGTAACCGCTTGGCACTAGATTTGCCAGCATGAGGCTTTGCTCTGCTGCGTCGGTCACCCAATTAGTCTCGACTCGATAGGTGCCCTCGACTTGTTTGGCCAAGCTCACAAGCCGCTTCAGCATGGCGCGATCGCGCACAACACCCTGTAGGATGACGACTCGACCTCGCTGGCTGACCGTCAAGCGCTCCAGTTCTGACGACACAAAATGTTGCTCAAACAAAGCCTCGACGCGCTTTTGCAAGCCGTGGTAATCATACTCGCCCTGTAAACCAACCCGCTCAGGGGGAGGTGTTTGAAACCAGCTAGGAAAAGCCTGCGCCCATGCAAATGGTAAAGGACTCGCCTGCTCAAGTGCCTCGGCACAAGCACCTTGTGTTTGTTGATAGATACCCATTCCCTGCTCCCCGGCGATCGCCAATACGACTTAATCCTGCCTAACCCGCGAGAGAACCTGCGTAAATATCCTGAATACTTGGTATCTAGGATACACTTTTGCCGCCAGACTCTCGGGTCATCCCTTTACAAAAAACTGGAATAAGTTAACCAAAACTTTACATATATAAATGTAACCCACACCACCAACAGGGGTGATCATCGAAACTGCTGTTAGCCGCGACTTTTATCGGCAGCGCCCAGCGGTAAGGGTGCGACCGACCACAGCCGAGCGACCACTTAGGCGGCGATCTCGGAAATTAGCACGACGGCATGGGCCGCGATGCCCTCTTCCCGTCCGGTGGGGCCGAGTTTTTCATTCGTGGTGGCTTTCACCCCCACTTGGTCAGGGGCTAAACTCAACGCCTCAGCTAAGGTGCGGCGCATGTCAGCGATATGGGGCTTTAATTTGGGGCGTTCAGCAATCACGACACTGTCAATGTTGACGATCGCCCAACCGCGATCGCGCACCATTTGATAAACCTGATCGAGCAATTTCAGACTATCGGCACCCGCCCATTGGGGGTCACTGGGGGGAAAGTAGGTACCGATATCGCCCAAGCTCAATGCGCCTAACAACGCATCAGTGATGGCGTGGGTCAACACATCGGCATCGCTGTGGCCGAGCAGTCCCATGGCGTGGGGAATCTTGACTCCCCCCAAGATTAAGGGCCGCCCTTCTACTAAACGATGGATGTCGTAGCCGTTGCCGATCCGTATTTTCATGAGTTGATGGTAGCAAATTTGCAAGGGATGCCTAGGTATTGCTCAGCACATTTGACTAGATGTTGGCGCAATGAGTTGTGGATAGTGTCCTAGAAGAAAATCTGGATGAGTTAATTTACCGGGACTCTGCCGATGGCTGCTGAGCTTGCCAGGTGGCGTATAGATCAGGACGCCGCTGGCGAGTGCGATCAATTTGCTGGCGGTGTCGCCAGGCCGCGATCGCGGCGTGATTGCCCGACCGCAACACATCTGGCACGGCCCACCCCCGAAACTCGGCTGGACGGGTGTATTGGGGATAATCCAGTAGGTCGGCTTCAAAGCTTTCGAACTTGAGCGAATCGGCCTTGCCCACCGTTCCTGGGCGCAACCGCACGACCCCGTTAATCAGCGTCAAAGCCGGGATTTCGCCACAGGTGAGGACGAAATCGCCGAGGGAAACCTCGCGATCGACCAAATGCAACACCCGCTCATCGACCCCTTCGTAATGACCGCAGATCAACACAATTTGATCTAGTTCTGTATTGAGTTGCCGAAACAAGGGCTGAGTCATCGTTTCACCCTGGGGAGTCAGCAAAATGACCTCCCGCCGAGGCTGCACCGGCAGTGACTCGACGGCGGCGAAAATGGGCTCTGGCTTCATCAACATGCCGACGCCGCCACCATAGGGCTCGTCGTCGACTTTGTGATGCTTGTCAGTAGTAAAATCGCGGGGATTCACCAGGTTGACGCTGGCGATGCCCCGGTCAATGGCCTTGCCCAGTAGCCCCGACTGCAACGGCGACGCAAAAAAGTCGGGAAACAGGGTGACGACATCAAACCTGAGCGGAGACTCCGAGTTCATAACACAACTGCGTGGGGAAATTGGCCGCTCCCGCCCACAGATGGACGACCGAGGCGCGATGCTCACTGTACCGCAAACTTTTTGGTTTTGGTTAACCAGGCGTGAACGGCTAGTCAACGGCTAAAGCCGTTGATCGGCGACTGGGGACAGCGCCTTATTCTGCTGGGTTGAGCAAAGCCAAGTCTTGTAATTGATTCAGTACAAAGGTGCGCTTGGTGGCTGCGCCGATCGCTTCGGCGATCGCCAGCGCCTCGTCATAGGCGGCCTGTGCCCGAGGATAATCTTTGCGCAAGGCGTAATAGCGACCAAGACCGATATACATCCCCAGCTGCTGCTCTGGCGGTGCTAGCTCAGGTGTGATCCCTGTCCGTTCTGCCATATAAGTTTGCAGAGTCTCGATGTCTTCGCGGTCGGCATAGATGCCAACGAGACCGTCAAGGGCAATCAGCAAGGTGGGGATGTGGTTTTCGGCGAGGGCGGTTTCGCGGGCGGTCAAATAAGTCGATAATGCCAGCGTCTCGTTATTCAGTTCTCGATAGATGGCCCCGAGGCTGTTGTGAGAGTTGGCGAGCCCAATGCGATCGCCGCTTTGTTCCCGATAGAGAATCGCTAGCCAATAGTAGTCGCGGGCGCGCTCAAGGTCACCACCGAGGCGGGCGGCCAGCGCCAAGTTGCTGTAGGTCAGCCCGCGGGCGGCAGGGTCGGGCAGGGTCTCGGCAATCTCTAAGGCGGCGATCATGGCAGCGGTGCCCCGCTCCAGTTGGCCGTTCTGCAAATACACCATGCCCAAATTGTTGAGCGCATTCATCTGCATGACGCGGTTATCTTCAGCTCGTGCCAAGGTGAGTTGCTGTTGAATCACCCTTTCCGCATCGGCAAAGCGGTTTTCGATCAGCAGCGTTTTAGTGAGCAATTCCATCAATCGCTGCATTGCTGCTTGGTCGCCGAGGGTGCTGTAAATGTCGAGCGCTGCCTGCCAGGCCACGATCGCTTCGTCTACGCGCCCTCTAGCCAGTTCACGATCAGCTAACTCGATCAACTGTTCGGCGGTTTGGCGAGCTTGATGACGCTCAGCCTCATGACGGCGCATGTTGAGTTGTTGCTCAATCGGCAATGATTGCGCCAGGGCGGGCCGGGTGGTCGCGGTTTCTGCGATCACCCCTCCAACCAACAAAAGACTGACACCAAGCACACGAGACGCCAAAGCGGCCATCATCACCTCCACCTCAGGAACGAGACTCACTAATCGGTTTTTCTGGCATGGGGACGGACGCCACCATGTCGGGCAGCAATGAATCCGAAGCCTCGGCGGGCAACGCCCCTAAATAAATAGTGCGAATATCTTCGGGCAGAGCTGCTTCCAAATTTTGCCCGGCTTGCTTCAGACGCACAGAAACTTCGGTGGGCATCATGCGTTCGCCCTCAGCTTGCAAATAGGCCGCAATGCGCGTATCACTCCAGCGAAAGGTTTGCGCCATCACTAAGATGAGCCGTTCCAGCGGATCGAGCCGATCTAAAGACCGTTCCACGTAGCACCATAGCGGTGGCGAAGCTTGATTCAGCGAATAGTGGATCTCTTCCACTTCAGGCAGGGCAGCTTGATTGATGCACAGCGCCGTCACGTTAATCAGCCAGCTTTGCAACGAGAGCGATCGCCCTTGCCCGGTTTCGCCAGCTACAGTCGCTTCGGCGGCATCCAAATCCAGACCGCTCAGCTCGTTTAAAATATGTCGCCACGTCAGCGCAAACAAATACTCAGCTTGCACGGGCGATCGGGCTGAATGCGTAATCAAACTAAAAACCACCGGACTGTAGCGACAAAAAATCGCCGTAAAATAACGACCCGCCTCTGGTTCGGCCTTAAACCGTTGTAGCAACTCGCGATCGCTCAGATGCCCAAGTTGTTGGATGATGGCGTGATTACATTCAGGGAAGCTGGGAATTTGCACGATTTGTGAGTCACCGAAAACAGGGCCGTCAACAAATTGCTCTTACTATAACGAGGTTTTTTCGACTGATACCCCTTTTTTAAGAAAATAGACCTCAGGCAGACGGCGATCGTTGTCTATTGCCGACTTTGATCGCCGTCAGACCCACTGCCGCGAAATACCTATTTAAGAGGGTTGGCTAAACTGACTCAACGGCCCCAAGTCAGTCTCAACAGAGCAGCCTAAATGACTTGATAAACTCAATGAAGTTCTGGCAAAGTCGAAAAAACTCCGGTGAAACCTGCAGCCCTCCAAGGAAGACTAGGGATGTACCGGAGCCAAAGACCTCGCTATATTAGTGACTAAATATTTTAATGAGTACTTTCAACGTGGTTTGGCAAAGTTGGTTCGCATTACCTCTGGGTTTGGGGCTACCCGTCGATATTTTATCGACGCAGGGCATCATGGTGCTGCTGTTGGTGGGCTACGCCGGAGCCATGTGGATGTTTCTGAGCAGTGCTCCCAAGGTCTACACCATTATGGTGTCGGATCTTGAAATGGCCCGAAGATTTTATGAGGGCATGTTGCAGCTACAAACGGCAGATGTGCCACTGCACTACTACTACAACTATGAGCAAACCTTGGGAGCCGGAGCCATTGATCCGATGCTAACGTCGGGCGTTACGACGGCGGCGCAACCCTACAATCAGCCCGACGGGCTATGGTATCAGCTCAAGAAAAATACCCAGCTACACGTCATTAGCGGCGCTAGCCGCGGCCACCGCGATCGCCAGCGCCATGTGTGCTTTGACCACGATTGTCTTGAGCAAATTCTCATGCGAGTGCAAACCCGTGGCGTTCGCCACAAGATTCGTCGGGATGCCCCGTTGAACTTTTTGGTAAAAGACTACCAGGGTGAAGTCATCGAAATGGCTGAAGTCGCCAATTAATCCTCCTAATCGTCGGGTGACTCAAATCGAGGCAACCGCCGGCATGACTGGCAGCTCTAGGCCGGGATTGTTAGCGAGATCCCCGGCTCAGGCTGTTAGCGGCACGAGCAGCATCTGTTTCCGAATCAAGGCTTTCCTGGATCTCGTGTTCCAAAACACAAAGCCGCAAAAAAGTACCGATCCCCCCTTGCAAATAGGGACTTCCCACCTCACACTGAAAGGTGTTAATCCACGGTCAGTTGAGCGCAATTAGAGGTTCCTGGTGAAAAGAGTTTTATCAATCATCCTTGGTGGGGGTGCCGGTACTCGCCTCTATCCACTGACTAAATTTCGAGCTAAGCCAGCGGTCTCGCTAGCCGGTAAATATCGTCTAATTGATATCCCAGTCAGTAATTGCATCAACTCTGAAATTCATAAGATTTACGTTTTAACTCAGTTCAACTCTGCCTCATTGAATCGCCATCTGTCGCGAACGTATCAATTTTCTCAATTTTCTGAAGGGTTTGTGGAAGTGCTGGCGGCCCAGCAAACTCCGGAAAGCCCAAGTTGGTTCCAAGGTACCGCTGATGCCGTGCGTAAGTATCTTTGGATGCTTGAGGCTTGGGATGTTGATGAGTTTCTGATCTTGTCTGGGGATCATCTTTACCGGATGGATTACTCCCTCTTTGTGGAGCGTCATCGTAGTACCAACGCTGATGTCACTCTGTCTGTCGTGCCTGTGACCGAGAAAGCTGCGACTAGCTTTGGCTTGATGAAAATTGATGCCACGGGCCGCGTTGTAGATTTTTATGAGAAGCCCAAAGGCGATGCCCTCAAGCAGATGCAGGTCGATACTTCAACCTTGGGTCTGACCCCTGAGCAAGCGAAGGAAAAGCCCTACATCGCTTCTATGGGCATTTACGTCTTTAAGAAACAGGTGTTAATCGATCTACTGCGTAAAAATCTTGACCAAACGGATTTTGGGAAGGAAATTATTCCCAATTCCGCTCAAGACTACAATGTTCAGGCCTATTTGTTTGATGGCTACTGGGAAGATATTGGGACGATTGAAGCGTTCTACGAATCTAACTTGGCGCTGACCCAGCAGCCCCAACCCGCGTTTAGCTTCTATCACGAAGACGCCCCCATCTATACGAGATCGCGCTACCTTCCCCCCAGTAAGCTACTCGACGCCCACGTGACGCAGTCGATTATTGGTGACGGCTGTATTCTCAAAAAATGTCGGGTGAGCCATTCCGTCATTGGTTTGCGCCAGCGGGTGCATCAAGACTGCGTTATTGAGGATGCGTTGCTGATGGGGGCCGACTATTACGAGCCCATGTCGGAAAGCAGTCAACATTTGACTCGGGGCAAGATTCCCATGGGCATTGGCGAAGGCTCCACTGTGCGCAAGGCGATTATTGATAAAAATGCCCGCATTGGTCGCAATGTCCAGATCGTGAATAAAGAAGGCATTGAAGAAGCGGAGCGCGAGGATCTAGGCTTCTACATCCGCAGCGGCATCGTCGTCATTCTCAAAAATGCTGTGATCCCGGACGGCATGGTTATTTAAGTTTGCTGTGTTGCAGAGGTGCGATTGCCATCGGCACGATCGCAAATTACTAATCCCTTCTTAAGTCACGTTATTATTTGCAGCCCGACGGAGGCTGGATCTTTCGATCGGGAGATCATCCAGCGATGGCGTTCATAGAATGCCCCCATCCATGGGGGTCGATTAACGGGGCTGGGGGATGTAGAGCTTTGCTCTTCCCGAAGGGGGGGCGGATCGGTATCGCGACTTATGCCGTTGAGTCCTAGACCGAAAATCTCAACGGAGTTCGTGTTGCGTGGGGGCGATTCACCTCCGGTGAGGCTGCGCCAAGGCGCAACAGCGTCGAATTTCCACTTCGGCTATGCGGTCTCTTCCTGGGAGTACAGGTATTGCTGAAAGCCCAGGAAGACTTCGCGGATTGATCCCGCGTTGCCTAATGCTGCGGTCGCCTCCCGGATGCCGTGGTATTTCAGTTCCAGTAATTGCCGCATCTTCTCCTCGCCGAGTTCGCTGACGCCAACGGTGATGTATTGATCGAGCACGAAGGTGAGGAACTCTTGCTGGGGGCTGGCGTACTGGGCGAAGATGCGGCCCTTGCGGGTGGAGACGCGATCGCGTCTACTGATCGGCTCGGTCGTGTAGGCAATGTAGGCGAGCACATCGTAAAGGTCGCTGTTTTCGGCGTCGATCAGGCGGCTAATTTCGGTGAGTTGCTCGTCGCCATAGCCGCGTTCGGCCAGTCCTTCCAGGAGGGCCTTGCGGGTGTGGGGTTGGCTCCAGAGCTGGCGCAGTTCGGCTTCGTCTTGGAACAGGTCGGGGATGTCGCCAAAGAGCTTTTCGACAAACTCGGCAGCGGCGATGGGTTTACCTTCGGGACTCCAGAAACTGGTTTGGAGGGTGTTCTGAAGGGTACGCTCTTTGCCGTCGGCGAGCTTGATGACGATTTTTTGGGGCCGGCGCGGGGTGGGCTCGTCGTCGGAGCCAGCGGTGTCGGGATCGGCCGTGTATTCACCTGGGGCTTCACGAGGACCACGGGGATTGACCGGCACGGGCTCCTGGGGTTCGCCGTCCCATTCGGGGTCGTTGAAGTGCTCGTAGGCTTTTACGAAGTCGTAGATGGTGAAGTAGTCTTTGCCGTCAAAGGGGCGGGTGCCGCGTCCGACGATTTGCTTGAACTCAATGATGGTGCCGATCACCCGCAGCAGCACGATGTTGCGGACGTTGCGGGCATCGACGCCGGTGGAGAGCTTTTGGGAGGTGGTGAGGATGGTGGGGATAGTTTTCTCGTTGTCTTGAAAGGTGCGGAGGTGCTGTTCGCCGAGGCTGCCGTCGTCAGCGGTGACGCGAACGCAGTAGTCGGGGTCGGTACTGATTTTGAACTGGTTGATCAAGTTACGGACGGCTAGGGCGTGGGCCTGGGTGGCGCAAAATACCAGGGTCTTTTCGCTCTGGTTGATCATCTCCATCACGAGCTGCACCCGGTAGCGTTCGCGGGCCTCAATTTCGATGATGCGGTTGAAGTCGGATTCGGTGTAGGTGCGATCGCCCTCCACTTCCCCAGCCACCACGTCATCGTCGGGACTGTAGAGGTATTCGTCGAGGGTGGTTTCGATCTGCCGCACTTTGAAGGGGGTGAGAAAGCCGTCGTTGATGCCGTCTTTGAGGGCGTAGGTGTAGACGGGCTCGCCAAAGTAGGCGTAGGTATCGGCGTTGTTTTCGCGTTTGGGGGTGGCGGTGAGGCCGAGCTGCACTGCTGGCGCGAAGTATTCCAGAATGGCGCGCCAGGTGCTTTCGTCTTTAGCGCCGCCCCGGTGGCATTCGTCGATGATGATGAAGTCGAAGAAGTCGGGGGGATAGTCGAGGAAATTTTGGTCTCCATTTCCGTTAGCCCTGAGCTGTGAGCTTGTCGAACAGTCGAAGGGCGGCTGGACTTTCTCCTCTGTTGAGGCTTCGACAGGCTCAGCCCGAACGGTGCTGGTGCTGCTCTCGGCCATGAAGGTCTGGAAGATGGTGAAGAAGACGCTGCCGTTTTTGGGCACGCGGCCTTTTTTCGCGATCTCGCTGGGTTCAATGCGTACCAGGGCGTCGTCGGGAAAGGCAGCGAAATCTCGCAAAGCTTGAGAAGCCAAGATGTTGCGATCGCACAAAAACAGAATGCGCGGTCGGCGACTGGGTTCGCGGCTGAGGTTCCAGCGGCTGTGGAAGAGTTTCCACGCTATTTGGAAGGCGACACAGGTTTTGCCCGTGCCGGTGGCCATGGTGAGCAGGATGCGGTTTCGTCCTGCACCAACAGCTTCGAGAACATGCTGAATGGCGTTGTGCTGGTAGTAGCGGGCTTCCCAGGTGCCGCTGCGGTCTTCAAAGGGGATGTCGGCGAAGCGATCGCGCCACGCATTCTTTTCGCTGTAGGTGGCGTCCCACAGGTCGTCGGGGGTGGGGTACTGGGGGATGGTGCCTTCGGCCCCGGTACGCATGTCGATTTGGTAAAGGCCGATGCCGTTGGTGGAGTAGGCGAAGCGGGTTTCCAGCTTTTGGGCGTAGTTTTTGGCCTGACCGACGCCTGCGGTAACGGGGGCGTCGCGCTTTTTGGCTTCAATGACGGCGAGTTTGTGGTCGCGATACGTCAATACATAATCGGCATATTCAGCTGCGGCGCGGCGGCCATTGCCGACGAGGCGACCGGGGGCGATGACTTCGCGGCGAATGCGGCTACCCGCGACGATGCCCCAGCCAGCGGCGCGGAGAGCGGGGTCAATGAGTTCGGCGCGGGTTTCGGCTTCGTTCATGGAGCAATGGACAGTGGAGAATGGATAGATGCCAGCGATCGCACGTCGCTATTCGGCTCTGTGGGAGCATATCTGAGTTCATTCTTCCCATTGCTCGGCATTATCTCCAGGGGCAGAAGATTAATTAGTGGAGACTTCATGCATTCTCTACAGTGCAGAATCATTATCTGTTTGCTGGGTCTGCTTGTTCTGGGCGATCGCATCTTCAATCTCATCATTCCCTACATCAACCTGGACAGTAGGAGATTCAATCAGATCGATGCCGTCCCACATGGCAGAGAGTGGTAGGACTTGCCCGGTTAAGGCCTCATGTAATCCCTGTCGGATACCTTCGATCGCTTCCTCAGTCGGTGTTTCATACGGTTCGGGTTGATTCACTGCTGTCATCATAGAATCGCTTTGATGGGGTTACTCGTAATCAGGGATGACCTGAATTAAGCCTGTATGGAAGGCTTTGTCAGTCGTCAGTACTGGCAGATTTTCGAGTTCGGCTTGGGCCATGATCATGCGATCAAAGGGGTCGCGGTGGTTAATGGGTAAGCTGCCAGCCCGCAGGGCATGGGCAGTGGTGATGGCAAGGGGTACATCCCACTTTTGCAAATTCGCTCGCAGGGTTGCCCTCATCCCCCAGCCCCTTCTCCCAAAAAGGGCTACTAAGTACACACAAGTCATGTTGTAGTAGGATGCTGCCAGAAAACATGGGGTCATCGAGATGGAGAATCC
>NZ_JACSWC010000290.1 GCF_016888165.1 Halomicronema sp. CCY15110 | reverse complement strand
CAATCAGCGATATTACTGTCCAGGTCAGAGGTTGAGGGTTGAGCGGAGTCGAAACCCGTCTGCGAAATAATTGTGTCTACCTACTTACACAGCTAAAATCGTGCGCCAGGTTGTTGAAGAAACTGGCACTCTGCGGGTGTACTGGGGCGACCCAGGATCTCGTTACGATGGGGAAAGCGGCCAAATTGAGCAATCACGTCGCGATGACGGTAGGCATAGTCGAGGGGGGTCTGCAACGCTGGTGCGTCTTGTACCAGCGTCTCGAAAAGACTGACGGCCTGATGCTGATGCTCGATATTTTCGCTGTGTTCAAACGGCAGGTAAAAGAACATGCGTTCGATCGGGAGCCGAGATTGGTCATAATCGCGGGCGATCGCAGTTTTGGCCGTAGCCAGGGCTGGCGCATCGGCTTCAAAGCAGCGGGCCGTGCCGCGAAACATATTGCGGGGAAACTGATCGAGCAAAATTGTGAGGGCGAGGGCGGAGTCCGGTTGCTCTAGCCAGCGATCGCACTCGCCCTGACTCGCCCGCTCGTAAACGGCTAAGAAGCGATCGCGCACTTGTTGATCAAAGCTGGGATCTTTGCGAAACCAGATTTTGCGCTGTTGCCCGTATTCGCTATTGGGCACAGCGGGATCGTCGAACCAAAAGATCAACAGGGCCTGCGCTTCCGGCCAAGTGGATGTCGTCATAGGGGAGCGAGGGACAGGATGGCGCGATCGCAAATTCCCCCATCATCATTGAGACGGAGGAATTGCGATCGTCTGGTCAGTGAGTTGAAATCAGCGCGGGCGGCGCGACCTAAGCCCCGACCGATTCCTTGGCCGCGTACATGACTTCCACGTCAATGCTGGCGTGCCCGTGGTTGCGGGCAAATTTTTCAGTATTGCGCTTCACCTTGCCCCGCACAAAACCGGGTACCCGATTGAGTTCGGTCATGGCATCCGCCGTCCAATTCAGGTCGCCATCTGCCGAGACGGTTTTGGTAATCACTTCCTTGGTGTCGTGACCGCCAAAGATTTCCAGCAGGTGATCTTCCATCCCCAGGGTAAAGGAGTTGTAGATCAGGTCAACCAACTGGTTGGAGCCTTCGTAGCCCAGGAAGGGACGATACCCAACGGGGAAGTTTTGAATGTGGATGGGGGCCGCGATGACACCACAGGGAATATCCAAGCGCTTGCCCACATGGCGTTCCATTTGGGTGCCAAAGATCGCCGCCGGTTCAATGGTGGCAATTTTGTCCGCGATCGCCCCGTGGTCTTCGCTAATCAGCACCTCGTCACAATACTCGCTGACCTGCTGCCGGAACCAGGCTTCATCGTATTGGCAATAAGTCCCAGCCAGCACCACATGAATGCCCATCTCCCGCGTCAAAATTTTGGTCATCGCGGCGGCGTGGGTGCTGTCGCCAAAGACCACTGCTTTTTTGCCCGTCAGATTTTGACAGTCAATTGAGCGCGAAAACCACGCTGCATTGGAAACAAACCGGGTTTGCTCGTCGATGAAGGCTTCATAATCCACCGCCGCGCCTTGTTCATTCAACACTTTTTGAATGGTGCGAATGCAGCGGGCCGTTTCGACAATGCCCATGGGGGTGATGTCGACCGTCGGCTGATCAAACTGTTCTTGCAAATAGGTGGCGGTGGCTGGTCCCACTTCGCGATAGGGCACCAGGTTGAACCAAGCGCGGGGCAGCTGTTTGATCTGCTTGACGGAGGCTTTATCGGGCAGCACCAAATTGACTTCGATCCCTAAATCGCCCATCAGCTTTACCAGCTCGGTGCGATCGTGGTTGTTGTGGAAACCCAGGGTCGTCATGCCGATGATGTTGACCGATGGTTTTTCGGTACGATCGCTGGGCAGCTCGCCTTTTTTACGGGCTTTTTCGATATAGAACTGCACCACTTGCTGCAAGGTGCGATCGGCCGCCTGCAATTCATTGACGCGGTAATGGTTGACATCGGCCAGCAACACATCACACTGCGCCTCTAAGCTGGCGCGCTCCACAAAGTTCTGCAAGTCTTCTTGCAAGATGCTGGAGGTGCAAGTGGGCGTCAGCACAATCAGATCAGGGGTTTCTTCGTGATCTTTGCGGACGATATTATCGACCACTTTTTCTTGTGAGCCTTGGGCCAGCACATGGCGATCGACAATGCTGGTAGTGACGGGGGTAAAGTCCCGCTCCCGCTCTAGCATTGAGCGCATCACGTTGAAATAATCGTCGCCCAACGGCGCATGCATAATGGCATGGACGTTTTTGAACGAGCTGGCAATCCGGAGGGTGCCAATGTGAGCCGGACCCGCATACATCCAGTAGGCCAGTTTCATAGAGTGAGTCTCCTGTCGTGAGATTTAAGATCGTGTTTGAGGTTTTTGCCGAAAACCCTCGCTACCCATCGACGCAAGATTCACTGTTCAGTTATTGAGATGATGATTTTAATCCTTGCGGTGCATGTACTCAGTAGCTTCACTATAGTCAGCGATCGCCCGTAAACAATGACTGTTACTGCGGCATTCACACACTGCAAAGTTCCGCAATAGTTGACCGCATCGCCAGGGTTGTAGCATGGCTGGGGAAGAACTGGTCGTTTGGTTTTCCATTCTGTGGCGGCACCGTTACGCCACCAGCCAAGATCGATCTATCACAAGATCTATCTATTGATAGTGGCTGTCTGGGGGCTGTGACCGCCTATGTTGAAACGATGAAAGTATTACTGGCGCATCATGGCAGCTAAATCCGATCACGTGTTTGTGGTAGACGATTCCGCTGATAACTGCTTTTTACTGCAGGCGTTGTTAGAGGATGAAAACTATCAGGTCACGACGCTCTCTAGCGGCATTGAGCTACTGGAGGTCATTGGCGAACAGCGCCCCGATCTGATTTTGCTCGATGTCATGATGCCAGAAATGAGCGGTTATGAAGCTACTCAACAAATTCGCGCCCGGGCTGATTTACCGTTTATCCCAATTTTGCTGGTGACCGCCCATGAGCGCTCCAATGTGGTGGAAGGGTTGGATATTGGGGCTGATGATTTTATTCGCAAACCGTTTGATGCCGATGAATTGATGGCTCGGGTGCGCGCCCTGTTGCGCCTGAAGCATAGCGTTGATGCCGAGCGGGTGATTACGCAACAGCGGGATGATTTTGTCTCGCGGCTGACCCATGATTTACGCACGCCTTTGGTCGCGGCGAATCGGATGCTGACGCTGGTCACTGAGGATGCGTTTGGCGACGTTCCTTCTGAGGCGAAGGGGGCTGTGGTTCAAACCATTCGCAACAACGATCATTTGCTGACGATGGTGAATACCTTGCTGGAGGTCTATCGCTACGAGGCCGGGCGTAAGGAAACGGCGATCGCACCCTTTAATCTCAAGCGCCTGTTGGAAGAAGTGGTGGGGCAACTACAGCCCCTGGCGCAAGAAAAACATTTGGCTTTGAAGCTGGATGATGGGGTGGATTATCAGGGGGATGAGCGCTGCTATACCCTGTTTGGCGATCGCCTGGAACTGCGTCGGGTCATCCTCAACTTGATTGACAATGCGCTGAAGTTTACCGACGCGGGCTCAGTTCATGTCCGGTTTGAGACTGTACCGACCGACGCGCCCACTCACTGGAGCATTCGGGTCAAGGACACTGGCCCGGGGATTCCAACGGCTGATCAGGCGGAAATTTTCGCGTGGTTTCGCCCCGGCAAGCATCGGCGATCGGGCAGTGGCCTGGGACTGCATTTATCGCAACGCATTATCGCGGCCCATGGGGGCACCCTCACCCTAGCGTCAGAAGTCGGGCAGGGCAGTACCTTTGCCGTCCAAATTCCGCTGCAGCCCATCCTCCAGGATACGGCGCAACGCCGCCAAGCCAGTCAGTGAACGCTGCTGTTAAAGGGGGCGAGTCGGCCAGGCTGACCCTTTAGCCTCGTCAGGTGCGGCCTGCTGCACAGGCATGCAGTCAAATCACATCCAAATTGTTGGAGCAGGTATCTTGCTTGCCTTGGGATCGCCGAGACGGCGATTCCAACTGACTCAATTTTCATGCCTAAGGGATCTGCAACTAAATGAAGTCCCCGTTCAATCCGGTTTCGACTTCGCTCAACCTACCAGTATCGAGAGTTGAGCGGAGTCGAAACTCGGTTCATGGGG
>NZ_JACSWC010000029.1 GCF_016888165.1 Halomicronema sp. CCY15110 | reverse complement strand
GTGGCTGTGGCTGTGGAGAATGGGACTGTGAGCAGCGCGATCGCCCATTTCTTTGCCTTTGGGCACTCGGAAAGTCGCAATCCTAACGCGTTTTTTGATGCCGATGATTACTTGCTCAACAATTCCGATGTCAAGGGTGCGATCGCGGCGGGCGGCCTTGACAGCGCCTTCGAACACTATGCCGAGTTCGGAATTGAAGAAGGTCGTCAATCCGGCTTTCTCTTCAATGAAGCCTTTTATCTAGAAAAGAACCCCGATGTCGCGGCCGCCGTACAAGCAGGAAGCTTTGCTTTAGGCATGTACCACTTCTTTTCCTTTGGCCAAGGCGAAGGGCGCGACCCGTCCTCACTGTTTGACCAGAGTGCCTATCTGGAGCGCTATGGCGATGTGGCTGCCGCTGTTGCCGGGGGGGCGTTTGCCAGTGGCTTTGAGCACTATCTCCTGTTTGGCCGTGCGGAGGGGCGGGTTGCGGTGTAAAACGATGGCCATCGGCGGCTGGCTTGAGGAGGGGCGAGGCGATCGCCCTCTTCACAAAGGTTTAAGACTTCTAATGATGTGTGCTGATGCCATCAGCACACATCATTAATCTATATAAGACACTTATCAGTTATATAAGACGATTCTCGGTCGGCCCCCTCATATTTATTAGATCGGAGAAACAGTAGCTCAGCACTACAATTTCGCCGATTGTCAGGGCACTGCAAAGTTTTGAACAACTTTCTGTAGTCTCCACAAAGTTTTGAATAATTTGATACTGGTAAATCGGCAATTATACGCACGAGAAGTCAATAATATTTGTCAGTGCAGTATGCATGATTGACAACCTCAACTGTTCGTTTTTCGAGGGGTGCGATCGCCCTTAGTACACAATCCCTCACGATGCAGTTGTCTTCAAACTGACATCACAAGTCTCTCTTTTACGCAGTTATTTTTTATATCAAGAACCTATGTCTAGTCGAACTTCAACTGCTTTCATTCACCAGCAGACCGTCATCGCTCAGGATCGAGACTTAGTTGCGATCGCGGCCCAGGTAGCCGATCACGCCAGCATCATCAGCCACATCAGAGCTGATGCCCAGGTGCTCATTTTAGACGCTGCTCAAGATGGTATTGCCCAACTCACTGCGGCCATTCAACACAGCAAGGCAGCCATTCGCAGCCTCCACATCATCAGTCATGGTGCGCCCGGACAACTTTACATTGGTAATAGTGGTGTTAATCACGACACCTTGCCCCAGTACAGTCAGCAGATCAGATCTTGGCAAGAGTTTTTTGCTGCCGATACTGATTTTTTCATCTATGGCTGCGAAGTGGCGCAAGGCCAGATCGGTCGGGCCTTTCTTCAGCAGTTACGGCAGCTCACCCGAGCCAACATTGCCGCCTCACAAACGCCCACCGGCAATCCTCAGCGGGGAGGTGACGCGCAGCTAGAATACCAACTCGGTACCGTGACCCTCCCCCCGATTGACCTCAAACATTATTCGGGTATTTTGCCGGCTTTTGGAGGGGGCAATAGCCAGCAGCTCTGGCTCAAGGCTGATGCTGGTGTCACCCAGGGTGGGGGTGCTGTCACTGCCTGGGCTGACCAGTCTGGCAACACTCAGGATGGCACTGGCACCGGTGCAGTTACGCTGAATCTCAATGCCATCAACGGCAACCCCACTATTGGCTTTGCGGGCGGCTATGTTGAGTTACCCGCAGGCTTTGCCGATTTTACCGGGGGGTTGTCTGCCTTCGTCGTCGCTAAGCCGGACACCAGCAGCAACTTCGCAAGATTTTTTGACTTTAGTGACACTACTTTCCCAACTAACGTCACAAACGCTGTTTTCTTCTCTAGGAGAAATACCAACAACGACTTGGCCTACGGCACTGTTATTAACCCCAACCAATTTTTGGTGGCAAACACTACGACTAACGATGTCATTGATAATGACCAATTTAAGATTTATGGGGTAGTTCAAAAAAACACCAACGCCGTCGATTTTCTGGCGAATGGTGAGTTGCGCGGGGCAGGGTTTATTGACAAGCCGACTAATGTTCAACGGACCGCTAACTTTATCGGTAAAAGCAGTAACTTTGACCCCAATTATGAGGGGCAAATTGCTGAAATTCTAATCTATAACGACGACTTAGATGCCGCCGAGCGCAACAAGGTCGAGACATATCTGGCAATCAAATATGGTACGACCCTAATCAATGCCGACTACACCAGCACCGCTGGCACTCTTCTTTTTGATACCGACGGGGCTAATAGTTTTTACGCTAATGACATTTTTGGTATTGGGCAAGACCCTCTCAGCACCCTCCAGCAAACCCAGTCTCGCAGCAGCAATGACGATAGTATCGTCACCCTTAGCAATGCCTCTGACTTAAATAATGGAGAGTTTTTGCTAATTGGGAACAACGACGATGATGCCAACGCCACAGGTATCAGTATCAATACTCCAATGCCTTATCGAGAACGCCTGAGTCGCCTCTGGCAGGTAGCTGAAACGGGGGAAGTCGGTACGGTTGATATTAGCTTTGACCTGACAGGCTTGGGATATGACCTTGCCGAAATTCAGGACTTTGCTCTGTTGATCGATACTGACACCGACTTTAGCAACTCGATGGCATTTACCCAGGGACGCAAGATTGACGGCAATGTGGTGACATTTCGCGGGGTTGATTTTGGGGATGGCAATGTCTTTACCCTCGCCACCGAGGCCCAGCCAAACTTGGGGACTAATAAGCCAACCTTGGAGACTAATCGGCCTACCCTACCTTTGGGTAATGCTTTCCTAAACTTTGAGCACTGGGTTTCCCGTATTGCCATTAAAACTGGTGTGGTTTATCAAAGCAGCTTAGTAGACTTCAATATCCAAGTGGGTGGGCTGAGAGTGGCTCCACTCTTTGATGAAGCGGCGTACCTACAGGCTAATCCCGATGTGGCAGCAGCGGTGCAGCAGGGGAGTATGCGCTACGGCTTTGAGCACTTTGTGCTGTTTGGCATGGATGAGGGGCGCGCTCCCGG
>NZ_JACSWC010000289.1 GCF_016888165.1 Halomicronema sp. CCY15110 | reverse complement strand
CAACTCTCGATACTGGTAGGTTGAGCGAAGTCGAAACCGGATTGAACGGGTACTTTATTTAGTTGCAGATCCCTTACAGCATACCCACGGCCCCCAGCCCGCCCCCGGCTGTTGAATTTTGAATTGCTTCCCGGCGCTGGCCTCTGTGGGTCGCACCGGCTAGGCTGAGCAAATATAGTGGTAACAGAATTTTTTGTTGCTGTCCGGAGCACCCGCTGGCCCATGACCGCCGCCCCCACCCCCAAGGCCTACGCCTACGATGTGTTTATCTCCTACAGCACCCAGGACAAAGCGTGGGTGCGGGGCGAACTGCTTCAGACGCTAGAAGCAGCGGGGCTCCGGGTGGGCATTGACTTTCGGGATTTTCGACCGGGGGCGGCGACCATTACAGAAATTGAGCGACTGGCCGAGACCAGCGAACGCACCCTGCTGATCCTGAGTCCGGCCTACATGGAGAGCGAGTGGACGGACTTTGAAACCATCCTGTTGCAAACCTTCGATCCGGCGAATAAGAAGCTACGGATGATTCCCCTGCGCAAGGCGGTTTGCGAGATTCCCAAGCGGCTGAAGGTGTTCACCTATGTGGACTTTGCGGAGCCGGACGATTTGGAACTGGCGTGGACGCGGGTGCTGACGGCGCTAGGTAAACCGCCTCAGGTGAAAGCTGCTGACCAACCGGCGACTCCGCGCGATTGGTTTTTGGCGCACCCCTATGGCATGCCGCCGAACTTTACGGGGCGCGAGGCGGAACTGGGGATGCTGGATGAGTGGCTGGCGGGGGCAGGCACCCCGGCGCTGTTGATGTTGCGGGCGTTGGGGGGCTTTGGCAAGAGTGCGCTGACCTGGCACTGGCTGACGAAGCGGGTGGATGCGGGGCAGTGGCCCCAGGTGGTGTGGTGGAGCTTTTACGAAACGTCGGCGAGCTTTGACGCCTTTTTGCGGGTGACGCTGACGTATGTGACGGGGCGGGAGCCGGAGGGGGGGAAGCGGGAGCAGTTGGCGCAGTTGTTGGGGCTGTTACAGGAACGGCGGGTGCTGCTGGTGCTGGATGGCTTTGAGCGGGAGTTGCGGGCGTATAGCGGCCTGGGGGCGGCGTATCAGGGAGATGAGCCGATTCTGCGGGCAGAGGAAAGCCCCTCACCCCCAGTAACTGATCCAAAACTGGGAGAGGGGGGAAGACCCTCACCCCCAGCCCCTCTCCCAAAACTGAGAGAGGGGGGTACAGACGCGGGGCGGGACTGTGTGAATCCGTTGGCGGAGGATTTTTTGCGGGGGGTGGCGAGTTTGCCGGGGGTGCGGGGCCGGGTGCTGATGTCGACGCGGTTGCGACCCAAGGCGGTGGAGGTGTCGGGGGGCTTGCTGTTGCAGGGCTGTCGGGAGGTGGCGCTGACGCAGCTACAGCCGGAGGATGCGGTGGCGTTTTTTGGGAAGCAGGGGATCCGGGGGACGCGGGGGGAGATAGCGCAGATTTGTGGGGCATATGGCTATCACCCGCTGAGCTTGCGGCTGCTGGCGGGCTTTATTTTGGATGATTTTGAATATCCGGGGGATGTGCAGGCGGCGGCGAGTCTGGATTTGACGGGGGATCTGGTGCAGCGGCGGAATCATGTGCTGGCGCGATCGTATGAGAATTTGTCGGCGGCAGCGCGGCAACTGTTGGGGCGGATTGCCTGTTTTCGGGGGCCGGTGCAGATTGTCGTGCTGGAGCAGGTGGGTGATGCCGTAGGGGCGCACGGCCGTGCGCCCCTACAAGGTTTGCTGCGGGATTTGGTGACGCGGGGGCTGTTGCAGTTTGATGGGCCGACGCGGCGGTTTGACCTGCACCCGATTGTGCGGCGCTATGCCTATGACCGCCTGGCGAGGCCCGAGCGCACCGCCGCCCATGCCCAACTGCGGGACTACTTTGAGGCGGTGCCCCCGCCAGAGCGGGTGGAGACCCTGGCGGATCTGGAGCCGGTGATTGAGCTGTATCACCATCAGGTGCGGGCCGGGCAGTATGACGAGGCGCGGGTATTGTTTCGCGATCGCCTCAACCAGGCTACCTACTACCAACTCGGAGCCTACCAACTGCAGATTGAACTGCTGCGCGCCCTCTTTCCCCAGGGGGAAGACCAGCCGCCGCAGTTGCAGGATGAGGGGGCGCAGGGGTGGACACTGAACGAGTTGGCGAACAGCTACAGCCTCAGCGGGCTGCCCGCCAAGGCGGTGCCGTTGTTTGAGAGAGATGCGGAAATTAGCGAGCGACGAGCGGACAAGAAAAATTGGGCGATCGCCCTCGGCAACCTGGCTTATATGGCGCAACTCCCTATCGGTGCCCTGCAAGCGGCAGAGGCCAACCTGCGTCGCAGCATCGCCATCTGCCAGGAAATTGAGGATGAGTTTTGGGAAGCTGTCGCTCACCAAGAGCTGGGCCGACTGTTGGCCTACCGAGGCCTCTGGGCCGAATCTGCCGCTGAGCTAGACCAGGCCCTGGCGATGTTCGAGCAGCAGAAGCACGTTCAGGCCCAAGGCAATGTCTGGGCTTACCGATCGCTGGCGGCCCTGCTCCAGCATCGGGCGGGGGCAACGGCCGCGGCGGCCCCGGCGTTGGCGGCTGCCCAGCGCGCCCTCGACCTCGCCGACGAATGGACTCGCACTCAATTTCCGCTTGAGCGAGACTACGTGCAGGCGCACTGGCTACTGGGGGCGGCCCACCGCGTCAACGGCGACCTGGCCCAGAGCGACGGCCACCTCAGCGAGGCCCTCACCCGCTGCCGCACCATCAACTTGGTTGAGTTTGAAGCTGATATTCTGCTCGATCTGGCGCGGTTGCGGGTAGACCAGGGGCAGGGTGACGCGGCGCTGCGGCAGGCGCAAGCGGCGCTGCTGATTACGGAGCGCAGCGGCTACGTATTGAAAGAGGCGGATGTGCGGCTATGTTTGGCGCAGCAGGCACTGGCCCAGGGCGATGGGGCGGCGGCGTTGGGGCATGCGCGCGCGGCGCGGGAGCTGGCGCGGTGTGACGGCGGTGAGTGGGTGTATCGGGTGGCGTTTGATGAGGCGGGGGCGTTGGGGGTGGCAGGGTGAGTGGGTGGCAGGGTGGCAGGGTGGTTGGGTAGCAGGGTAGCAGGGTGAGTGGGTGGCAGGGTGAGTGGGTGAGTGGGTGAGGTGGGTGGCAGGGTAGTCGGGTGGCAGGGTGGTTGGGTAGGTGAGGTGGGTGGAGTGGGTGGGGCGATCGGTTGGGTGGCAGGGGGGATGAGTTACTCGTATGCCCGGGCGTCCCGCCCGTCATGCCGGTGCCGTTTGCTACTCCGGACGAGACGACCGGGCAACAAGACTGATTATTTCCACCCCAGGCGAGACGCCCGGGCACAAGACTGATTATTCCAAACTGCCTCGGACGGCTTGTTCGCGCTCGATCGCTTCAAACAAGGCGCGAAAATTCCCTTCCCCAAAGCCATCGGCGGGGCGCTGACCTGTGGGGGTGGGGGCCGACTGCCGCTCGATGAACTCCCAAAAGAAGGTGGGGCGCTCAAACAGGGGCTGGGTAAAGGTTTGCAGTAGCCGGGAATGGGGGGCGTCGGCGGGCCAATCCACCAGGATTTGCTGCTGGGCGATCGCGGCCCAATCGGTGGCCTCGCGCCAAAAGCCCTGGCGTTGCTTAAGCTGGCTGTAATAACTCGCCGGGACGGCTAAAAACGCCAAGCCTCGTCGCCGCAGAGTGGCGATCGTCTGGATCAAGTTGGCGGTTTTTAACGCCGTATGTTGAATCCCGGCACCGCGATGTTGGGTAATAAATTCCTGCACCTGGGAGTTGTCTGAGATCGGCTCGTTAATGGGCAAGGTGGCATCCCCATCAGGATGTTTGAGCACGACACTGCGCAGCCCCGAACGCGGGGTTTCAATCACAAATTGCTGCGCTGGGGTAAATCCCAGACATTGTTCATACCAGGTGGCGGCGGCGGTGAGTTCGCCAGCGGGCACGTTCAGCACAGTATGGTCAATGCTCAGCCAGCGCAGGCTCGGTGCAGGCCCAGTCAAGGTGGCGGCCCCGACCGGGGGCGGAGTCCGCTCGATGAGGGTATGGGATAGGCTGCCCCAGCCCTGAATGCGGCACCACCGCAACGGCCCCGTCGTCGTCGTCAGTGAGCGAATGGGCTCGACCAACTGGGTGCCCAAGCGCTGTAGCCGGGTCGCGATCGCATCCAGATCCCGCACCCGAAAGGCCACATCGCCCACCCCCTCAGAGTAGCGCTGCAAAAACTGCTGCACCTCGCGGCGTCCGGTACGGGGGGACGACAGCAAGATGAGAATGCGATCGTGCTGCACGGCAAAATCGCCCAACTCTTGCCAAACGCGATCGGTCAGAGCGCAAAAATCCAGCGTTTTGACCAGCCAATCGCGCCATGCCTGGGCGTTGTTCACAAAGAGATGTAAATACTCAAAATCCATCCCTAAAACTGCGTCTCCTCACTCATAAAGCCTACTGTAGGCATGGGAGCGGTCATTTGGGTAGCAGCGTTAGACGGATTTTGGGCACCCATGATGGATCAAGGCCACAATTTCCAGTCGGCCTTTCGGGACGAGTCAATAAAGATTCGAGTTAAGTCTGAGCAACTGGCAGCTCAATCTGGGCTCAACATTGCCCCCCCGCTGTCGCCGCTCTCTGGTCAAACTATTCATAAGACATAATTCTGTCAAAGCTATGAATAGCCAAGCTTCTGTCAGTGATTTACCGGAACCCGTCAGGTGGACAGGCCTTCCTCAGGTTCGTGTAATGCTGGTGTCAGGACAGCCATCCAGGGCGGGCGAGGTGACAGCTTTCTAGCTCGACCATCTTTTGCCTGTTCCAGGGGTGGCTGGGGACAGCAGGTGGCTGAACCGGTCAAGCTGGTCGTGGGGCAGGTGGCGGCGATCCGCTTGACGCATGAGCTTGCCCAGTACCCTGGACATCCATACTCGCAGCCTACACTGAGAAGGTTTCTTTACTCGCTGCCCGACTTTTAAAACACTTTCTAAGCGATCGCCCGTCGGCTCCAGACTGACGCGAGTACCTGGGGCGCGATGGTGACGGCGGCATCATGGATGGCAGCAGCGGCAATTCCTCAATTTTCCAGCATGCCGGCTGCCAGCGACTTGAAATCCATTGATCCGTCGCGGCATCGTAAATACAGGCTTCGTCGTTGCGGGAGCTAATGCTAAAAAAAGAATCCTTTTGAGAATGGGAACCAGACAAAATCGTCTCTGCGGTGGTGTAGGTGAACTGCCCAAACACCTCGTCAAAACTCATCATCAGATGGCCTTGGGGCATGACGGCGATCGCCCGCAGCGATCGCACATTAAAGACATAATCTGGCTGACCGCCGTAACTGTCACCAATCATGGTGCCGACTAATTGGTGACCCGAGGCAAACGAATACGCAAAGCGGTAATGACTGTTTCGTAGACGCAAAGTCATAGATGGAGTCTCAACTAGAGAGCGCATAGCCTGACCCGAAGAGGATTGACAACGGTAGACGCAGAATTGGCTAGAACATTCGTCCGCAGAAGTAGGGGCAATCAGGCTAATCTCATTTGGACGATTGCGGCGTAATCTTCAGTAGTTACGCGGTCATGGCACACCCTTGTTAAATAAAACTATAGGTTTCTGTAGGGTAAATCCGTATTTTTTCTGATGCATTTCACATAGCCTTGAAGAAAAACGGGCCAAACCTGAAGGGAGTGTGAACATAGCTTCACGATTGCCGGTCATCGTCGCCCCCTAGTCCTGAGGCTGCACCATGGTCATCAGTCGTGCTGTTAACACCGGCAATCCGCCGGGGCCGCCAGCATCAGGCAAAAGCAAAACAGCACCAAGGAGGGATTTGACATGTATCGAGCGGTTGTGAAGGGATTTGGCGATATTGATCAACTAGTCATCGAAGATGCCCCGACGCCAGCACCAGGGCCGGGCGAGGTCGTGGTGCGCCTCACCAGCATCGGCATGAACCACGCCGAACTCATGGCCCGACGGGGAGAATATCGTCTGGTTTCAGGCAATCCGCCCTTTATTCCCGGGTTAGAGGGGGGCGGTGTGATCGAGGCGGTGGGGGCGGGCGTCAGCGATGCGGCAAATGCTGACCAGCAACGCACAGTGGGTCAGCGGGTGGCACTCGCCCTCGATGCCCCAGCGAGCCGAGGACTGGGTCAAGGCACCTACCAATCGCATTTCGTCGTGGCTGCCAATAAAACGGTGATTGCTCCAGCGGCAGTTCCCGATGAGTTGCTGGGGGCTTTATGGCTGCCCTTTTTGACGGCGTGGGGCTGTCTCGTGTGGAAACAAAATATGCAACCGGGAGCTCGTGTCCTCATTCCCGCCGCGAGCAGTAGTGTGGCGATCGCCGCCTCTCAGGTGGTGAAATATTACGGTGGCATGGCTGTGGGCACCACCACCCGACCCGAAAAAGTCGAGCGACTCGCCGCCCTGCCCGAGGCCCGCTTTGACCATGTTGTGGTGACGCAAGCGACTAACTGGTGGCGCGAGGCCAAGAAATTGACCGGAGGCCAAGGCTTTGACATCATTTTTGATCCCGTCGCCGCAGGGGATTTTCTGAATCAAGAAATTCGCCTGCTCGCGCCCCACGGCACCTTATGGATCTATGGCCTGTTGGGCACTCCTGACACCGTCGATGTCACCCCGTTGATCCGCAAAATGGCTTCGATGCGGGGTTGGCTGCTGAATGAGATTGCCGCCAGCGGCTCCGAGCAGAGTGCGTACCGCCACGTGTTAGACCGGGTGGCCGATGGTACCTATGCGTTGCCCGTCGCCCAAACCTTTTCCCTGCGGGATGTCCAAAAAGCTCACGCCACCATGGAACGCGGCGAGCACTTGGGCAAGTTGATTTTGGTGCCGTAGGCCGCGCTCAAGTCGCGGATAGCACCGACGGCTCCAGGGGTAAATCGATCAAAAAGCGGGTACCGTGCCCCGGTGTCGAGAGGCAGTTGAGTTGGCCGTGGTGCCGCTCGACGATGATTTGATAGCTGATGGCCATGCCGAGTCCGGTGCCTTGGCCCACGGGTTTGGTGGTAAAAAATGGGTCCATCATGCGGCGTTTCACATGGTCGGGAATGCCGGTGCCATTATCCGTGAAGTGTAGGTGAATGCGATCGCCTGCCACCTGTTCCGTCCGCAAAATGATTTTCGGCAGCCACTGGGAAGGGGTGGCATCAGCTACGGTATGCTGAGTGGCCCACTTTTCATCCAGGGCATCGATCGCGTTGGTCAACAGGTTCATAAAGACCTGGTTCAATTGACCCGGAAAGCAATCCACCAGGGGCAAGTCGCCATATTCGCGAATGATCTCGATTGCCGGGCGATCGCCCCGCGCCTTCAGCTTATTGCCGAGAATCGTCAGGGTACTATCCAGCCCTTGATGTAAATCTACCCGCTTACGCTGTGTCCCCCCCTGGTGCGAGAAGTCCTTCAGCGATCGGACAATTTCCGTAATCCGTTCCGTGCCCACCCGCATCGACTGCAAAATTTTGGGCAAATCTTCGACCAGATAATGAATATCCATCGCTTTGACTTGCTTTTGAATTGCCTCCGATGCCTGGATCTCAGGATCTGACAGGTACAGATTAATCAGCGTCAGCAAATCCTCAATATATTCATCCACATATGTCAGATTGCCGTGAATAAAGCTCACTGGGTTGTTGATTTCGTGGGCGACCCCCGCCACCAGCTGCCCCAGGCTCGACATCTTTTCGCTATGCACCAGCTGCAACTGCGCTTCCTGCAATTCAGCCAGGGTTTTCTCCAGCCGCTTCGCTTCCAAATCTTTCGCTTCCGCCCGCTGGATCGCCGCTTCGGCCTGTTTGCGCAGCGTAATGTCACGCACGATCAGAGTGTAACTATCCTCTGGCTGACTTTTGAGGACCGCCGCCGTCACCTCCACCGGAAACTCACCCCCACTGCGGCGACGACCGATCAACTCATAGGGCGTCCCTTCCTCACTGGCTTTTTGTACGACCCGAGCCAGCTCCAGAGCCGCCACTGGCCGCTGCCCCCGGTCAACGATCGCTGTGATCTCCTTTTCCTCAGCAGTCGGTTGGGCCTCGAATACCAGTAACGTGCTGAGGGGCATCCCCGGCAATTGGCCTTCCGCCAAACCAAACATCTTGCGCACCGCTGGATTCGCCGTCTGAATCAGCAAGTCGCGCCGCGACACCGTCAGAATTACTTCGATCGCACTCTCCACAATGGCATCCGTGCGGGCCAGCGCCTGTTCCAAACTGCCAATGACGCGATTGTAGCGAGCCGCAATTTGCCCCACCGGCGTAAACGGTTCCACCGGGGCGCGCAGCCGCAGGTCACCGGTGCGTTCTTGCCGCTGCATCACCGTAAAAAAATCCACTAGATCACTCGCCGCCCCGTGTTCAGCCACATTCAGCCCAATGTGCTCATCGCGATGGCTGACTCGCAGCGGCCAGCGGCGATTGGTCAGCCACAGCAGAAAAAAGGTCACGCCAAAGGCCCACACACTCGCCGTCACAATGCCCGCTAGCTGCACACCCAATTGGGCCACCCGGCTTAACCCCGTATTGAGCACCGTCAGATCACCAAATAGCCCTACGGCCAAGGTGCCCCAGATGCCCGCGGCTAAATGCACCGGAATCGCCCCCACCACGTCGTCAATCTGGTAGCGCTGGAGTTGGGCCTCGGCAAACAACATGCACAGGCTGCCGATCGCCCCAATCAAGATGGCGTTGTGGGTGGTCACCGCGTGACAATTGGCGGTAATCGCCACCAAGCCCGCCAGTGACCCATTCGCCACCGCACTCACCCGCAGCTGTTGTTGCTGAAACAGGCTGAGCAAAATGGGCGTGACTAAGCCGGCGGCCCCCGCCATCACCGTGTTGGTGATGATGCCAGGCACCTGGTCGTTCAGCGCCAACACGCTGCCCCCGTTAAAGCCAAACCACCCGAACCACAGCAGCAGCGTGCCTAACAGCGATAACGGCAAGTCGTACCCCGTTAAAAATCGCCGTCGCCGCTTGCGCGAAAATCGGCCAATGCGCGGCCCAACGATGATGGCCGCAGCTAAGGCCACCCACCCGCCGACACTATGGACGACGGTCGAGCCCGCAAAATCCACAAAACCGAGCTGCCCGAGCCAGCCGCTACTCTCGCCCAGATTCAGGCCATTCCAGGTCCAATGACCAAAGAAGGGATAGATAAAACCGGAGACCAGCACCGAAACCGCCAGATAGCTAGAAAACCGCATCCGCTCGGCCACCGCCCCCGAGACGATGGTGACCGCCGTGCTGCAAAACATGGCCTGAAACAGGAAAAACACGACCAACCAGGTCTCGCCTTGGCCGACTTCGGGAGCCCAAACGTTAGTGCCCACCCAGCCAAAGTGGGTTTGCCCAAACATCAGGCCATAGCCAAACAGCCAAAAACACAGCACCGAAATGCCAAAGTCAGAGATGTTTTTGATAACGACGTTGATGTTGTTTTTGCTGCGGGTGCTGCCTGCTTCTAAGCACATAAACCCCGCCTGCATTAAAAACACTAGGCTGGCGCTAATTAGCACCCAGAGAATATCGATGAGGGATGGAGTCATGCAGCTGGGGTCAACCTTGTAGGCAGCGAAAAAGAGTCAAAATCAGCCGGAAGCCAAATCAGCCGTGAGCTGTTCAGGATTAATTGGCGAATCAATGCGTCCGTTGGTCTAAACGCCAGCGGTCTGAACAACAAAAAATGTCATGACAACTTGGTATCAGGGGGTAATCGCTCCTATGGCGATAGGCAAACTATGAACCACAGCAATCAAACCGATTTCAGACAAAGCTATCCAAGCGCCAAAAAACATCAATAAAAGTGAGAACCTGATTTGTGATATAGATTACCCACTTTTATCAGTGAGTCATGCGGTAAATCAGGAAAATCTCCCAAATGGGCGGCGCGATCGCGCGATCGCACCGCCTCAACCCCCAAAAATGTAGCCGCCCCCCGCATCAATGGCCCGACGCGCCCCCGGCTGCCGTCTCTGCGCTGCCAGCAGCAGAACCGCTCACTCCATCGGCGAGCGGTTGGGCACGTCGGGCGGCGCTCAGTTGGCGGCGCTCAGTTGGACGCGGCTAATCGGCCACGGGCGATCGCCGACCCAGCAGGCGATCGCGGAGCTGTTTGACGCGATCGCGATACTTGGCGGCCTCTTCAAAGTCGAGGTTTTTAGCGGCTTCCTTCATCTGTTTTTCGAGCTGGCTGATCAGTTCCGGAATATCTTCCAGGGCCAGGTCATCTTTGTGCTCATAAACCTCATCGAGTTCCTGCACGTTGAGGCGACGGGAAACTTCCAAAAAGGACAGGATGGAATTGCTCTTTTTGCGAATGATGGCATGGGGCACAATGCCGTTGTCTTCGTTGAATTTTTGCTGTAGCACTCGCCGCCGTTCGGTAACATCGATAGCTTTCGCCATGCTGTCGGTCAGGTTGTCGGCATAGAGGATGGCCTTGCCCTCTACATGTCGCGCCGCTCGGCCCATGGTTTGGATCAGCGATCGCTCCGCCCGCAAAAAGCCCTCTTTGTCCGCATCTAAAATGGCGACCAGGGAAACTTCGGGCAAATCTAGCCCCTCCCGCAACAGGTTGACCCCAATCAGCACGTCAAAGTGGCCGTCCCGCAGGTCTTGAATCAGCTCAATGCGTTCGATCGAGTGAATTTCGGAATGCAGATACCGCACCCGCACATTTTGTTCGTCGAGGTATTCCGTCAGGTCTTCGGCCATGCGCTTGGTCAATGTCGTCACCAGCACCCGCTCGTTGCGCACCGCCCGCTCGCGAATTTCGCCCAGCAGATCGTCCACTTGCCCTTCCGTCGGACGCACAAAAATTTCGGGATCAAGCACTCCGGTGGGACGAATGATTTGCTCGACCACGCGCCCCTCGGATATCTCAACTTCCCAGTTGCCTGGGGTGGCAGAGACAAAGACGCACTGATTGACTTTTTCCCAAAACTCCTCGGCCTTGAGGGGGCGGTTGTCGGCGGCACTGGGCAACCGAAAACCATGTTCGATCAGCACCATCTTGCGGGCGCGATCGCCGTTATACATCGCGTGAATCTGGGGAATGGTGACGTGGGACTCGTCAATCACCAACAGCCAGTCCTGGGGAAAATAATCGATCAAACATTCTGGCGGCGACCCCGCGAGCCGCCCCGCCAGATGGCGCGCATAGTTTTCCACGCCGTTGCAGTAACCGACTTCCCGCAGCATCTCTAAGTCGTAGCGGGTGCGCTGTTCCAGGCGTTGCGCTTCCAGCAGCTTGCCCTCTTTTTCTAATGATTCCAGGCGATCGCGCAACTCATCCTGAATGGCTTGACAGGCCGCTTCCAGCTTGTCATCCGGCGTCACAAAGTGCTTGGCCGGATAAATATTGATCGCCTCCATGCTTTGCAGCGTCGCCCCCGTCACGGGATCAACGTAGCGAATGGCGTCAATCTCGTCGCCAAAAAATTCCACGCGAATGATTCGGTCTTCGTAAGCGGGGCCGATTTCCAGGACGTCTCCTTTCACCCGAAATCGCCCCCGCCCCAAATCCAAATCGTTGCGGGTGTATTGAATCACCGCCAAATCCCGCAGCACCTGGCGCTGGTTCACCTCCATGCCCACCTGTAGGGGAATGGACGCCTTCAAATATTCCGACGGAATGCCCAAACCGTAGATGCAGCTAATGGAGGCCACCACAATGACGTCGCGCCGCTCAAACAGCGATCGCGTGGCCGAGTGCCGCAGCATATCAATCTCTTCGTTGACCGAAGCGGTTTTGGCGATGTACGTGTCCGTCACCGGCACGTAGGCTTCCGGCTGATAGTAGTCGTAATAGCTGATGAAATATTCCACCGCGTTGTCGGGAAAAAACTCCCGCAGCTCGTTGCAAAGCTGCGCGGCCAACGTCTTGTTGTGGGCGAGCACCAGAGTGGGCTTGCCAATTTTGTCAATCACCCGCGCCATGGTGTGGGTTTTGCCCGTGCCCGTCGCCCCCAGCAGGGTCTGATATTTGTGCTGATCTTGCAAATGTTGAGTCAGACCCGCGATCGCCTTGGGCTGATCTCCCTTCGGTTCAAAAGGAGCCTGAATGTTGAAATCACTCACGATACCTGTCCCACACTTGGCCGACGACAACTTGTTTATGATGGCGGATTTTTCGCCTAGTTGTAGGTGTCCTGGGTGACGGAATGCGGGCTTGCCATCCAGCGATCGCCGTCTTTGCCCCCCGGTTGGTCAACCTGGCGGCCCAGACGGTGGAGCGAGTCACCCGCCCAGCCATGGGCCAACTGCCCGTCAGTCCTAGCGCGACGGTCTTCAGGCCGATGTCGTGTCAAAGATTACAAGACTTTTTGGTCAGAATGCTACGCTATGCCGATAAATCACCTGGCGCTGGCGCGATCGCTGCCAGGGCTTGACTCCGCTCAATTCCCTGACTGACCTTTCGAGTTATTGCTGTCTTTGCGATTACATGAAGAAATTACCTGGGTTATTTCAAAGCCGCTGTTTTTTGCATTGAATGATCGATATTTACCGAATAAGAACGACTGCCCCCTCTGAGGGGTCATCCTCTGACGGTATCGGCAGCGGCTTTAGCTTCCGATTTCTTTCTATCTGTTCTGTTATTGATGTTTGCTGATGGATTTTTCTGCCCGTATTCACCCCTTACTCAGCAAGGTGTATTCACCTGAACAGGTTGAAGCCCTGATTCCCCAACTGCAAGACTTGTTGGCCCCCCACTTGCAACACAGCAGCCGTGAAAACTGGCGCAAATGGAGCCATGACAACGTTATTTTGATTACCTACGGCGATAGTCTGGTGGCCGATGATGGGCGATCGCCGCTGGCGGTTCTCGCCGAGTTTTTAGAAACGCACCTCCAAGACAGCCTCACGGGCGTTCACATTTTGCCGTTTTTTCCCTACACCTCTGACGACGGCTTCGCCATCCAAGACTACACCGCCGTCAACCCAGAACTGGGGGATTGGTCAGACGTTAAACGCATCAGCGAATCGTTTAACCTGATGGTCGATTTAGTCATTAACCACGTCTCCAGTCAGCATCCCTGGGTCCAGCAATTTCAAGCCGGGGAAAAACCCGGTTGCGACTACCTCATTGAGGCCGATCCCCATGATGAACAACTCGCAGGCGTGGTGCGTCCCCGCAGTTCGCCCCTGCTGACCAAGCTTGAAACGGTGGATGGCCCCAAACATGTTTGGAGCACCTTCAGCAGTGACCAGATCGATGTTGATTTCAGCAATCCCGATGTGCTGCTGGAATATGTCAAGATCATCCTGTTTTACGTCGCTGCGGGCACGCGCTACATCCGCCTCGATGCGGTGGGCTATCTGTGGAAAGAAATCGGCACCCGCTGCATTCATCTGCCCCAGACGCACACGGTCGTCCGGCTGCTCAGGGAACTCCTACAGATGATTGATCCCCAGATTGCCATCATCACGGAAACGAACGTTCCCAACCGCGAAAATCTGAGCTACTTTGGCAACCGCAACGAAGCCCACATGATTTACAACTTCAGCCTGCCACCGCTGGTGCTGAATGCGTTGATGCAGGGGCGATCGGATTATTTAAAGCAGTGGATGATGAGTATGCCCCCCGCCCCCATTGGGTGCGCCTACTTTAACTTCACCGCTTCCCACGACGGCATTGGACTCCGCCCCACCGAAGGTCTACTCACCGCTGACGAATACAACACGCTGCTGAGCACGATGAAGTCCTTTGGCGGCAAAATTAGTATGCGCAGCCATGCCGACGGCTCAGAGTCGCCCTACGAAATCAACATTTCCCTCTTCGACGCGATGAAGGGGACGGTGGCCGGCGAAGATGAGTGGCAAATTGAGCGGTTCCTTTGCTCCCAGACCATCATGATGTCCCTAGAAGGCATTCCCGCGTTTTACATTCACAGTCTGCTGGCGACCCACAACAACCATGAGGGAGTCGTTGAAACCGGTCACAATCGCACCATTAACCGCTACAAGTGGAATATTCAGGCATTAGAAACGGCTTTGGCTGACCCCACCACACCCCACGCCAAAGTCCTCGCTGAGCTGTCCCGCCTGATCAAAATTCGCCGTCGGCAGCGGGCCTTTCATCCCAACGCCACCCAGTACACTCTGCATCCGCTGAACCAGGCGATTTTTGCCTTTTGGCGGCAGAGTATGGCGCGGGATCAGAGCATCTTTTGCATTCATAACCTGAGCCGCGACTCGCAAGAACTGCGGCTCTCTGATCTGAATCTGCTGGATACCGATGAGTGGACTGACCTGATTTCGGGCGATCGCTTGACCACCCTGGACGCAGCTTACAGCCTCCAACCCTATCAATCGCTGTGGATTACCAATAAGGTCGATTCCGCTGAAGACCACATGACCCCTGACCCCCTGCTCGGCGATTAGGCTGACTGCCCCTGACGCAGAGGGAAAATTACGTCCCTCGAATGTTCCCTCTGCGTCAGGCGGTATCATAAAAATCCACTCCAAATCCACCCCAGAAGTTGCAGCGTAGCGTATGTCTCAAGTCAAGACCGTGTCAGGGCCAGGGCTGCCCCTCAAGGGCGATGATATTGACACCGATCGCATCATTCCCGCCCGCTTTCTCAAGTGCGTCACCTTTGACGGCTTGGGTGAACAAGTATTTGCCGACGATCGCACCCAGCTCAACGGCCAACATGCCTTCGATCAGTCACAATATCAAGCCGCCGAAATCCTCGTGGTGAATCGCAATTTTGGCTGCGGCTCCTCCCGCGAACATGCCCCCCAAGCGATCTCTCGGTGGGGCATCAAAGCCTTGATTGGTGAAAGCTTTGCCGAAATCTTTTTGGGGAACTGCGTGGCGATGGGGGTGCCCTGTGTCACCGTGAGTTCTGAGGTGGCCAGTCAACTCCAAGCTCTGATCGCCGCACACCCCCAAACACCGCTGACGCTCGATCTAGAGTCTATGACCGTGACGATGGCGGAGTTCACCGCACCGGTCGCACTCGCCGATAGTCTGCGGCAAATGTTTACTGCCGGCACTTGGGATGCCACTGGGCAACTGGTTGCCCAGAGCGCTGCCGTCAAAGCGACCGCCGCCAACCTGCCTTACATCACCTGGCAAAGTGCATAGTCTCTCACCTGTTTAGTCCCAAGGAGTTGATAACCGGGCAGGGTTCTTTAACGCTCCATCTATAGGAATGAGGATCATTATTATCCACATTGTTAGGTAAGAGGGCTGAATTAAATCCGGTGCAGGTTTCCGGGTTTCGACTCCGCTCAACCCTCTGCCTAGCAGCAGCTTGAGCATTGAGCGAAGTCGAAATGCGTTTTACAGTTAATGACGCCTGCCTACTTAGCGCAGGCATCTTGCCTGCCTGGGGACAGTCGATACGGCTATCCCAACTGATTCAAGTCTCATTCCGGCGCTCCCAGCCCGATCTTTCGTAGTGAGAATTGCGGGCAGAAATCTTGATGACTGGGCGAATCTGCCGTCAGGGATCAAGCCAGCACACTAAAATCGATAATGAGGACGAATGAGTGAAATAAGTAATTTTGGCAAACCTTGAGGACGTAACCCCGGTAGGCAACTCACCATCGCAGCCCGGTGACTCAAGACAGTTAGAGTTTGCGTTTGACAGCATTGCCGACGCCTTACAAGATTTAGCTGCCGGTCGAGCGATCGTCGTGGTAGACGACGAAAATCGGGAGAATGAGGGGGACGTGGTTTGCGCGGCCCAGTTTGCGACCCCAGACATGATCAACTTCATGGCGGTCGAAGCGCGGGGCCTGATCTGTCTGGCGATGACGGGTGAGCGACTCGATGACCTGGAGTTGCCGCTGATGGTGACTCAGAGCTCATTTGAAGACGAAAACGAGCAAACGGCGTTTACCGTGAGCATTGACGCGGCTCTCAAGTGGGGCGTCACCACGGGCATCTCGGCGGAAGATCGGGCGCGCACCATTCAGGTGGCGCTTAATCCGAGTGCACGACCTCAAGACCTACGTCGCCCTGGCCATATCTTTCCGCTGCGGGCCAAAGCGGGGGGAGTCCTTAAACGGGCGGGCCATACAGAGGCGGGGGTTGACCTGTCCCGATTGGCGGGGCTGTATCCGGCGGGGGTGATTTGCGAAATCCAGAATCCTGACGGCTCGATGGCGCGACTGCCGGAGCTGATTGACTATGCGCAAACCCACGGGTTGAAACTGATCAGCATTGCGGATTTGATCAGCTATCGACTCGAACACGAGCGGTTCATCAAGCGGGAGGCGATCGCGGTTCTCCCCACCCAGTTTGGCCATTTCGACATCTACGCCTATCGCAACCTGATGGATAACTCGGAGCATGTCGCGCTGGTGAAAGGGGATCCGGCCACGTTTGCTGATGTCCCGGTGATGGTGCGAGTGCACTCTGAATGCCTGACTGGCGATTCGTTTGGGTCGCTGCGCTGCGACTGCCGGATGCAACTGCAAGCGGCCCTCAAAATGATTGATGCCGCTGGTCGGGGGGTGGTTGTTTATCTGCGTCAAGAGGGCCGAGGCATCGGCCTGGTCAACAAACTCAAAGCGTATTCGCTGCAAGACATGGGGCTCGATACCGTGGAAGCTAACGAAAAATTGGGCCTCCCAGTCGATCAGCGCAACTACGGCGTCGGGGCGCAAATTTTGAATGATATTGGCGTGCGCCGGTTTTGCCTCATCACTAACAATCCGCGCAAGATTGCGGGTTTGAAAGGCTACGGGCTTGACATGATCGATCGCGTCCCGTTGATTATTGAAGCGACCCCTTACAACTCCCATTATTTGGAAACCAAAGCCCAAAAGCTGGGGCATTTATTGATCCAAACGTATCTGGTGACGATCGCGATTCAGACCAAAGCCGACTTTTCAGCGATCGCGGCCAAGTACGAGCAGTTAGAAAAAGTGCGGGAGCTGGCTCATCAAGCGGGCTTCTTAGCCCAGGAAGAAGTGCGATCGGTGGCGGTCGCACTCTTTGGTCAAGGAACGCTCATCGTCAATCTGGGCCTCGAAGCCCCGCAAGCGGTGTCGCCCGGTTGGTATAACCAAGCCGGGGCGGAAACCTGGCGATCGCTTACCCCCATTTTGGACGAATTGGTCCAATCGCCCGACTTAGAGCAGCTGGAAACGATCGTGTCGGACGGGGCTGACCCCTTCAGTCATTTGCAAGTGGGGCTGAGCCGCCAGGTCTTCTCACTCCAGCCCGGCCCAGACATGCTGTATCCGTCCGAGCTGCAAGGGCGCTGGCAAACCCAACGCATCTATACCTTTACCCGGCACCCTGTGAACGACTAGGACAATTTGCAGACAGGCGTCGCTCCCGTTCCCACCTCGCTCCTTGAGCAGTACTGCCAGATTCGGCATCATAGAGGCAAGGAATCGGTTTCGCCGCTTGGAGGCTGACAGAATAGATTAAGCAATCGCAGCCTTTCTTTGCCCCCCTACGTCAGTGTCATTCGCCCATGGACAAGCATCCCTATTCCCGTCCCACCCCTCAGCGGATTGTTAAGCGCGATGGCGAATTTCCCGACATTATTCGCTTGGGCGACCCCCATTCTCCCTGGCGGGATCTGTATCATCTGCTGATCACGATCTCCTGGCCCGGATTTGTCGCCGTACTGTTGCTTGCCTATTTGCTGGTGAATGCCACCTTTGCGGTGGCCTATTTGCTGGGGGAAGATGCGATCGCCAATGCGGATCCCAACTCCTTTTTGGACGCCTTCTTCTTTAGTGTGCAGACCATGGCCTCGATTGGTTACGGGGCCATGTATCCGCAAACCGATTACGCCAACTTTCTCGTGGTCGCTGAATCCTTTGTCGGTCTGCTATTCATCGCCATGGCCACGGGCATGATCTTCGCCCGCTTTTCGGTGCCTACGGCGCGCATTTTGTTCAGCCACTACGCGCTGATTGCCCCTTTCAACGGCTCACCGTGCCTGATGTTTCGCACCGCCAATAAGCGCCGCAACCGCATTTTAGAAGCCCAGCTTTGGGTGACCCTAGTGCGTGATGAGTTCACTAAAGAAGGCGACCTCTTTCGTCGCTTTTACGATTTAGAACTCATCCGGTCGCACACCCCGCTGTTTGCCCTCACCTGGACAGCGCTGCACCCAATCAACGAAAACAGTCCTCTCTACAGCGCGACCCCTGAGTCCCTACGGCGCGACCATGCCGAACTCATCGTCATTCTGACGGGCATTGACGAGAACCTGTCACAAACCATTCACGCGCGCCATTCGTTTGTGGCCGATGAAGTACTGTGGAATTTTCGGTTTAAGGACGTGTTGGGGTGGACGCGGGACGGTCGCCGCGCCATCAATTTCAACAACTTTGACAGGGTTTATCGCGTTGATCCGGTCAACGGCTATGCTCTGACGCAGGAGCCGTTCGAGGATAGCGCGCCATCAAAGTCTGCACCTGCTCGGCGTGGTAAGAGCTCCGAGTAAGGGGCGAGGAAACCACTTGCAAAAAGCCCATCTCTTCACCGATGACGCGCCACGTTTCGAACTGTTCAGGCGTGATGAAATCTTGCAGCTGTAAGTGCTTGTCGCTGGGTTGCAGGTATTGGCCGATGGTCAAAATATCGCAATCGACCCGCCGCAAATCCGCCATGGTCTGCCGTACCTCGTCATCGGTTTCTCCCAGGCCGACCATGATGCCAGACTTGGTGTAAACCCAGGGGGTTAGTTCCCGCGTCCGCCGTAACAGCTCCAGCGACTGTTCGTAATTGGCCTGGGGCCGCACCCGCCGATAGAGGCGCGGTACCGTTTCGGTGTTGTGATTGAGCACTTCGGGCTGCGCCTTCAAGATGCTGGCGAGGGCGTCCCAGTTGCCGCACAGGTCAGGGATCAAGACTTCAATCGTCGTTTGGGCCGATGATTTGCGGACTTCCTCAATGCAGCGGACGAACTGCGATGCGCCGCCGTCGGGTAAGTCATCCCGGTTTACAGCCGTAATTACCACATGGTTTAGGCCCATGCGCTTCACTGCTTCCGCTAAGTGCCAGGGTTCCGTCGGATCCAGGGCCTGGGGCTTTTTCTCAAAGTCAATGTCGCAATAGGGACAAGCCCGGGTGCAGGCTGGCCCCATGATCAAAAATGTGGCAGTACCCGCATTGAAACATTCGCCAATGTTGGGACAGGATGCTTCTTCACAGACTGTGTTGAGCTGCAAATCACGCAGCAAGGATTTGACATTGCCGACTCGCTCCCACTGCGGAGCCTTGACCCGAAGCCACTCTGGTTTTACCGCCACGATGTTCTCTTAACGCTGTAATTACCTGTCTCCCATCCTAACGGTTGGACTGGGGATTTTGGGATGCGCGATCGCTTAAAATCCCCAGTCCAACCCTGACCCCGCCGACCCGTGACGATGTCACTGGGAAAGCGTTTGGGAGGAGCGATCGCGGAGTCGCTCAAACGGACAATCAGCCTGCACCAGTCGTTTCACCGCAACTGCCCATGACGAGCTGGCAACGCTTCACACCATGAAGCAGTGGGCGATCGCGAGAGCGGTGGGAGCCGTCCCGGAGCGGCATCCCCAAAACCTTGAGGTCATGGCCCAGGGAGCGGTTCCCGGGGGAGACATTCGTTGCCACAGCAATTTTGTATGGTGAACAGTAATTGGCGGTCTGACGAATAATCATCATGGAATCATTTCACGGGGAAGTTATTGGGACAGCGCTGCTCATCCTGTTGGGCAATGGCGTGGTGGCCAATGTGGTGCTCAGTGAAACTAAAGCTGACCGCGCGGACTGGAACACGATTACCCTGGGTTGGGGCATGGCGGTGTTTGTGGCGGTGTTTTCCGTCGCGGCGATTAGCGGTGCCCATCTGAACCCCGCCGTCAGTATTGGGTTAGCGATCGCGGGCAAGCTGCGCTGGAGTGTGGTGCCGGGCTATGTGATCGCCCAGTTTTTGGGGGCGATGTTGGGTGCGTTCTTGGTGTGGCTGTTCTATCGCCCCCACTTTGCCAAAACCCGCGATCGCGACCTGAAGATGGCGGCCTTCTGCACTTCTCCAGCGATTCGCGACCTGCTCTCTAACTTTATGTGCGAAGCGATGGGCACCTCTGTACTCGTGTTTGCGGTGTTGCAGTTAGCTCAGCCCGCAGTGGGGCTGGGGGCACTGGATGCCTTGCCGGTGGGGCTGCTGGTGCTCGCTATTGGCCTGTCTCTCGGCGGCACCACGGGCTATGCCATTAATCCCGCCCGCGATCTTGGCCCGCGTCTGATGCACATGCTGTTGCCCATGCCCGGTGGCAAGCGCGACAGTGACTGGAGTTATGCCTGGATTCCCGTAGTTGCCCCCATTGTGGGCGCAGCGATCGCGGCGGGGCTTTACCTCGTACTCGGCGGTGAAATCCGCATCGACTTGCCCAGCATTACTTCGTTCATGTAGTGATGGCAGCTAAGTATCGGCGCATCATCACCGCCTGGTTTACCGGGCGCTGCTAGGGGCCACAGTGGGGCAAGGTTCAGACGATCTGAGGTGCCTTATCTAAACAAGTGCAAAGGATTACATGACATACTCAGGTGTTTTTAGGGAGATCGCTGCATAATACTGTCAAGTAAAACGCCTGTTCGGGGTCACGCCCATCCATTGCAGCTCACGGTCAGGCCCTTGAGACCCATTACCGCTTTATTTCTGAGCTTGATGCTATGTCGCTGCCGCCTTCTCGACCTTATCCACCCGATGGATCGTCATCTCAGTTTTTATTGCCGCCGGCGACACCGCCACCGACTAAGCGAACAGTGGGCAGTTATCTCAACTATCCTCTGTGGAAAAACTTGGGGCAGCAAGCGGCTCGCCATCGCTATTGGATGAAGGGAGCGGCGATCGCCTACGGCATTGTCTGTTGCTGTTTATTGAGCAGCTTTATGGCGATCGCCGCTGCCAGTTTGTGGGCTGCCGTTGCCCAGGGGCTAGCCAACGGTTTACAACGTTGGGTTCCGGCTGTTGTGGCCCCGATGCAGACCGTCATTGCCGACATGAGTGCCGATTGGCCGCTAAACCGCCGCTGGTGGCTCTTTTTGCTGACTGCTGGAGCGAGTTTGGCGCTCTGGTGCAAAGTGGTGGGGTTAACGCAGCAGATCATTCGTTCCGATGGCGATCTCGCTTCACATTTGATCCCGACGCTGCGCCAACGGAGCCTGACAGGACTGGTGGCGATCGCGACTGCCGCCCTGACTTTACTCGCAGTGGGGGTAGTCTTGCTGGCGCTACCAGTCGGAGTACAGCAACTGGCCGAAGTCAGTGTCATTGGGCTGATTCGGCAATGGCTGGTGCAAAGCCTGCGGTGGAGTTTGGCCGCCTCGACCATTGCTCTAAGCTACGGCGTGCTCTACCGTAGCAGTCAAAAATCATCCGCGCGTTCGGTTCCGGTCTTACCGGGCACCGTGTTTGCCACGGTCATCTGGCTCGCCACGGCCATGGCGTTTAAACATCATTTAGAGTCCCTGGCCGACTACCATTGGCTATTCAGCGCTGCCAGCACCCTCACTCTGGCCCTCATCGGGCTCTATATCTGCACATTGGGACTCTTGCTCGGCGGCCAGTACAACAAGCTGATCAATCGCTACTTTCCACCGGGGCGATCGCCGCAGTCATCGCCCCAAGGGCCACCCCCCTCGTTTGAGTCTTTTACCATTCCCAAACAACGCCCCTATCGATGAGGGCGGCTGGGCGTGACCCAACCTTCACAGCCCAATGCTCGCAGGTCGTCTAATCTGAACCGTCCAGGGCTCATTGGAGGGGCGTGCGATCGCTACTGATGTCGATTAATCTCAACCAAAGTTTTGCTCAGCACTCTGACTGGGTCTTTGGTCTCAGCCGAAAAGAGCGACAAGTCAATCGGACCCAAATGACTGTGCGCACTTTCTGCTAATTGCAGCAGCAATGGATGCCGCAAGCGAACACGACCTGGCGCTCTTAGCACTAAGAGCGGTACCTTGGCTTGACCCGCGCCGACAATCAAAGTCCATTCACAGGCGTTGAGCCACGCTTTGACCGCATCAGGAAGCCGTTCCTTAAACTGGCTGAGTCGATAATGCTGAGCGAGTACATCATGCCAGCGATAGCTAGAATCGGCAGGAGTTGCCATAAGTAAATGCCTACATTACTTACCACTGAGTTTAGCTTTCCCATCTCTGTTGATCTCTTAAAACTATCTATATACGGGATATGCAACTCAATATTGAGCACAGGTTCCCTCTCGGTAAGCTAGAGCGCTGAACAGTTTGAGGTCTTTAAGGAGAGACGACGTTTCCTTGCTGGCTAAGGTACAGATGTTGTCTGAGACCGTTGCATGGAGAGGGGTTTAGAGATGGCGCTGGACCTCACGGGAACGGGAAAGCTGTAAACCTTTCCAGCGGTCGCGTGGCAGTAGAGCACCACTTCTGGTGCAGCCGTTCCGCTATGTAGTGCTGAACATTTCGCCAACAAATTTTGTGAGGGCTTCTCGAGGCAAAAATCGGCCGCTATTCACGATGATTTGATTCATTAGGCCGCCAGTGACGACATTGGAATGTCCTTTTTCCAATGCTTGTAGCGCTTCTTTGACCACGACTTCTGGTGCCGCTAGGCTTTGCTCAGAGGAGGCTAACCCGTCAGGAAATTCCGCCGTTTTGAAAAATTGGGTTTCGGTAGGGCCAGGGCAGACTCCCAGCACCTGGATACCGTAGGGCTGACATTCGTACCACAAGGCTTCGCTAAAGCTCAGCACAAAGGATTTGGTCGCCGCATAGACTGCAAAGTAGGGCATCGGCTGAAAGGCCGCGATGGAACTGATGTTGAGAATGCTGCCCGATCGCCGCTGCTGCATGCCTTGTAGGGCTCGATGGGTCAGATCTACCAGCACCGACACATTGAGCTGAATCATGTTGAGGTAAGTCGGCAAGTCACCGTCGGCCACCTCACCGTAGGAGCCAAATCCAGCGTTGTTGACCAAGAGATCGACTTGGATGTCTTGCTGTGCCAGTTGGTTGAATATCTGAGCTGCGGCTCCCGCCGCCAGTAAATCTTGCACCATGACGGTGGTGGTGACGCCATGGGTGGCGGCGAGTTGCTCGGCGATCGCCTGTAATTTATCCTGCGATCGCGCTACTAACACCAGGTCATGGCCTCGTGCAGCGAGCTGTTCGGCAAACACCGCGCCAATACCGCCAGAAGCGCCGGTAATCAATGCTGTCGTCATCCGTTTCCTTAGAAGTTGCTCGGCTAATTATTACTTCACCATGAATGTTTGCCCCTCGATAGTCCCGATGACTACAGAATAAAGTTTTGCCTCAACGGTCAGCCCCGTTGAGGAACCCTGTTAAGTTCTAAAGCGATCGCTGATTTTTCCGGCCTATGCTGACGCTGACGCAAGTTTGGGGAGCCCTGCTGATTTTTACCCTCTGTCCGTTGGTGGGGGCATTGCCGCTGAGTCAATGGGCGACGGCAGCGGTGGCCGGTGCGCGATCGCCCGCTCCGCCACCGACAGCAATCGGTGTCCCCGCCGCGTTTGAACTGAGCACTCCGGCGGGGTTACTGGCGCTCTTGCTCGAAGCGGCCAAAGGGATTGGGACGGTGCTGCTGGCCCGGCATTACTTTGCCACCGACCCCACGTGGGAAATCGTGGCGCTGATTGCCCTGGTGATGGGGCGCTACTGGGCGGCCAAAGCAGTGGGCACGACGAGTGTGCTGTCGGGGGCGATCGCCCACAATCCCATTGCGGCGGGTTTGACCCTGCTCATCAGTGTGCTGGGGTTCACCATCTTTCGCGAACGGCAGCAGGGGCGCTTGCTGGTGCTCATTCTATTCCCCGTGATTACGGCCTTGAGCCAAGCCCAGGGGATGCAGATCTTGCTAACGGCCTGTCTCAGTGGCCTCATCGCCTGGATTTATGACCAACAGCCCGAAGATTTAGCGCTGCCCAATCCCGCTTCACGCCTGGAATCGCGGCGGCTGTTTGGCTTTTTTCGTAGCGATCGCGCCCTGCTGTCACTAGACACATCGCTGGATGCCGCTACCGTTGGGGGCAAAGCGGCGCGGCTGGCTGAATTAAATGCGTGGGGCTATCCGGTGCCGACAGGCTATGGGCTGCCCGCTGGCGATGACCCCGCCATGCTGCTAGACATTACTCGCCCTTCGGTGGCGTCGCCCGTGGTGGTGCGGGCTTCGATGGTGGGCGATCGGCCTGCCCTGGCTGCCAGTGCCGGACAATATGCGGGGAGTGCTGACCTGACCTCCCAAGAGGCGCTGTACGCGGCGATGAATCAGTGCTTTCGCACCTACGATCGCCCCAGTGCGAGACAATATCGTCGCGATCGCGGCTTGCCCGACGGTAGCTTGGCGGTGGTGGTGCAGCAGCAGGTGCAAGGACTATGCAGCGGTGTCGCCGCCAGTCGCGATCCGTTCACCAGTCAGGGCGATGCGGTGCTGATCGAAGCGGTGCTGGGTCCAGCGGCGCAGGTTACCGCCGGGAAACAAGACCCCGAGCGCTTTCGCGTGATGCTCCAAGACAATGACCTGCCAGACGATGTCACAGCGGCTGACAGTTGGGCGATTCCCGATGTCCTCTCGTTAGACGTGCAAGGGGCGGGCGACACGCCCCAGCGGTTGCTGCAAGAGGTGGCGTTTTTGGCCCGCCATGTGGAACGGCGATCGCAGGGCATTCCGCAAATGGTGGAATGGAGCTTTGACGGCGATCGCCTCTGGCTCTTGCACAGTCGCCCGCTGATTCCCCCACCCTCTGACTTGCCGCGAGACCAGACGCCCGCACTGCCCGGCACCGCCCCATCCTTGGCCGCAGAGGCCCAGTACGCATCATCACTGGTGGGATTACCCGTGTGTCCTGGTCAGGTGCGGGGCGCGTTGCGCTGGCTCAAAGCCGTGCCCGATCTGCGAGCGTTGCCACCCGCCACGATTTTGGTCGTGCCCTATCTCAAAGCCAGTGAAATTCCGGGCCTGAGACAACTGGGAGTAACTGGGCTGATTGCCGAAACCGGCGGGCAATTGTCCCACGGCGCTGTGGTGGCTCGGGAATATGGCTTGCCTACCGTGGTGTTGCAACGGGGGCGCGATCGCCTGCAATCGCGGCAGACTGTCCGGCTGGATGGCGGCACCGGCACGATCGACTGCCCGTAACTCGCTCGACGGCTTGAGCCCACACCAGCGCTTCAGCCTGGGGCAAGCCGCCCGGCCAGATCATTGGACGAGCCGCCCGCGATCGCGTTAGGCCTTAAGATAAGAAAATTCAATTTTGCTGGGTCAACAGGGAGGTTCGCGGCATGAACGATTACTCAAGATTTGCGGCGATTTCTCCCACGAGCTATGCCGATGCGGGCTTAGAGCGATCGCAATTTATGGATCTGGGCATTCGCGAAATGTGGCCTCAGATTCCTCGTATCGCTGGCCCCGCCTACACCGTAAGTTGTCCGCCGGGGGATAACCTGATGCTACATGCGGCGATTTATCGCGCTGAACCCGGTGCCGTCATTGTGGTGCAAGCGGGCGATACCGATTACGCTATGTCGGGCGGCAACGTGTGTGCCACGGCGCAGCAGCGGGGCATTGCCGGATTCGTCATCGATGGCGTCATTCGCGATGTGGCAGAAGTGCGAGCCGCCGAATTTGCGGTGTTTGCCCGCGGGCTGTCGCCGGTGCCGGGTAAAAAGCAAGCCCTGGGCACCCTCAACCAGCCCATTACCTGCGGCGGCGTACAGGTGCATCCGGGCGATATTGTGGTCGCTGACGAAGAAGGGATCGCGGTCATTCCAGCGGCACAGCAGGAAGATATTCGACTGTTTGCGAAACAACGCATGGACAAAGATGCCGCCCAATCCTTAGCGGAGTGGAAGGCTAACCATCACGCCAAAGTTGAGCAAATGCTGCAAAGTTTGGGATTTGCCGCGTCGGACTCATGAAAGTAGGTGTCTTCAAAATTCCCCAAAGCCGTCCCGATGACTTGAGTGGCTTGCACCACCTGATCGAAAGCCAACAGCTCGATCCTCAGACCATCGTTGCCATCCTGGGCAAAACCGAGGGCAATGGCTGCGTCAATGACTTCACGCGCGGGTTCGCCGTAGCGACCCTCCAACATTACCTGCGCCCGCGCATTGGAGAAGAACGCACGGCGCAAATTGTCTTCGTCATGTCGGGGGGCACCGAGGGCGTGTTGAGTCCCCACATGACCGTCTTTACCCGCCAAACCGAGGGCCTGACAGGGCCGACTCATGCTGGGTTGGCGCTGGGCGTTCACCACACGCGAGATTTTGCAGTGGAGGAGATCGGAACGCTGGCGATGGTGAAAGTCGTGGCTGAGGGCGTGACCGCCGCGATCGCGGCCGCTCACCTGACGCCTCAGGACGTTCACTTCGTGCAGATTAAATGCCCTTTGATCACGGCCTCGCGCCAGAGCCAAGGCGAGGCCGTAATCACCCAAGACAGCTATAAATCAATGGCCTACTCCCGGGGAGCGGCGGCTTTAGGTGTTGCCGTCGCGCTGGGCGAAATTATGCTGGCGGATCTCACCGCAGCGGACATCTGCCACAACTATGCGCTTTATTCGTCGGTGGCTTCCACGTCGGCTGGGGTCGAGTTGCAGAACTGCGAAATTTTAGTGTTGGGCAATGCGCCCAATTCCCACAGTGACTACGTGATCGGTCACAGTGTGATGGCGCACGCGCTGGATGTAGCGGCAGTGCAGCGGGCGATCGCCAGTGCCGGGTGCGAGGAGGATCGCGATCGCATCGTCAATATCTTTGCCAAAGCAGAGGCCGACCCGTCGGGACAAATTTTGGGCTGCCGTCACACCATGCTGGATGACTCAGACATCAACCATACCCGCATGGCCAGAGCCGTCGTCGGGGCCGCGATCGCCGCAGCCGTGCAAGACCCGATGATTTACGTTTCCGGTGGCAGCGAACATCAAGGCCCCCCGGGGGGCGGCCCCATCGCGGTGATTAGTCGGCGATCGGCACCAGCTTAATGCCGTCACTGTTCTGCCAACGGCGGGGGGTGTCTTTTGCAAAAGTACCTGACAAGGCTGATTGGGAGACCTTGACACACCGCCCAAAAGTCAACTGAACCAGGATTGCTGGGCATATTAACCCTAGGCGATAACGCTAGGGCTGTGCCAGGACTAAAAATTAGGACTTGTAAGTGTCATACATTCTGCACTTGTCAACAGCCGCGTTTCTGCCCGATAGGAATCAGATGTTGACAAATAGACATTTAGATAACCCCCGAAACACACACTGACAAAATATTAGCTACATCGACTATTGTTTCTTGCGATTACAAGCTGAAATGGCCGAATCGTCGTCCTTGTCTCAACCACCTGCCGTGATGAAAAATTGCGATGGTCTGGGATCGGGACGCTGAACTGCCACCGGATTTAGCCTCACCCAAAATCTTGACGAAGAACATGTCCTCGATCAAAGACGCGATCTCCCAAAGCATCATCCTGGCCTACAAAGAAGACACCCAGCAGCTAGAGACCTACCTTACCGAACAAGGGTTCGACTGCCAGGTTATCCGGCAAACCCATCAGGCCGAGTACAGTCAATACTCGCCTAGCTACCTTTGCTTGCTCAATCATCTCAGCGCCTGGCAACAGGTGGTCAGCGCTCAGCAGCCCATCCTGATTTGCGAAGCTGATTTTGTGCCCGTTCGCAATCTATCAACTTTGCCCCTGCCCTACGATCCGTCGCTCGACAACGTCGGCATTGCATGGCTCTATACTTGCGCTCCCCAAATTTATAACGTTTCCTCGACCAATCACGCGATCGGCTTTTCGACCTCGATGGTGGCCTACATTTTGACCCCAGCCGGAGCCCAACACCTGATTCAATTGGTTGATCAAATTACTGAGCATCCCGGCCCGACTCAATACTCCACCTGGGACAGTAATGTTGAAGAATTTTTGCGTCGTCGCGGCCTCAATGGCTACGTGCCCTGGCGCAATTACGGCGAACATGGCGGCAAGCCCAACCCTGAGCATAAAAAAGCTGGTTTGAGTCCGGCACACCGCGCTGATGTTTTATACCGCAAATTGGCCTTCAACCCGGTTTACACTGCAACACAGTCCCATCCAGCCCTGCATGTGCTCTTTTCACGGCTCAAGGCCCGCACGAAAGGCATCGGTCGGTTATTGCTGGGCAAGTATCTGCGGCGGCCTGTGCTAGCCGAGTCTACAACTCCTGGGAAAATGCTGCGGTTTGCGATCGGGCGGCAGTTAACCCTGCGGCCCTAGTTGGTTTTAGGAGTGCGAGCGCGGTCATGTCAATTCCGAAAGGTTTCTGGAATTAAGTGATGACGCGCCCTAAGCATCACAACCTACGGTAAGGTAAGCCTCCAAAACTGCCAAACCAGCCATCACTTTGTTGCCGCTGATAGCTGCTGCGCCCACACAACAAAACAGCGTCTCCCTGAGCGAGAGACGCTGTTTTGACTAGGCTCAAACGAGCTGGGCTAGCGAGAGAAGCTTAACCGATGATTTCGGGAGCTTCAGTCGTCGCCAAATCGAGGGGGAAGTTGTGAGCATTGCGCTCGTGCATCACTTCCATACCCAGGTTGGCCCGGTTGATGATGTCGGCCCAAGTCGCAATCACCCGACCTTGAGAATCCAACACCGACTGGTTGAAGTTGAACCCATTCAGGTTAAACGCCATGGTGCTGATGCCCAAAGCGGTGAACCAGATACCGATCACCGGCCAGGCACCCAAGAAGAAGTGCAAGGAACGAGAGTTGTTGAAGCTCGCGTATTGGAAGATCAACCGACCGAAGTAGCCGTGGGCGGCCACGATGTTGTAGGTCTCTTCTTCCTGACCGAACTTGTAGCCATAGTTCTGGGATTCGCTCTCAGTCGTCTCACGGACCAAGGAGGAAGTCACCAAGGAACCGTGCATCGCGGAGAACAAGCTGCCGCCGAACACGGCTGCGACCCCCAACATGTGGAAGGGGTGCATCAGAATGTTGTGCTCAGCCTGGAATACGATCATGAAGTTGAACGTACCGGAGATGCCCAGAGGCATCCCGTCAGAGAAGGAACCCTGACCCAAGGGATAGATCAAGAACACAGCAGTGGCCGATGCCAAAGGCGCGGAGTAGGCCACGCAGATCCAAGGACGCATGCCCAAGCGGTAAGACAGTTCCCACTGACGACCGAGATACGCAAAGCAGCCAATCAAAAAGTGAAAAACGATGAGCTGATAAGGGCCACCGTTGTACAACCACTCATCGAGGGAAGCGGCTTCCCAGATGGGGTAGAAGTGCAGACCGATCGCGTTAGAAGAAGGCACCACCGCACCGGAGATGATGTTGTTGCCGTACATCAAGGAGCCAGCCACGGGCTCACGGATGCCGTCAATATCAACAGGAGGAGCGGCGATAAATGCGATGACGAAACAAGTGGTAGCGACGATCAAAGTGGGAATCATCAGCGTACCGAACCAACCTACATAGAGGCGATTTTCGGTGCTGGTGACCCACTGACAGTAGCGCTCCCACAGGCCCGCTTGGCGGACTTGAGAAGTAGTAGTCATAGTGATGATTGCCAGTATAGATACGACAAAAAAGAACAGATGAACCCCTGTTAAGTACAGTTATCCACCTGCTGATTAGCGTAAAGATTCTTTTTGGAGATTTGAATACCCCGGATAGGATTCTTTGTGTTGCGAAACACTCCGTAATTCTTTTGGCGAAAGAGTTTACGCTTGGCTCGGCGCTGTGGACGATCTGGCCAGGCAACAGGGGGCCGATCGCTGATCGTCCCTGGGCTCAAGGGTTGTAGCGGGGACGTTCAGGCCGGGACAGATTAGCCGGGTGGCCACTGTAGCGATCGCCCACCCAACAAATGCATGTGTAAATGAAAGACGGTTTGACCGCCATCGGTGCCCGTGTTAATCACCACACGATAGCCGTCTTCGGCAATGCCCAGTTGCTCTGCCAGAGACTTGAGGGTCACCATCATGTGGCCCAGCAGTGCTTTGTCGTCATTGGTGACATCAGACAGCTTGGGAATCGGCTGTTTGGGAATCAGCAGCACATGGGTGGGCGCTTGGGGGGTAATGTCGCGAAACGCCAGGCAGAGGTCATCTTCGTACACGATGTCGGCGGGAATCTCGCGGCGAATGATTTTGCCAAAAATCGTGTCTTCACTCATGGGGGCGATTGCCTCTAAAACCATCATCCCCGTCATCATACCGGGCGAATGACCTCTACCCAACTGAAATCTAAGCGCGGGGTTGGGGCTGCGCGAACAACTGCTGTAACGCCTGGGTGCGATCGCCTAATGTCTCCCCTGGCGCGACCTGCCACAGGGATTCATAGAAGAAGAACGACACCCCCCGAAAGCCCATTGATCGCGCCGTTTGGACCTGTTGCCGAATCAGCGATGCGGGGACGGGGGCGTTGCGTAAGCCAGTGAGAATGCCGATGCCGGTGGGGACGTGGCGACTGGCATCGTGGAGGGTGCGATCGCGGAGGGTTTGCCGAAAGCTGTCGAGACTGGCGCGATAAACCTGCACCACCAACTCTTCCACGTAGCCCAGGTCGCGCCACCGGGGCCAGTCTTGCAGCGAGTAGTGATAGGCGAAATAGGCCGGATTGGGCGAGATTGAAATCACTGCATGCGGGCGTCGGGCTTTGATCGTGCGAAAGATGAGATCCATGAAATCGGTGATTTTGTCGGCTCGCCACCGCACCCAGTCGGGATCGTTGTAGTTGGTCGGGGGCGACTTGCCCCCATGCTCGCGCTGATAGAGGCTCACGGTGTAGGGGTCGTAGCCAAATTCCACGGGTAGGCTGAAGTGATCGTCAAATTGGATGCCGTCAATGTCATAGTTCTCGGCCAGTTCGCCCAACAATTCCAGCATGAAGCGCTGCACATGGGGATGAAATGGGTTCAGCCAAACCCGGTTGTGATCACCTTCTTGAGAATATTGGGCCGCTGGCAACGCCCCGCGTTTCTGGGTTAGCCAGTCGGGATGGCGTTGGGCCAAGGGCGAAATGGCTGGAGCCATGAAGCCGAACTCGAACCAGGGGATCACCGTGAGATGGCGCTCATGACCGAGGGTGATCACTTCTTGCAACATGTCGCGATCGCCCTGGGCGGCTTCCAACGCTGCATTGCGGCCCACACCATCAAAATCGGGGTAAAGCCCCTGAGCGTAGCCAATTTCGCGCTCGGCGACCTGACTGGGATACAGCGTGTAGCCCCAATTCCAGACGACGGGGTAAACCGTATTGAAATGATAGTCGGCCAGTTGCTGAAGCCCGTGTTCTACTGACTGGCGCGAAAAGAGCACAGCACTGTCAATGTTGGTCAGCCACACGCCGCGCAGTTCTTGCTGAGCTACGGGTATCGACGGCGGCGACGGCGGCCCGCCGCCATCGGACGGATAGCCAAACGGCAACGCCCAGAGGGCTCCCTGACTCAACCCGAGCCAAATCGCCGTCAGTATCGTCAGTCCGAGATAACGCAACCCTTTCATACCCAGTGCTGTAACTACTGGTATGGAATTTCACGGCGGCTGATCAAGCATCCGGAGAATTTCTGATGGGACAAGCGGGCGATCGCCGTTCCATGCCTCTTCACTCCCGCACCCAAATGGCCAGGCCGCCGCCGCGTCCCCGAGCTGCAATGTAGTCTTCAGTCGCGGCGAAAAAGGCAAAAAACGGTAACTTCGCGATCGGGGTCGCCGCAAAGGATTGCTCATCGCGCTTCCCGACTTTGCCGCTGTAAATCGTGAGGCCAAAGCATTGCAGCTGGAGGTGGGTGAAATCAAAGGCGAGAAGGTTTTTCTTGCCGGGATAGCGGGCTGGCCCCGTAAAGCGCACCGTCAGCGGGCCGACCTGTAGCTCATTCTTAATCACGAGTAAGTCCTCACTCGCTTCGCTGTGGGCAAAGGTGATGCGGGCGATCGCCAGCTGCGGCACATAAAATCCATTGCCCATCGGCTGGCCCGACTGAAATTTGGCTTTTTTACCCGCGCTAAAACACAGCCGCCAAGTGCCCAACAGGGACTCTAGTGACAGACTTTGGCGGGTTTGCTTCGCCGTTTTTTCCGCCATGAGTAGAGCAGCAGTCAGGGTTTTGCCATCGGGCCGAGCCTGACTCCGTGGGGCCAGAAAGCCGTGGGCAGCAGCCGTCAAAAGGGGAATTGGATCGAGGTCAAGCGTTGTGGGCATAACAAGGGTCGTCATTTAGGCCCGTCGGGCCATTAGGGCAAGGTCGGTTGGCCAGGAGTTTTGGGAGTCGCCAGATCGCATTCCACCCGGGCCATGGGGGGCGGCTGTGCCCCTGGGGGCGTGCCGGGGCTGGCGGTGGCCACGGTGTGCGGTTGCACCACACAGGTTTTGGTCAAAAAATAGCCGTCTTGGGTGGAAGCGGGGCCGGACCACAGCGCCATTAAATTGAGGACATAGCTACCGTTTTCAAGGGCATCGCGTTTGGCTTGCAGTTGCCACAGGTCGCTTTCTTGAGGCGAGGTCAAAGAGACGATATTGCTGTTTTCAATATTGGCTAAGCGCTCGTCCAGTCCCAGGAGCCAGCGCTCAACATAGGGCCAAGGGGTGTTGTCGAGTTCTTTCGTGATTTCGGTTTCGGCGGAGGTGAGCAGCACGATGCCGCGAGCTTTTTCGGCGGGGGGCTCTGAGGCCCGAAAGACAAAGCCACTGTGGGCAAAATCGTCGGCGAGCAAACTGGGGTAGTCGTCAAACCAGGCTTGTAGCCGAAAGTACAACTGAAACCAGTTGCTAAACAGCAGGGCTAGCAAGGTCAGGAGAATGAGTTGCTGGCGTACGGGGGGCGGGGGCAGTTTGGGCTGGAGTTCCCAGGTCAGAAAGCAGGGTATGGCAATGATGGCGACGGACACCAACGGCCAAGACATTAGCCCCACTTCCCAGGTGCCCCAGGGCATGATGCCAAAGACGTAGAGGCAGGCGATCGCCCCCATCACCCAAGGGGCGACGGGAATGCCAAAAAAGCGCACTTTCGAATCGTCTAAAAACCAGCCGATGCCGAGGGCGAAAAACAGCCAACCGCCAGTCGCAATGAGGTTGACGGTGAACCCCTTACCGATAGTCAGCCGTGCTACCCAGGACATCGTGAAGGAAAAGATGCCTAGATAAATTAAGGTTTGCCAGGCGTAATAGTCAGCCGGAAATAGAAAGCTCGAAATGCGTGTCCAGAGGTCTTGTAGGAGCTTGATCATAGCCGCTGGGTCACTCCGTAACGCAGCATCAGGAGCACCAAAATGGCCGTAAAGCTCCACGCATTGGCTTGCAGCACCGCCAAGATATGGGGGGACTTGGTGGTTTGCTGAGGCGATCGCCGATGACGATAACGATTTTTGTTACTGTTCGTATCTTTGGGGACAATGGGATTGCCTAAAGCCCAGGTGAGCCCCTCTAGTCCCAAAACTTTGAGCCAAAAGGTGAGGAAAAACGTGACTAATCCGGCCACCACAATAAAGATACCTAAGCTGCCGGATAGTCCATTGACGTAAAAATTGCCAAAGAGCACGTAGCTAATCAACTGCGTGCGCAGATCGTCTGGCAATAACGACTCCACACTAAAAAAGGCCATCCACCCCAAGACCACGGTCAACAGATTAAGGCTGGCGGCATAGCGAATGCTAGGTTGATAGCCTAACTGCAACTGTTTGCGGAGCACCTGGGCTTCGAGGGCGATCGCCACCAGCAGCAGCAAACACTGAAAAACAATTGCCCGCAGGGGCAACACCGCAGCACTATCAAGCAAAGAAAACGGCATACAATCGCTAGCTGGTTAGGGGCACTAGAAAGGTCAATACCGCCGTACGCACACAGGCAACTAGGGTATCTCGTTGGTAAAGGTTTCGATAGAATTTTAGGCGGTACTGCTCAAAACTTAACGCCCAACAATTACAAATGGTCAGAACTGGCATCGGAATTCGCACTGCACAGCTCCATAATGAGCGCTTGGCCGGCCAAATTCACGTCTACGACGGTGAGGGCAAGGGCAAGTCGCAGGTGGCGCTAGGGGTGGTGTTGCGCTCCATTGGGCTCGGCATTCAAAATTTTATGGAGAGTCGGGTGCTGTTGCTGCGCTTTCTGAAAGGGCCGGGACGCACCTATGACGAAGATGCGGCAATCGAGGCGCTACAGCGCGGGTTTCCCCACTTGATTGATCAGGTGCGCACGGGGCGGGCGGAGTTTTTTGGCCCAGAAGGTATTACGAAATTTGACCGATTGGAAGCGCAGCGAGGGTGGGATGTGGCGAAGGGGGCGATCGCGTCCGGGCTGTATTCCGTGGTGGTGCTGGATGAAATTAATCCAGTGATCGACTTAGGGCTGTTGTCGGTCGATGATGTGGTGCGATCGCTGAAAAATAAGCCCGAGCATCTGGAAGTCATCGCGACCGGACGGGGGGCTCCCTCGTCGCTGGTGGAAATCGCCAATCTGCATTCCGAGATGAAGCCCCAGCGCTCGCAAAACATGGATTTTCCGGGCATTGAAGGGGTCGAAATTTACACCGGCGATGGCAAGGGTAAATCCACCAGTGCTTTGGGCAAGGCGCTGCAAGCGATTGGGCGGGGCATCAGTCAAGACCAGTCGCACCGGGTGCTCATCATGCAGTGGCTCAAGGGCGGGCAGGGCTATACCGAAGATGCGGCGATCTCCGCCCTGCGCAAAAGCTATCCCAACCTGGTGGATCACCAGCGCTGTGGACGGGATGCGATCGTCTGGCGCGGTCAGCAGCAAGAGATTGACTATGTGGAAGCCGAGCGCGGCTGGGAGTTGGCTTGCACCGCGATCGCTTCGGGCCTTTACAAAACCATCATTTTGGATGAGTTGAACCCCACCGTTGATCTGGAACTGCTGCCCGAGGAGCCCATTGTGCAGGCACTGTTGCGCAAACCCCGCGATACCGAGGTGATTATTACCGGACGCTGCAAAAATCCTCCGGCTTATTTTGCCCTGGCCAGCACCCACTCCGAAGTGTTTAACCACAAGCACTATGCGGAAAATGGGGTCGATCTGAAGCGAGGCGTCGATTATTAATGGGCTTCACGACCGAAATAACGGCAGCCTGATCAAGAAAGGAGCGATCGCCGCGATCGCTCCTACACAGTTGAAATAGACGTTTTTGAGAAACAGGCTGGCGTTTACTGCACCTCAGAGGCGCTTGCGGGCAAGATCACCGTTACCGAAGCCTCAATCGGTTCGCCGTCGTGCATCAGCATTTCGTGGCCGTTGGCGTTGAGCCCCACCGTCAAGACATGCTCCCCTGGCGGCAGACTCGGCAGGTGGTACCACTCACTGTAGATGCGAGTCACCTTTTCCCCATTGATATACAAGTGACCGTGGCCTTCGGTGAAGTTGCTAGTGGTGTTCACAGCTGCTGGCGCAAACTCCCAGTTAGCAGTCTGTACCTGCAAATTCCAGCCTGCGACGGGATCCGGAAAAATATCCACCGTAAGCTCTGGCACCGGTTGCCCTGCCGGAATTGCTAACATGCCGTGGCTGTGGCTGCCATGGTCGCTATGCCCACCGCTGCGTGGTGCTGCTGTCGTGGGCGTGGTCGGTTGCACGTCAGAGGCATCTTGGCTGTGGTCGTGGCCCCTGTCGGCGCCTAAGGGGGCGGGAGCGATCGCTGCCAGCCCTAGCGTCAAAAGGGTCGTAGCGGTTAAAGTGGCGATAAATTTAGACATATTTCAGAGAGCTGTGCAAGTTTCGGACAGTTTTCAAAAACTAAGGATGGGGCTGACCCAGCAGTCATGGGATCAACAGCAGTCATCAAGATGGGCCCGGATTACCCACGCCTAACCGACCGTGACTGGAGATTTTTGCAGCTGTTGCAAACGGAGCTTGGCGTTCTGAGCGCTGTGCAAATCGCCTTGCTGACGAAACTGCTCCGCCGCCATTTGGTAATCTTGCTGGGCCGCTTGGCGATCGCCGAGCTGTTGCTGCACCAAGCCGCGATTCAGGTAGGTTTCGGCATGGTGTGGATCGAGTGCCAATACTTGCTCAAAGTTCTGAAGCGCCGCCCGATAGTGACCTAAATGGTGGCAAATACAGCCACGGTTAAAATACGCCCGGGTATCGTTGGCATCCATCACCACAGCTTGATCCAGGGCGAATTTAGCGGCCGACAGGGAGTCTGCCGCCCAATAGGCGATGCCCAAATCGTTGTAAAGGTTCGACATTTCCAGCGCCGTGAGATCGCCAGCATAGGCGAGCGCTTGCTGATAGTGGGCGATCGCGCCCCCCACGTCCCCTTGGGCAAACCGCGCTAAGCCAGAGTTGTAGTAAGCTCGCGGATCGGTGGGGTGGGCGTCCAGATGATGACTGAGCGCGGCGATCGCCGCCTCAAATTGACCCAGTCGATACTGGGCCAACCCCTGGTAAAACCAAGCCTGAGGATGTTGGGCATCCACCTGGAGGGCCGCCGCGCAGCGCTCAGTCGCCAATTGGGGCTGATTGAGCATGAGATAGGTCAAGCACTGATAGCTCTGGGCATCGCCCCCGGTCTGCTCCGACTCAGCCGCCACCGCAAACTGCTGCATGGCGGCTTCGTAGTGTTGTTGCTGCAAAGCTTCGACTCCCCGCTGTAAGGGAGAAACTGGGGCTGCGATCGCCTTATCCCCGCCGCTCCACATCATGGCAATCAAGCAAAGGCCCAGCAGTTGGCCCAGCAGTGGCCTACCAGCCTTTTTCCGCTTGTGCCAAAACGTAGGTCGCGACATCTTCAATATCTTCCTCAGTGAGACGGCCAAGAAAAGCCGGCATGGCACTCTTGCCATTAGTGACCTGGGTTTTGATCGCCTCTAGGGAAGCCATGCCATATTTTTCTAAATCCTCCAGCTTCAGCGTTTTCGCCCCATTGACCACGTTGCCGCCGCCAATATGACAGGCCGCACAATTGCTGGCAAACACCTGACCGCCATGGCCGCTGTCTCCAGCAAAAGCGGGTGTCATCGTCACCAACCAAGTTAAGCAAACGAGACAAAGACCCCAAACAAAGTTTTTCATGATGTTTTGTAGACCTGTGAGTTCAAAAATATCCAGTAAGTGGAGAAATAACTTCCACTGAGAGGAGAGTTTAAGGGTTGAGTGCTAGTTTGGCCTGCCATTCTTTACAAAAAGTTGCGCTGGCGAGGTTTTGGAGATTGGCGTCGGTACTGCTCAACAGTCACGCTTTAGGGTGCCGCTGTTATGGGGCGAGGCCTCGGCGAGCACATCACAGCGCGACTGAGGGCAGGGGATGGGGCGATGAGTTTGGGGCTATCCCTGGTCTTGGCCCAGGCATGAGAGTTAAAAAAATGAGAATTGAATCAGTTGGGATCGCCGTCTCGACTGTTCCCAGGCAGACATCTTGCCGGCCTGAGGACAATTTGGACTTTATTGGATCCTCATTCCCAAGCGGGGGCTTTTAGGTCGAGCGTGTCTCCAGACCAGGGGCTGATCAGCCGCGACTGCTGATGCCCACTTGGCGACTGGAAACTTACCCCCTCAGCCGCTATGGAAATTCTTTAGATTTGCTCAGCCACGTCTGCACCTGCCCAATCACTGGCTTGCCCCAAACTCAGGTAGTTGCCGTTACAAAAACCTCGTTAACGCTTTGTTATGTTGAGGGTCAATTTTAGGATCCTGTACAGAGAAGATCTGGTGGCTATAGCGACTATTCAAGTTATTGAGGGCAACCCTCATCTGCGATCGCTGTTGGGATGGCATTTGCAGCAATCTGGCTATCGCGTGCATCAGTCTGCTGATCTTGTGCGGGCGCGGGAAGCGTATCAGACTCACCAACCGAATCTCGTTGTATTAGATGCACAACTGCCTGGCAGCAATAGCTTGGAGTTTTGTCAGTGGATTGTGCAGCAGGGCAATAGTTATCTGCTGATGTTGTCCGCTCGGGATACCGAGGCCGACATTGTTGCCGGGCTTAAATCAGGGGCGGATGATTACTTGACTAAGCCGTTTGGGATGCGCGAATTTTTAGCCCGAATCGAAGCCTTAGCCCGCCGCTTCAATCGTCTGAGTGCTCCGGCGTCACTCAACTACGGCTCACTGTACATCGACTTGGTGCAGCGCCGAGTGCGCTATCGCGACGAATATATTGATTTGACGCCTCAAGAATTTAGCCTGCTATATGTGCTCACGCAGGTTAGCGGCAAACCCCTCAGCCGCACTGATCTCTTGCAACGGGCGTGGCCGGATGCGATCGATAATCCCCGCACGGTCGATACCCATATTCTGTCATTGCGCAAGAAGATCGAAGCCGATCCCCGTCAGCCCAGCATTATTCAAACCGTGAGAAATGTCGGCTACCGTTTCAATGTTGACCGTTTAGTGGCGGATGCTGACTTACCTGGGCAGTCGCGCAGCGAGGTGCGCTCAATGGCGACCGCTGCATCCGTCCCCGTTCCCGGTTCTAGCAGCGCGATGTGAGCTGCCCAGCATAAGCTGAATGCCGTTAAATTAACACCGAATCAACCCGATCTCGACTTTGCTCAACTTTTCAGCTCCGAAAGTTAAGCAAAGTCGAAACTCGATTTACAGCTAGTGCAGCGTCAAGACTAAAATCTAGGGCTTGCTCTTGGAGGGAGCCACTGCGTGAACGACCAGCTCAGCCCGAACGTACAGCTCCCGCTCACCCTGAGTTTATCGTAGGGCGTGCCTGACTGAAGGACATAGGATGTTGGCGACTGTGCATCACCCTAAAATTAAGAGCTGACAGAGCACTCGCTTGTGCTCAGACGTTCCCCTTGGGACAGGGGAAGGCGATCGGCAATCAACCCGCTCTTCCCAAAGACGTGTTTAACGTGACAGTCAGTTTATCGATCGCGCCTTTGGTCGGCAGCGGTTGGGTGATCGAGTGGCCAAGGGGCTCAGGCTCCTCGCTTCAAGGCTGCCTCAACCTGTTTGAATTCTTGTTCTAAACGCTTTTTGAGTTTTTCGGGAATGGGACGATTGGGATAGGAACTGTAGTGCCCAGCCAAGCCGTTAAGGGCAGTACGGAGGGTGGCAAAGGAGCTCAGCCCATCGATCGCGTTATCGCGACGGTAATAGGAGAAGTAGTCGTTGATGATGTTACGAGCCTCGGCCTCGGCCTCGGCCTTTTCCGGACCATCAGGAGCAACGTTGATGGCAGTTCTCAAATCTTCAATGACGGTCAGGGTGTCTTGTTGGTAGTCGCCCGTCATCTTGCCGCTCACGCCAGCATTGCTGCAACCGGCCAAACCAACGACCGCAACGAGTACTATTGCCAATAAGCGCGTCATGAACTGTCTCATAATTTCCTAAAGGGTGAGCAACAATGATGCCAAACAGATGCAGCATGTCTAGCCATATTACCCTGTTGGCAGTGCCTCCTCGTATGTCTTTTTGTAGGTTTGCGCTTGAGCGGAGCGATGAAAGGAATGGTTTTGGCCGTCAAGAGACGAGGGAGCAATCGGGCTGAAGGCTAGCAAGCTAGGGTTGCTTGAGTAAATTGAGAGGGGACTGATGAAGTGAGGCTGCAGACGGCACAATCCAGTCAACGGATCAACGGATGACCAGTTGGCACGTAATAATTAGAAGGCTGTACTGGTACTCACTAAAGAGCTCTCTGGATGCAAACGGATGGAGACGCTTGGGTACCCAAACACTTTTTTGATGATGTTGTGATTAGTTTGAGTTATTGATGAATTATTTGATCGCGGTTTTAGACGATCGCATGCAGGCAGAAGGAGCCTACTCGGCGCTGGAGGAGGCCAAGTTTGGGATGGACGAGGTCACCATTTTGGGCCGGGGATACAAGAGTGCTGACGAGTTTGGCCTGATTGATCCCGCCAACCAAGTCTGGAAGCAAGTACGGTTGATGATGTTCTGGCTGGTGCCGTTCGGCTTTATTGCCGGGTTTGGGTTCAACGCGATCACGGGGTTAGACACGTTTCCCTGGGCGGGAACGACTGGCAACCAAATTATCGGTGGCATTCTAGGCGCAGGATCGGGAGCCATGGGAGCCTTTTTTGTCGGCGGTGGGACGGCGGCGGCCTTTGGTAGTGGGGATGCGCTGTCGTATCGCAACCGCTTGAACGCGGGGAAATATCTGGTGGTGGTGCGCGGTTCGGATGCCGAAATTCGACTGGCAACGCCGATTATTCGTCGCTTCCGCCCTGAAAACATTCAGGGCTATCAATCGCCCATGGCCGACTCGGCCGCGTAAATCGCTGCGGTCTATGGGCAAATCTTAAATTGGTAAAAAGAGCTGGTAAAAAGAGCAGGAACAGGATGACCGCAAAACGTTTGGTGATTGAAATGGGCATGGGCGTTGACCAGCACGGTCAGGACCCGACGGTGGCGGCAGCGCGGGCGGTGCGGAACGCGATCGCCCACAATGCCCTACCCGGAGTCTGGGAAGTCGCCGGTCTGGCCCATCCGAATGAAATGCTAGTGGATGTGCAAGTCGCAGTGCCGTTTCCCGATACCGTCCGGCGGGATGAAGTCTTGGCGGTCTTGCCGTTTGGCCAGAAGACATTGACGCTACAGGATGGCGGCATGGTGGTCGTGGGTAAAGCGATCGCGGAACTCGACGACAAAAACGACGATATGTATATCGCGACCGCAGCCGTGACGGTTTCCATTCCTGATTAGGTTTGGGGCATCAGGGAGCAACGGCTAGTGGTTGAGTAGCTGGGTAGCTGGGTAGCTGAATTGGCGCTGTCCCACCGAACTAATCACTTCACCGACTCACCGACCAATCACCGCCGGGATATGATTTCCCTGCCAGTCCCTTAGCAGTCGCCAGTCTGGCGCGTCACCTGGAGTTGGTCTAATTGATGGAGCGAGCCGGAGAGTTGAATGTGGCGCTGATTGGCATTCAAATGCCGCAGGATTTGGTACAGCGTCTCAATGTCTGGTTCGGCCCCAATCTTGGCGGCTAGCTCCCGCAAAGTGTAGGGACTAGAGGCATTTTGCACCGCCGCGATCGCCCGCGCTTGTAGATCCAAAATTCCGGCAGCGGCTTTTTTGCCCGCTTCCACACCGGGTTGGTGATAGGCGTTGATATTCACCAGTGAGGCATACAAGCCCACCGCTCGCTCGTACAGGGCAATGAGGGCACCAACGATGGCGGGCGTCACGCTGGGCACGGTGATGGTGATCGAATCGCGCTGATTTTCAAACAGGGCTTGGCGGGTGCCGAGGAGAAAGCCATTGAGAAAGTCGCCCGCCGTTGCCCCCTGATCAATCGGGAGCGAATCCCCTTGGCGGTCTTGCAACACCTCAATAAAGGTCACAAAGAAGTTGTTGACCCCCTCGCGGAGCTGCTGCACGTAGGCGTGTTGATCGGTTGAGCCCTTGTTGCCGTAGACCGCAATCCCTTGATTGACCACGTTGCCGTCTAAATCACGCTCTTTGCCCAAAGATTCCATGACCAACTGCTGGAGGTAGCGGCTAAAGAGAGCCAGGCTGTCTTTGTAGGGCAGCAGCACCATATCTTTCAGACCGTGCCCCTCGCCCACGTAGTACCAACTCAGGGCGAGCATCGCGGCGGGATTTTGGCGCAAATCGGCCACTCGCGTCGCCGCGTCCATCACTTTGGCCCCTTGCAAAATCGCAATGATGTCGATGCCTTCGAGGGCGGCAGGGAGCAAGCCCACGGCGGACAGCTCCGAGGTACGTCCGCCCACCCAGCCGTGCATCGGAAAAGTGCCCAACCACCCCTGGGAAGTGGCTACTTTGTCTAAATTGCTGTCGATGCCGGTGACGGCGACAGCCTGCTTGGCGAATTGCAGGCCCATTTTCTCAAAGCGATGCTGCACTTCCACCATGGCGTTACGGGTTTCGGGAGTGCCGCCGGACTTGGAGGTCACGATCACCAAGGTGGTGGCGAGGCGATCGCCCAAACGATTGAGCACGCGGTCGATGCCAGCGGGATCGGTATTGTCGATGAAGTGAGCCGTCAGGGGCGGCTGGTCGGCCGTCAGCGCTTGGGAGACAAATTGTGGCCCCAGGGCGGAACCGCCAATGCCAATGCACAGCAAATCGGTGAACTTTTCTTGCCCGGGCGGATAGAGCGCGCCGGTATGGATCTGCTGGGTAAATGTCTTGATGTCTTGCAGGGTCGAGAGGATGTCTTGCTTCAGTGCGGCGGACGGAGCGCGATCGGGATCACGGAGCCAATAGTGACCGACCATGCGGTTTTCGTCGGGATTGGCGATCGCCCCGTTTTCCAGCGCGGTCATATCATCGAAGGCTTTGGCAAACTTGGGTTGCATCTGGTTAACAAAGGCGTCATCAAACCGGATGCGGCTGATATCGAGATAAAGCCCGAGGTCTTCGTGCCGATAGAGCCAGTCTTGATAACGTTGCCAAAGTGCAAGTTCATCCATAGCAATTTTCCTGTGCAATGCAGCGCATGTATGAGATTAACCTCAAAACAGTGTAAGGAAACACGGTCTCAGGAATCGGTAATGCCGCCGCACTTTTATTGAAAATTGGTAATTGCTCAACCCAGTAGCCAATCAGCTTGTTGTGAGGTAAGGACGCGGGAAATCGCCTCAAAGGCAGACAAC
>NZ_JACSWC010000288.1 GCF_016888165.1 Halomicronema sp. CCY15110 | reverse complement strand
CCCAGTGCTTCGATAAAATCTCGCACGACCAGCTATTGGACAAGCTCAATACATTTCCGACCCTACGCCGTCAAATTCGAGCTTGGCTCAGGGCAGGCGTGCTCGATGGTAATCAGTTGTTCTCCACCTTTGAGGGGGTCCCTCAAGGCGGGCCAGTTTCGCCGCTGCTAGCGAATATCTGCCTCCACGGCATGGAGGAACATCTCCATCAAGCCTTTCCACGCAAGTCCATTTACATCGACGGCAAAGAGGTCAAAATTCCCGCGCCGACGCTGATCCGTTACGCCGATGATCTGGTGGTCTTACATCCCGATCTGACGGTGGTGCAATCAGCTCAATCAGCGCTCGCTGATTGGTTGGCGGCATTCGGCTTAGGGCTGAAACCGGAGAAAACCCGGATCGCCCATACGCTTGATGCCGATGAAGGGAAGGCCGGGTTCGATTTCCTCGGATTCCAGGTGCGGCAATACCCGGTCGGTAAACACCAAACGGGGCATTGTCGAGGCACACCGCTCGGCTTCAAAACACTCATCAAACCCGCTCAGGACAAGGTTAAACGCCACCGCCAAAAGCTGGCTCAGATCGTGCGATCCCATCGCGCGGCTCCCCAAGCCGCTCTGATCGCTCATCTCAACCCGGTCATTCGCGGCTGGTGTCGCTACTACTCCACTCAAGTGAGTAAACGCACCTTCTCCGCTCTTTCGGCAACCCTCTTCGCCAGCCTGCAAAGTTGGGCGCGCAGACGGCATCCGAAGAAGCACCGGCGATGGGTGAACCGCAAGTACTGGCAGGCCCTCGGCAACGCCCAATGGGTCTTTGCCGCACGCACGCAGCACGATGCCTGGATTCAGCTGGCAAATCATGCGGACACGCCCATCCGGCGCTTTACCAAAGTGCAGGGAACTCGTAGTCCCTATGATGGCGATTGGCTCTACTGGGCCGCCAGGCGCGGGCAATCCCCGCTCATCCCGGCCCGAGTCGCTCAATTGCTGAAGCGCCAGAAGGGACGTTGTAACGCTTGCAACTTGGTCTTCAAGACCGATGATGTCATTGA
>NZ_JACSWC010000287.1 GCF_016888165.1 Halomicronema sp. CCY15110 | reverse complement strand
ATAGGATTCTCCATCTCGATGACCCCATGTTTTCTGGCAGCATCCTACTACAACATGACTTGTGTGTACTTAGTAGGGTGCGTGAGGGGGAAGGGAGCAAGGGCAAGATTATGTGGCGATCCTTGTCAGCGGTTGGGGTGAAGGGATGGGTAGCTGGAGACTTAGTGATCATGGGCGGCGGTGGGCGAGCCTGAGTAGCCTGAATCAGTCAATTCCATGATTTATCTGGTTGGGGAGTGTGAAGGCGCAAACCCCTATGGCACAATGAAGGTTCACTTTTGAAAGCTTGTTCTTAAGAATTTGTAAGAGAGTTGTTTGCCTGTGATTGCGACTGCCGAACGTTCGACTACTCCTCGCCGCATTGTCTTCCCCTTTACCGCTGTCATCGGTCAGGAAGATATGAAGCTGGCCTTGATTTTGAATGTCATTGATCCGCGCATTGGCGGCGTCATGATTATGGGCGATCGCGGCACGGGCAAATCGACGACGATTCGCGCCCTGGCCGATCTGCTGCCAGAAATCGAAGTCGTCGCGGACGATCCCTTTAGTCGATCGCCTAGCGATCAGGACATTCAGCGCGAGCGGGGCACCGACACCCTGCCCAAGGCCACCAAAAAAGTGCCCATGATTGACCTGCCCCTGGGCGCAACCGAGGATCGGGTCTGTGGCACTATCGATATCGAAAAAGCCCTATCCGAAGGGGTCAAAGCTTTTGAACCGGGTCTATTAGCAAAAGCCAATCGTGGCATTTTGTACGTGGATGAGGTGAACCTGCTGGATGACCACCTCGTAGATGTGTTGCTCGACTCGGCGGCCTCTGGCTGGAACACCGTTGAACGCGAAGGGATTTCCATTCGCCACCCCGCCCAGTTCGTTTTGGTCGGTTCTGGCAATCCGGAAGAGGGCGAGCTGCGTCCTCAGTTGCTAGACCGCTTTGGCATGCACGCCGAGATTCGCACCGTGCGCGACCCAGAGCTGCGCGTCCAGATTGTGGAACAGCGATCGGACTTTGACCAAGATCCCCAAGCCTATTTGCAAAAGTTTGACGAGCCTCAAACTGACTTACAGAAACGCATTGTCGATGCTCAATCGCGGTTGCCCAATGTCACAATTGAGCATGATTTCCGCATCAAAATTTCGCAGGTCTGCTCGGAGTTGGATGTGGATGGCCTGCGCGGTGACATTGTGACCAACCGGGCAGCTAAAGCACTGGCGGCGTATGAAGGGCGTACCGAGGTGACCCTGGACGATATTCGGACCGTGATCGTCATGTGTCTGCGGCACCGTTTACGCAAAGATCCCCTAGAGTCGATCGACTCTGGTTACAAAGTGGGCAAAGTCTTTAGCCAGGTGTTTGGCGTGGCCCTCGAAGATGAAGATGCGGCGACCAATGGGCGGCAGCCCGTCGGGGCCCGCTAGTGGGCCAGCGGATTCTGGGACTTGACCCAGGTCTGGCGATTTTGGGCTTTGGCGTGATTGATGGCGGCGATGCGGCGGCAACGGCAGCTGGGGCCGCAGTGGTGGACTTTGGCATTGTCGAAACTCCAGCCAAGACCCCCGTGGGCGATCGCCTCTGCACCCTCCATGACGATTTGCACAGCTTGATTCAGCAATTTAAGCCCGATCTTGTGGCGTTAGAGAAACTGTTTTTTTATCGCATGGGCAACACGATTTTGGTGGCCCAGGCGCGAGGCGTTGTGATGTTGGTGCTGGCTCAGCATCAGCTCACCCCGGTGGAATTTACGCCCGCCCAAATCAAACAGGCGCTGACCGGCTATGGCAACGCCGACAAAAGCATGGTGCAAGAGTCGGTCATGCGGGAGCTGGGTTTACCCAAAATTCCGAAGCCCGACGACGCCGCTGATGGGTTGGCCGTTGCCCTCACGGCTTGGTTTCAGCGTTAAGGGATCAGCAACTAAATTAAGTACCCGATCAAGCCGGTTTCGACTACGCTCAACCTACCAGTATCGAGAGTTGAGCGCAGTCGAAACTCGGTTCATGGGGATCTTTTTTGCGCGTAAGTCCCTAATCGCTGAATTAACATCGGCACTGGCAAGGGTCTGTAAATCCGGGGAGAGATAGCAAACTGCAATGACTGTGATGAGCGATCGCTTTACGCCTAGCGGGCTGTAAGGCCGCCAGACCCTGCGAGAACATCGCGGTTTTGTGTTAGAAGAATGAAGTAGTGAACATTTTAGGGATGCCAAGAGTATGCTTTTTCCCGGTGCGGCTGTCCGCGTAGTCAACATGGACGACACTTACTACGGGTTCCAAGGTCAAGTGCAGCGCGTTGCTGATGGCAAAGTCGCCGTACTCTTTGAAGGGGGCAACTGGGATAAGCTCGTCACGTTTAACTCCTCGGAGTTAGAAGCCCTAGACAAGCGACGCGGCAAAAAGTAATTTCGCTGCCCTCTACTTAGGTCTGTTTGTATGCGATTGCCTTTACCGCAGCTGGTGACTCGATCTCCCCAACCCGGTCACATCGCCGAAGTGATTGAGACCTCGACCACGGAGTTTTTGGCTCAGTGCCTAGAACCTGACTCCCTGGACTTTGCGCAAATGCCGCCCTTTGGTAGTTGGGTCAAGGCGGCGGACGAAGACTCTGGTCACCAGATTTACGGAGTGGTCTATCACGCCACGACGAGTCCCTTGGACTCGGTGCATCGAGCCACTGCCTTGGGGCTCTCCCTGGCGGAACTGCGGGAGCAGCAGCCGCAGATTTTTGCCATGCTGAAAACGGAATTTCGGGTGGCGATCGTGGGGTTTTGTCCCGCCGGTGATGGCACGATTTATCAACACCTGCCGCCGCGCCCGCCCCAGGTACACCAAGCGGTGTATCGCTGCTCTGCCGAAGAGGTGGTGACCTTTACCGAGCAGTTAGACTTTTTGCGGACGCTGATGGATACGCGGAGCGCGCCGGTGGATGGCTTGATTGCGGCGGTGATTCGCGAAGTCTATCAACTGCGGCGGCTCGATCGCGATTGGCTGGTACAAGCCGGGCGCATTCTGAACGTGCAGCTGAAAGACGATTACGATCGCCTCCGCACGATTCTGTCGCAAATTCATCCTTAGTCGCTATGCCAACTTTTGACTGGATTGTGGTGGGCAACGGCTTGACGGGCGCGGCCCTGAGTTATGAGCTGGCGAAGCAGGGGGCGAGCGTGCTGCTGCTCGAACGATCCGCCAGTCCCGACAACGCGACGCGATACACCTATGGCGGGGTGCCCCACTGGTCGGGCCATACGGCGCTGCTGCGCCAGCTCTACCGCGAGAGCTTGGCCCGATATACGGCCCTGCCCGATGAGACCGGCGTGGCTCACCACTACCGGGAGCTGGACTTACTGCTGACGGTCGAGCCGGGTCAAGACCCCCAAGCGCTGGCCCAACGCTACGCCGCCGTCGAAACGCCGCCAGTCCCCATTACGGCGGCGGAAGCCCAGGAGCGGGAGCCCTATCTGAATCCAGCAGCGATCGCTGGAGCCCTCACCGTGCGCCATGGCCACGTTGACCCCGCCGCTTTAGTCAAGGCCTACAACCACGGGCTGCAAGATGCGGGCGGACAGATCATCATCGCCACCGTGACGGGATTAGTGCGCATGGGCGATCGCCTTACTGGCGTCACAACGCCCACCCAAGCCTATGCGGCGGGCCAGGTGGTGGTGGCCGCTGGCGGGCTCACCCGTGAACTGATCAAAACCGCTGGGGTCAAAGTGCCGGTATATTTCAGCCATGCGGAAGTCGTGGAAACGCCACCGTTGGACTGGCAACTGCGATCGCTGATCATGCCCGCTGATTTGACGCGATCGGCGATCGAGTCAGAATCGAGCCGCGACGACACCCATAGCTGGTGGGACGAACCCGGCCACGAACTGCGCCCGCCCATGCTGGACTCTGGCTGCGTCCAGTTTCCCGATGGTCGCCTGCGCATCGGCCAGATTAGCCGCATCAACACGGCCCTAGAGCCCGCCCTCGATGCCGCCCAAGGAGAACAACGCCTCCGCCACGGCATCGAACCCCTGGTGCCAGCGCTCGCCGCAGTGCCGGGGCAGTGGCACGCCTGCCGCGTCGCCTTTAGTGAAGACGGCTTACCCCTGGCCGGGCCAATCCCCGGCTTGCAGGGCGGCCACGTGTTTTCTGGGTTTACCAGTCCCTTTGGGTTAGTCCCCGCCGTGGCGGCGCACTTTGCACGCTGGGCCAACGGTCAGGACAGCGATATTTTGTCCGCCACTCGTCCGGGGCGATGGGTCACGGATGAAGCATCGCATGAATCTTGACGGGCAGCTGATGACAGTGGGCTATCGGCATTGTGAAGCATGACTAGGGCGAGACTGCCGCGATCGCCCCAGACACCAGAACGACTCCCCAAACATACTGAAACCCACTACCCTCAGAAGATTTCTGAAGCCATCCAACAATCACCCGCTTCAATGAGAACTCTTTACTCATGGGGGATTGAGGATTTTTTTACGATTTTTTTTACACTGATGGGATTGGGCCTGAGACGCCAAACTCAGACAAACGATAGATGCAAAGTAACGGCACATTAGCTAGCATAAACCTAAATAAATATTTTTTTCTAACCAATTCAACTTAACTAATTTTTAATTTTCACCATTGCAATTTACCCTGAAGCCGCCAAGTTTCCAGGTGACGAGCTGTTGACATTCACGTAGCTAAAGGCTGCTAGAACTGCTGGCTAGCCTGTGATTGTGCAAGAGTCTTGAGCAATGCGAGGCGCAAACTATTCTGAGTGATTTCACATCCACAAAAGAGAGTGTGAACTCATAGTTTTGCGGCCATTCGAAAAGTATGAACAAACCGATAACACAATCATTAATGGTCAAGATTGCAACTGCGAGCACTTGTGCATGAACGACAGCAATGTCATCGGCAAAGCCAATTCCAAGCATTTTTTCATTGTCGGTATTGGCGCTTCAGCGGGAGGAGTTCAGGCTTTAGAGGCTTTCTTTGCCAACGTGCCGGATAATCCCAACGCGGCGTTTGTGGTGGTACAGCATTTATCGCCCAACCACAAAAGCATGATGACCGATATTTTGCAGCGGCAAACGGTCATGACGGTGTGCCAGGCTGAAGATCAGATGCTGTTAGAGCCCGCGCATGTGTACGTATTGCCGCCGCGCAAGCAGCTCGTAATTCAAGATCGACGGCTCAATTTGCAAGATAAATCAGGGGCATTTGATTATCCGATCAATCGGTTTTTCTCCTCCCTGATTGGCGGCTGGGGCGAGCAGATCATCGCCATTTTGTTGTCGGGTACAGGCAAAGACGGCACCGAAGGCTTACAAGCGGTGAGTCGCGCGGGGGGCATTGCTCTGGTACAGTCTGCCGAAACGGCGCAGTTTACCAGTATGCCGTCCAATGCGATTCCCTCGGGGCTGGTGGATGAGGTGTTGTCACCGGAAGATCTCGCGCAGACTGTGTTCGAACTGATTCGATTTTCCGATAACTTTCCGGCGTCCACTGCGAGCGACGCTAGCCTGATCGACCCCGACATGCTCCAAAACATTTTGGATGTGCTGTCAGAGCGGGAAGATATTGATTTTTCCCATTACAAGGTCAGTACGCTCAGTCGGCGCATCCATCATCGCTGTGCCCTCACCCGGCGGGTAAATTTAGAAAGTTATTTGGGGTTGCTAGAGGGCTCGACGGAAGAGCAAAAGTCGCTACGTCAGGATTTATTAATTGGGGCGACGGCCTTCTTTCGCGATGCGGCGGCCTGGGAAATATTGGAGCAGCAGGTATTGCCTTCGCTGATTGAAGGACTAGATGAAGGACAGCAATTTCGGGTGTGGGTCTCGGCCTGCGCCACGGGCGAAGAAGCCTATTCCATGGCGATTTTGGTGGATGAGGCGCTGCGCCGCTCTAATAGGGATATTCAGGCCAAAATTTTTGCCACTGATTTAGATACCAACGCCCTCGAAGTCGCGGCCCAGGGGTCTTATTCTGAAAATATTGCGAATGCGATCTCGCCGGAGCGGTTAGAGCGCTACTTCAACTTTAAAGGCGGCCAGTATCAGGTCACCCGATCGCTGCGGGAGATGTTGATCATCGCTCCCCACGATCTGACTAAAAACGCGGGCTTTTCCAAAATGAATTTGGTCAGCTGTCGCAACGTGCTGATTTACATGCAGCCGCAATTGCAGCAGCGGGTGCTGCGACTGTTGCATTTCACGTTGGCCCCAGCTGGGGTGCTATTTTTGGGCAACTCCGAAACCCTCGGTAGCCTGGAGTCGGAGTTCACCACGATTGAAAGTCGCTGGAAACTCTACAACAAGCGACGGGACACGCAGCTTTCAGCATTGCCGATTACGCGGCAGTCCATCGTCACGCCGCTCACCTATCAAGGGCGGGCTAAAACCAGGCAAAATCAGACCAATCGGCTGATTGGTGAGGTGTTTCGTTACGGCCTGGCCGATCGCAAGATGACCTGTTTATTGGTCGGCCCCAACAATCGGCTGTTGCGAGTGTTCTACAACGGTGCCGATCTCTTGCAGTTTCCCGTGGGCGAGGCTTTGCTAGATGTCACCGAAATTGTGCATCCCTCCCTGCGCTTGCCGCTGAGTACGGCACTGCATCGCACCAAGCGCGATCGCGAGTCGGTACTATATTCCGGCATTAAGATTGAGCACCAAAGCGAAACCTGCGCGGTCAATCTGCGGGTGGGGCTCGACCAGAGTAATCCCTCCCCAGCCGAAAGCTTCTTAATCGTCGTCCTCGAAGTCAGCCCGCAATTATCGCCCACTGAGCCCCCCGCAGACGACACCGCCAGACGGTTTGATGTCGGGGGCGAAGCGGCGCAGCAAATTACCGAGCTGGAATATGAGCTGCAGCAAACCCGCGAAAATCTGCAAATAACGATCGAAGAGCTGGAAACCACCAACGAAGAACAGCAGGCCACCAATGAAGAGTTGCTCGCCTCAAACGAAGAGTTGCAGAGCACCAACGAAGAGCTTCAGTCGGTCAACGAAGAGCTCTACACCGTCAATGGGGAGTATCAGTCCAAGATTGAAGAACTCACCCAACTCAACTACGACATCGACAACCTACTCCGCAGCACTGACATCGGGGTGGTGTTTTTAGATCCGGGTCTCAATATTCGCAAATTCACCCCAGCCGTTACCCAGACTATCAATATCAAGCCCTCAGATATCGGGCGGCCCCTGGCCGATCTCACCAACAATCTGGATTGTCCCGATTTTTTGGCCATCATTCAGTCCGTACTGACGACCCAAGAGCCCGTGGAACGCGAGGTGACTTTGCGCTCCAACCGACAGTGCTTATTGATGCGAGTCAATCCCTATCTCCGCGACGGTCAAGGGAATGACGGCGTCGTTCTGACCTTCGTCAATGTGGGTGAATTAAAGCAGACTCAGTTGCGATTGCAGCAGGTAAATGCCACCTTAGAGCAGCTCTATGCGACCAGTCCGGTGGGACTTTGTCTGATTGATAGCGACTTTCGTTTCCTCCGCATTAACCAAATCCTGGCCGATATTAACGGGGCCTCAGTCGATGACCATCTGGGGCGATCGGTGGACGAAATGTTGCCCGACTTGGCCGAGACCCTCAAACCCTATTGCCAAGAGGTGCTAGCGACGGGGCAGACCATTGACCAAATTGAGATTCAGGGCCGGACCCCCCAAGAGCCGGAGAAAGAACGGACTTGGCAAGCGAGCTACTATCCGGTTTACTTTGCTGACGATCAGCGCGGCATTGGGGCGGTGATTGTCGAAGTTACCCGGCGGGTCGACGTGCAGCGATCGCTCGAAGCCCGCGAAGCCGAACTGGCCGAACGCAATCAACTGCTGGAGGATGCGATCACCGTTGCCCAGGTGGCGGATGCCTCTAATCAGGCCAAGAGCGATTTTTTATCGAACATGAGCCACGAGATTCGCACCCCGCTCAATGCCATTACGGGCGTACAGCAACTCTTGATGCGCCTGGACTTGTCCGAGTCGGATCAGCGGTTACTCAATATTTTGAAGGTGAATAGCAATCGCTTGCTGACCTTAGTCAACGATATTCTCGACCTGTCTAAGCTCGAATCTCAGCACCTCCAACTCAATATCCAACCGTTTAATTTTTCTCAGTTGCCGCAAAACTTGCAAACCAGTTTTGCCGTGCTCATCGAACAAAAAGGACTGCACTTGAGGGTCGAGATGGATGACACGATTCCTCGGGTCGTGTGGGCCGATGACTTCCGATTACAGCAGGTCTTGAGTAATCTGCTGAGCAACGCCATCAAGTTTACCGAAGCGGGAACCATCACTCTGGCCATGTCGCAACTGCCGGAAAGGGGCGATGCTGACCAAGTATGGATAAAATTTGCCGTTCGGGATACGGGCATCGGCATTCCTCAGGAACAACAAGCTAACCTGTTTGAGCCCTTTACCCAAGCTGATAATTCCACCACTCGACAATTCGGTGGCACCGGCTTAGGGCTAACTATCTGTCGCCGCATCGTGCAGTTGATGGCCGGCGATATCGGCTTCACCAGTGCACCGGGAGCCGGCTCAACGTTTTGGGCGATCGTGCCGTTAGGGCTCACAGATCACGCCACTGCCGTCGCCAGTGTGGCCGCTCAGAGCAGCCCATTGGCCCTATCGAGCGACGATTGCCCCGAGCCCGACCCCGAGCCCGACTCCGACGCCGACGCCTCGGTGCTATCGGGGTTACGATTCCTGATTGTGGAAGACAATCCCAGCAACAGTCAGTTATTGGTCGCCATTCTGAGCGAATATGACTGCGACATCACCACGGTGGAAAATGGTCAGCAGGCCCTAGAAGTGTTGGCGATCGCTAATTTTGATATCGTCTTACTGGATTGCCAGATGCCAGTGACCGATGGCTATGACATGACTCGGCAACTGCGGCAGCGAGAGGGCCGCGATCGCCACACGATCGTCATTGGGGTGACAGCCCATGCCCTGGCGGGCGATCGGGAAAAATGCTTAGCCGCCGGCATGGATGATTACATGAGCAAGCCCATCATTCATGACGACCTCATTCAACGATTACAGTACTGGGCCGCTCAATTAGGGTCAGCTAGTCAGCTGGGAGAAGAGGTAAATCAGCCCTCAAATTGATGCCTTCGAGTACTAGCAGACACCCCCCATTAATAAGTTGGAGAAGATGTCTGAAACGTGATTCAATCGATGTTTAGCTACCTGAAAATATCCAACAGCAGCAACACCAGGATGAGTTTATAGCGATCATTGAGCGAACTCGGATAATCTTTGCTGCGCCAAGTAACCTCTGCAAAACATCCTCTGATCATCTGCCTAAGTTCATCTAAAACATTGCATAGCTGCTAAGTTCTAGCATGGTGAAATTCAAAATAAAATTTAAATCAATAAAGTTTCAGGCCAACAGATCGACGTCAAGATAAACTGGTTAATTAGGGGTGAGCAGAGATGACAAATCTGAAATCTCCAAAAGTGTTAGTGGTTGATGACGACGAAGATGCTTGTTATCTACTACAAGTCGCGCTGACTACGGCGGGATTTCAAGTCATCACTGCTGAAAATGGTCGGGACACTTTGGCGGTACTGGAAACAGAGCGCCCCGATATTATCCTGCTCGATTTAAACCTGCCCGATATTGATGGCATTGCACTCTGCCGCCGCATCCACGATTGCTATGCGGCCTTGCCCCCTCCCATTCTCATGATTACTGGCACCAAGGACGATCGCCTGGTTAATGAAGCCTTTGAGGCACAGGTGACTGATTTCATTACCAAGCCAGTTAATTTCACTATCTTGAAAAACCGGATCAAACGAATATTGCGAGAGCAAGAGACGCTCAAAAAATTAGAAACTGTGAACCTTAAACTCACTAAAATTTCCCAAACCGATAGCCTGACCAATTTGGCCAATCGGCATCATTTTCAAATTATTTTTTTTCAGGAATGGGCGCGATCGATTCGCGAACAACAATCACTCGGTCTCTTACTGTGTGATTTAGATGCCTTTAAGCAATATAACGATCACTATGGGCATCTCTCAGGCGATGCCTGTCTTCAGCAATTTGCTGCCATCCTCAAAGCCTCCGTTAATCGAATCACCGACCTGGTGGCTCGCTTTGGAGGAGAGGAATTCATCATTCTGCTGCCCAATACTGATACCAGTGGCATCCGCAAAATCGATAACCGCCTGCGTCAACAATTAGCCGATGCTGCAATTTTGCACGGCAATTCTAGAGTCGATAAGTTACTGACCTATAGCGCCGGGGGCATCGCGATCATTCCCCATCAAAATTTGCTGCCCAACGATTTGATTGGTCTAGCTGACCGAGCGCTCTACAAAGCGAAGGCCAATGGCCGCAATTGTACTGTGATGGCCTCTGGCACCGCTGGCTCTAGTTGATAGAACAGCGTCAATCATGGCCCCATTGTGCCCCTCACGCTCAAGCCCTCACCCCTCGGGCAGGGGTCTTTCGGTTGTTTGGAATTAGGCAACGCTGGCGGCCATGAGGTCGTCGGCCATGTCAAAGTTAGCGGTGACTGATTGCACGTCGTCCAGGTCTTCCAGCGCATCCATCATTTTGAGCAGCGATCGCGCGTGGTCAGCGTCCGTCACGTCGATAGTGTTGCTGGGAATCCAGCGATTTTCGACTTGTTCGATGGTGTAGTCCGCCGCTTGCAGCGCGTTGTTCAGGGTCTCTAAATCACTCGGGTCGCAAAGCACATCAAACCCGTCGCGATCGTCGTCGATTTGCGTCGCTTCATAACTTTCGGCACCGCCTTCGATCGCCGCCTCTAGCAATGTATTTTCATCGACGGGGCCAACGATGGTGACGACGCCCTTTGGTTCAAACATCCAGCCGACGCAGCCCGTTTCGCCCAAGTTGCCGCCGTTCTTACTAAAGGCCGCACGCAGATCCGCCGCCGTCCGGTTGCGGTTGTCCGTCAGCGCTTCAATGAGTACGGCAACTCCACCGGGGCCATACCCTTCATAGCGAATGGTTTCGAGGGCGTCATCGCCGCTGAGTTGACCCGATCCTTTGGCGATCGCGCGATCGATATTGTCATTGGGAAAGCCCGCCGCCTTCGCCTTATCAATCGCCGTTCGCAGTTGAAAATTGCCCGCCGGATCCGGGCCACCCGTCCGCGTCGCGACGATAATTTCCCGCGAGAGCTTGGCAAAGGTTTTGCCCTTCACCGCATCGACACGTGCTTTTTGGCGCTTAATATTCGCCCATTTACTATGACCAGCCATACCCGCAATCACGCAGCATTTGAAACAATGGGAACGCAGGCAGGGCACAATGCCGCCCCGCTCAATCCCAGCAGTGGGGAGCGACGGTTGGCAGGCCCCCACCCTTGTTGCATCAGAATAGCCGATCGCTGAATCGTCCCGAAATTTCCAGACCCATGCGGTTCCGACCCAGTGCCGCCGCTATAGACCAGCGGCCCGCCGCGCCGCGCCGATCAGGCCCACTTGAGGATTGAGGACAATGCGCACGGGCACCGCCTCTAACAGTTTGCTGACCCGGCCTTTGTGGATGAACGCATCGAGAAAGCCGCCCGCCGTCATCAAGGACAAATTTTTGGCGGCGATGCCCCCCGCGACATACAAACCGCCGTAGGGCAATAGCTTGAGGGCAAGATTCCCCGCTTCAGCACCGTAGGCTCCGACGAACAGATTCATCGTCCGCACGGCCCGACTATCGGCTCCCTGTTGCGCCGCTTGAGAAATTGCCGCCGCCGGATCAACGGTTTTGGTCTGGCCTGCTTCTTTTTCCCAGGTCTCGACAATGTCGGCTAATTCAGAGGTGCCTTGGGCGATGCCGCGATCGCGCAAAAACTGGTAAATCGCCACGATGCCCTGCCCCGACACCACCCGTTCTGCCGATACCCGCGTAATCTGGTGCTTGTCCAGCAAATATTTCAGCAGCTGAAATTCCAACTCGGAGCGAGGCGCAAAGTCCGCATGTCCCCCCTCGGAGGAAAAGACCTGAAATTGCTCCCCTTGCTTGATCAGAAACCCTTGGCCTAAGCCCGTACCCGCGCCAATGATGGCGATCGGTGCAGCGTCGTCGGAGCTGCCTGCTTGCAGGGTCTGCAGGTCAGTCGGTTCGAGCCCCAATACGCCATACCCGATCGCGGCAAAGTCATTGATTAATTCGGTGGATTCTAGCTCCAGGTCGCGGGCGAGGCGATCACCATCCAGATTCCACGTCAGGTTGGTGAGCTTGGAGGTATTGTTGACCACTGGCCCCGCGATCGCAAAACAGGCCCGCGTGGGTTTGCCAAAGTCTGTGCCCTGCGCTTGGGCAGCGGCCAAAAAGGTTTCCACCATCGGCACCAGGTCGGGAAAGTCCTTCGAGACATATTCCTGTTCATAGCAGGTGTGCAGCTGGGCGGCGTCCACCCCCACCAACCGCAAAATAGTTTTAGTGCCGCCAATGTCTCCCGCCAGGAGGTACCTCATATTCACACCTCAATCGATTAATGCCTTGCTGTGACAGTAGCACTAGACTCCGCCGTTATGGCGACGCCTTGCCCAGTCATGCCGCAATCACGACATGCCCTGGAGGCTGGCACGAACTTTTTCAGGGGGATTCGGAGCGATCAGCGATCGCCCGCCTTGACCGTAAAGCTTATGGGCTTGCCCAGTCGGCGGTCTTGCATTTCTTGGCCGAGCCGCTTCACATTCTCAATCGTCACTTCCCACCGTGAGCATGCTCCATAGCCAAGCCGCCTCCATGCCCCTGCCGGCGCAGCCGGATCCGCCGACCGCTCCACCTCGTCAAAACCGTTCATCTCGCGAAACAGCAGTTCAGTCATCGTTTGCTGTTGGGCTTCGGGCCTCTCTGCCTCAATCGATCGTGAGCCAAACGGTGGTCGGTGACATTGATTTTCTCCTGGTAAAGGCGATCTCCTCTCAGCATTATCGGCCGCGCCCCAACCGCAGTCTAATTTTTTGCATGGCACAATTACGGAATTTGACGGAACCTAGCTATAACCTCTGAGCGAGGAAAAACCCGGCGTTATTTTCTAACTTGGTAAGCAATAGGGCGAGATTACTCAATCTTGCTGAGAGGGTTTCAGCTAATGGCCGGTTCAAAATCTCGCGATTTGAACAGCCTCCTCCCGCTCGTAAACGATATTGACAACAGCGAGTCGGGATGATGATTTAGCTGAAATCTTCTGAAGACGACGCATAAGGAAATTTATGGCAGATCAAACTGCAGAACAACAGCAAAAGACATTTTTAGAAACGATCATCGAACAGAGTTCGATTCAGACCGACAATGAGGCGCAAATGGCGGCTAAAGTCGTGTTCCGAATCTTGCGCGACATGATGCCCACCGAGCAGATTGATCAAATCGCGGAAGAACTCCACACCGAAGCCCCAAAGGCCAACATGGAAATCGCTGACCTGTGGAACGACCCAAATGTGATGGTGGCATTTTTCAGCCGCATCAGTCCACTGCGGCAGTTGTCGATTAGTTCCGACACCTTCTTACTGCGGCTCAACCAAGAAGGGGCGCTCCCCCGAGAGGCCGACCCCAAGACCGTCACCAAAGCCGTCTTTGCGGCCCTCAAAAAAGCACTGCCCCAGGATAAATACGCGGCAGTGGGCCAAAATTTGCCGGATGAGATTGGTCAGCTTTGGCAGCAGGCTTGAGCGATCGCCTGACTTTAATCACATCCCCAGGGGCAACTAGGCTGAGGCCTAACTGCCCCGTTTTTCGGTGAGGAATGGAACCGAGACAGTTGACCGACTAACGTTTAACTGACTGTTGTCGCTGCGTGTGAGGTTATGTGAATCGAACCAACGTGAGTTCGACGCTAGAAAATCGCTAGAGGAAGGGCTTCTAGTGCCTTGGAAGTCAAGTCTAGAGCGGGCTTGGTGGGATAGTCAGAGTCGGCCATCAACCCGCCCATCAGATGAGCGAGAAAAGGCATGCCACTGCGATGCCGAGCATGCTCAATCTGACCAATGTTTTGGAGCGGGTCGTTCCCTATCAGTAGCGACAGACCTGCTTCTGGTAAAAGTGCTTGAAGTTGCGATAGGACTCGCGATGAAAGCTCACCAGAATCGTCATGATTTCGCTCAAACTCATCGACCGTTGGCGATCGCTAAGGGACTTGCGCGCAAAAGAGATCCCCATGAACAAAGTTTCGACTCAGCTCAACTCTCGATACTGGTAGGTTGAGCGAAGTCGAAACCGGATTGAACAGGTACTTTATTTAGTTGCAGCTCCCTAAGCGATGCCAGCGGCATATCGCGTTGCGGCACACCGGAGCCGAGCAACGTCTGACGCCATTGCAGTTCAAAGCTGCGGCAAAAATCATCAAGGTGGCAAAACCACTCTTCTAAACTATTCATGGGAGGGGCCTCGCTGAAAATTTTGACCAGGAAAATTTTGACTAGTTTCAGCTGACTCAGCCCCTTCATTTCTGATCCCGAACTCACGTTAAACAGATACTTGATCGCTCCCTCTGACCCCAGCTTGGCTCACCTTATTGCCAGCGTTTGGGCTGCTGACGCAGGGTTTTGGTGATCGGTTTCCAACGCCGTTTAGAGTTTTGGTGGGCGCGCCCCTCCCGGCGCTGTTCGATCCAGTGCTGCTCGCGCTGGAGTTTTTGGTAACTCTGGAGGCGTTGGGGAGCCAGTTGCCCCAGGGCGATCGCCGCCTGTACCGCACAGCCCGGTTCTTGGTCGTGCTGGCAATCCCGGAATTTGCAGTCGGCGGATAACGCTTCGATATCAGCAAAAGTTTCCTGCAAGCCTGAGCCCGCCTGCCACAGCTGTAGCTCTCGCATCCCTGGCGTATCGATTAACAACGCGCCGGACGGCAGGCGAATGAGTTGTCGATGAGTGGTCGTATGGCGGCCCCGGCTATCGTCGGCGCGGACGGCTTGGGTGCTCTGGTGTTCGTCACCCAGCAGATAGTTGGTCAAGGTCGATTTGCCGACCCCCGATGACCCAATGAGGGCAACGGTTTTACCCGGTTGTAAATAGGGATCGAGTTGGGCCAACCCTTGACCGAGTTCAGCGCTGATGGCATGAATGGGCACCCCGACGGCGATCGCCTCAACTTGAGCGATCGCGGCCGCCACATCCGCACACACATCCGCCTTGTTCAACACCACGACTGGGTTCGCGCCACTGTCCCACGCCGTCACCAAATAGCGCTCCAGCCGTCGCAGGTTAAAATCGCCATCCAACCCCGCCATGAGGAAGACCGTATCCACATTGGCCGCCACCACCTGACCCACCGTTGTGGAGCCAGCGGCTTTGCGCACAAACTGACTGTGGCGAGGCAATACCTGCTGAATCATGGCGATGTTTGGTGCCGCTACAGCTTCGATCACCACCCAGTCGCCCACCGCCGGCAGCATCAGTGGGTCAGCGGCACGGTGCCGCAACTGCCCCGTGATTTGGGCCATCACGGCTTGATCAGCGGTTTGCACCTGATAGGCACCGCGCTGTTCTGCCACCACACGCGCCACCGCAAAACCCGCTTGCGCAGACTGCGCAAACGCCAAGTCAAGGCTGCTGCCTGGGCACCAGCCAAATACATCTAAAGTCAATGTTTTGTCCTCAAAGAAACCAATGGCTAGGCAAGGTCTTCAAGGCATGCGAAAACGTCGAGAGTGAAGCGATCGCTTCTGACCTTGCCGATTAAATCAAAAGTTGGGTTGCGTTGATTACCGACTCAGCCATGAAGCACCATCCCGATCAAAAAATGTAGTGTTTGTAGTATAACAAAATCCCCGCCTAGCGATCGCGATCGCTAGGCGGGGATGCGTGAGCCGTCACTGCCCCCGATTTATCCAATCCTCAGTTAGGCTTGCCTGAATAGTTGATCGTCTGTCAGAGTTCCAAGGGATGCGCGGACAATTAAAGTACCTACTCCAGACACGGAACTGACCCAGCTACTCAGCTACCCAGCCCCCCAAGCACTGCCGTTACTGGGATGTTATTTTCCCGCCGATCCCCAATGGGTGAATTGCGATCGCTTCCAGACAGTCCCTGATGGCGCGTCAGGAACGACTTACCAAACATTTCGCTAGGCTAGCCGCTGACCCCATGACCGCAACGAATTCACCGCCGCCCCCGGCTAATTACGTCGCAACAATAACAAGACGTAGTACATCAGGTTGAGTAATGCGGTGAAGGCAGTCGCCACATAGGTGAGGGCGGCAGCCTGCAAAACGGCCCGCGCCCCTTTGTTTTCCTCGCCTTGCAGAATGCCGTATTCGTCGATCAGGTTCAGCGCCCGACGAGAGGCATCGAACTCCACCGGTAACGTCACAATATGGAATAGCAAGACCGAGGCAAAGAGAATCACCCCGACCCAAGCCAAGCCAAACAGTTGCAGCATAAACCCAGCAAAAATCAGAATGGGGCCGAGCCGCGAACCTAAATTCACCGCTGGGACGAGGCTGGCCCGCACATTCATCAATTTGTAGTCATCCACATCTTGCAGAACATGACCACACTCATGGGCCGCCACCGCCGCCGCCGCTAACGACGTTGAGCCATAAATGCCTTGAGACAGACGCACGGCCTTCGCCCCAGGATCATAGTGATCGGTCAATTCCCCCGGCACCTGCTCGACTTTGACGCCCTGTACCCCCATTTTGTGGAGGATAGTCTGGGCCACCTGTGCGCCGGTCATGCCCATGGTGGATGGCACTTGAGAGTAGCGGCGATAAGTGCCTTTGACTTTGCTTTGGGCCCACATAGTGGCAATAATGCCGGGCACCATAAAGACGAAGTAAATCGGATCAAAGTACATGACGGTTTAACCCCAGGAGAGCAGAAGTGCGGCGATATGATTAGCGCCTGAAACCGGACAAGCATTTTCAGTGTTGCGGACTGAAAAAATTCGATAACAGAATTTGGACTTACATGATGCCAGATCTCGCGCTCATCTTCGCCTTAAGGTTTGGTGAAGGTTGCGTTGCGGTTTGGTGACGTGGCGCGGTGAGTTCGGGGATGAGCATTGCTGCCAGGTAACAATTTTCGTAATTGCTCAACCAGGTTGACTCAAGCGATGAGCTAGCAGAGGATGTTAGGCTTTGGTCATGACTGAACTCCCCC
>NZ_JACSWC010000286.1 GCF_016888165.1 Halomicronema sp. CCY15110 | reverse complement strand
CTGATAGGCCGCATTAATTGAGGGGCTGATGCCACACACCACCAAACTCATCAACTCCACAACCGTGGAAAAGAGTAGCTCCCGATGGTACTGTCGCTGCGACTGCTGCTCAAACAGCGCATCGACTTCAGCCGCCGATAAGCTCTGTTCCAACACGATTCGAAGCATCACAGTCAGCGGACTTTCGCTCACGAAACGCTCGAACACGTCGGTTAAAATCATGGTACAAACTCTTGAATTTGATCCGCGACTAAGCCCATCATTCAACGTCTTGAGGGGTTTCTGCACATGACTTCAAATATCGTCAACAGTCATGCTGTAGCCTCACTAGCTCCGTCTTCCTCTCGGGCTGAGTGACAGCAATTATTAAGCGGTATTGAAAACACCTTTAGAGGGCTG
>NZ_JACSWC010000285.1 GCF_016888165.1 Halomicronema sp. CCY15110 | reverse complement strand
ACTAGCTCCGTCTTCCTCTCGGGCTGAGTGACAGCAATTATTAAGCGGTATTGAAAACACCTTTAGAGGGCTGGTATTGCCTACCCAGCGGTCTCGAAACGGGATAATGCCCAGGATTTTGCCAGCAAAGGCTTCTAGGTGTGATTGTTCTTGCAGAAAATCGAGCGTGTCGACGAGGGAGTTTACTCCTTTGACGTTGGCTTCGACGGGAACGACAACATGCTGGGAGGCCCCGACGGCGGTGAGGCAGAGTTGAGATCGCGATGGCTGAACATCGATCAAAACATAGTCGAACAAGTCAGCGACAGCTTTGAGCCGAATGCGGAGCACAAAGGCACCGGTACCACTGCTGCTTAAGAAATCTGAGACTTTGAAAAGGCCGCGGTCGGCAGGCATAAGGAACAGGTTGCTATAGCCGGTCTCGTAAATCCCATCCTCAGTCTGTACTTGCCCAGTCAGAACCTCAAACAGACTGGGTTCATTGGGCTGAACTTCGTGGTTGAGATAAAAGGTGAGGTTAGCTTGAGGATCTGCATCGATGGCGAGGACTTTTTTACCCTGACTGGCGAGGAGCAGAGCTGTGAAGAAGATTGTGGTTGTTTTTCCTTATATCTAGATATCTCGACTTCTGTAATTATGGACATCTGTTTTAGGAGTGTGCCAGTTGGCGAAACCCGCTGGACTGAATCTGGATTAGTCGCTGCTAAAAGGAACTGTGCCAGTTGGCTGAAACCCCTAAGATCTCGTGGCGAGTGAAAACTGGCTCAAAAAGCGCGATCGCCCTCACTCAATCGGCTTTCCCCACTTTTGTCAGATGGAGTAGTTGCCTTATGTGCAGCTATTCCAGCTTGTTTTTGTGAGGGGTTGCTCGGCTTGCAGCTATTCAGGTAATACATAAAAACTAAATGGGCCCATATCGCAGCCTCGCTAGTTTAGGGCCTGATAGGCCGCATTAATTGAGGGGCTGATGCCACACACCACCAAACTCATCAACTCCACAACCGTGGAAAAGAGTA